>CAMFKX010000238.1 GCA_945957375.1 uncultured Roseiarcus sp.
GCTGGCCGAGGTAATAGGCGCAGCCGAGGCGTCTCGCCAGCGCGCGATAGTAGCGCTCCTCCTCGATGATTCCGGCCGCAAGCACCGCCTCGAGCGGCGTCACGTCCGGCGGCGCCGCCGCGAGCGCGGCGAAGATCCGGTCGCTCGGGACGCCCTCGGCGGCGACGATCTCGAGTTCGACCGGCAGCGAGCGTCCCGCCTGGCGATGGGCGGCGAGGCTGCGAACCTGCACGCGATCGTCCGTCCGCGTCGCCGTGGCCTCACGGACGGAATCGGCGAGCGGGGGCGGCTGTCGGGGCCTGATCTCCATCGGGGTCGGCGTGATCCTGGCGCTGCGGAACGATCGGCGACGCGGCTAATTAACGCGTCGTCGATGTTCTAGACGATCACAATTCACCACGTCTGTCATGCAGAAAGCGAATGCTCCCGCAATTTCCAGCGCGGCGCTCGCGGTCCGCTCTATTGGCCGTCGGCCGGCGAGCTCGCCTCGGCCGCCGCCAGGAGGCGGCCGATCGTCGCCGCGTCGGACGGAAATCCGGCCTCCGACCAGGACGCCTCGAAGGCGCGCAGGATCAGGCCGACGCGCGGGCCGGCGGGAACGCCGCGCGCGACGATGTCCTTTCCAGCGACCGGCGACTTCGGCCGCGGCGTCTCCGAGAGGAAACGCCGCGCCCGCCGGAAGCCCGCGTCGTCGGAGCCCGCGGGGCCGTCGGCCTGCGCCAGCATCAGCGCGTCGGCGGCCCCCTGAACGTCGAACGCGAACGCCAGACGTCGCAACGCCGCCTCGTCCGGCGCCTGGTCGGCGCCGTGGAGGCGCAGCAGGGCCGCGGCGTCGCGTGCCAGACGGTCGGCCTCGGCGTTAGAGAGGCGCAGCCGCAACGCAACGCGCTCCGCATCCTCGACGACGCGGACGCACAGCGCGGCGAGCCGCAGCACGGCGTCCGTCCCGAGGTCGCCGCGGCTCTCGATCGCCGCCGCGCGCTCGAACCGGCCCGGATCGCAAAAGCCGAGCAGCTCGCCGAGGATGCCGCGCTCGCCCATGGCGCGCACGACCGGCGGCGCGTGCGGCGCGACCACGAGCTTCAGCGTCTCGGCGCGCACCCGCTCGCGCGACAGGCGGGCGAGGTCGGCCTTGTGACGCACCGTCGCGCCGAGCCCCACGGGATCCAGGGCGCCGCCGCCGAACCGGGCGGAGAACCGGAAGAAGCGCAGGATGCGGAGATAGTCCTCGCGGATGCGCGCGTCCGCGTCGCCGATAAAGCGCACCCGCCCCGCCGCGAGGTCATCGAGGCCGCCGAGCGGATCATGGATGCGGCCGTCGCGGTCGAGCGACAGGGCGTTGATGGTGAAGTCGCGCCGGCGCGCGTCGGCGATGAAGTCCCGGCCGAAGACGACCCGGGCGTGGCGTCCGTCGGTCTCGACGTCCTCCCGCAGAGTCGTGGTCTCGAGCGGCTGGCCGTTCCGGACCAGCGTCACCGTGCCGTGGGCGATCCCGGTCGGAACGACCTTGAACCCGGCGGCATGGGCGCGGCGCGTCACTTCGTCGGGATGCGCGGTGGTCGCGAGGTCGAAGTCGCCGGGCGCGACGCCGAGCGCGAGGTCGCGCACCGCCCCGCCGACGACCCGTGTCTCCGTCTTGTCGTCGTTCAGCGCCGCGAGCGCCCGCGCGAGCGGTTCGCGCCTCAGCGGCGCCCCGTCGGCTAGCCCGCCGTCTCGCACTCCCGGCAGGCTGGTCACTGGAACCGGCCAGGGACGAGCACGCCGTTCTCGACATGCGCCGGGACGTAGACGCCGCGCCCGCGCGGCGCGGTCAGGTTGATCGCCACGAGCCCGATCACCGCCGCGGCGAGGCCGACGACGGTCAGGATCGAGACGCGGACGCTGGTCCAATGCTCGATCTCAAGCGGCCAGCGGGCGCGAAGCAGGAGGTAAATCGCGTAAAGCGCGAAAGGGGCGAGAAACAGGACCAGCGGCTCGAGGACGGCGCGGCTCATGGCAGAAACAGCTTCTCGTAGAGGGTCCGCAGCATGCCGGCGGTGGCGCCCCAGATATACCGGCCCTCGTGCGGCATCGCATAAAACCTTCGGACGCGGCCCTGCCACTCGCGCTCGTCGACCTTGTGGTTGGCGGCGTCCATCAGGAAGGCGAGCGGCGTTTCGAAGGCTTCGTCGACCTCGCGCGCGTTGACCGTGAGCGTGAACGCCGGATCGACAAGGGCGACCAGCGGGCCGATGCGGAACCCGGTTCCGGTCAGATAGGGGTCGAGCCAGCCGATCGGTTCGACGAAGCGGGCCTCGAGGCCGATCTCCTCGTGAGCCTCGCGCAGCGCCGCCTCGAGCGGCGTCTCGCCCGGGTCGATCTTGCCGCCGGGAAAAGCGACCTGGCCGGAATGGGCGCGCAGGTGCGACGAGCGCAGGGTGAGGAGAACGCTCAGGCCCTCCGGCCGCGCGACGATCGGGGCGAGCACCGCCGCCGGCCGGGCGCGCGCGATCAGGTCCGGGTCCGGGACGATGCCGCTGAGCAGAAAGTCGCTCGACTTCGGCGCGTCCGGCCCGGACAGATCCTCAACCGACAGCGTCGGCCGCAGCCTCGGCCGCGCCAGCTCCCGAAACGAACGGCGGTCCAGCGTCGTCGGGTCGATGGTCAAAGGCCCTCGATCTCGCTTGCCGGGCACATGGGGAAGAAGACGCCGGAGGAGCGCACGCCGAACCACTCGCCCTCGATCTGGCCGCGCTCGACGAGGTCGTAGAACAGGGCCCGCTTGACCAGCGCCCAGAGCTCGCCGCGCACGCGCACGTAGGGCTTGAGGCCTTCGGCGGCGCCGCGCTCGAAACGCAGCGGATGCTCGGCGCCCGCGGTCACGGCGTCGTCGACGTTGGTGCGGAAGGCGAGGGTCTGCTCGCCGTTGGCGTCCTCGACCATCATCTCGACCGCGAGAAAGGGGGCGTCGTCCACCCGGATGCCGACCTTCTCGACCGGGGTCACCAGCACGTGGCGGTCGCCGTCCTTGCGCAGGACCGACGAAAACAGCCGAACCAGCGGCGCCCGGCCGATCGGCGAGCCGCAATAGTACCACGTGCCGTCGGCGGCGATCCGCATGTCGATGTCGCCGCAATCGGGTGGGTTCCACAGATGCACGGGCGCGGGTCCGCGGCGGCCGTCGACGGCGCCGAGCCCCACGATGGCTTCGTCGGGAGATTTCGAGCCCTTCGCCATATTCTGGCGCTCGTTTGTGGGCGAGGTTCGCGCAGGCATGCTACGGTTCGTCCGGAAAGAGACCCGCTCAATGTAGTGCGGTCGCCGGCAAAGCGATACCGGAGAGGAATATCTGTGGCGGAAAGGGACAGGACATGAGCGCGGCCGCCCGGGAAACGGACGTGCTGTCGCGCGAGGTCGACGCGGTCGTCGAGAAGATCGCCGCCGCGCGCGCCGAGGTCGGCGCGATCATCATGGGACAGGGCCGGGTGGTCGACCTGAGCCTGACGGTGCTTCTCGCCGGCGGCCACGGCCTGCTGATCGGCGTTCCGGGCCTGGCCAAGACCAAGCTGGTCGAGACGCTCGGCGTGGTCGTCGGGCTCGACGCGCGGCGCGTGCAGTTCACCCCCGACCTGATGCCCTCCGATATCCTCGGCTCGGAGGTGATGGAGGAAGGGCTCGACGGCAAGCGCGGCTTCCGCTTCATCCGCGGACCGATCTTCGCCCAGCTTCTGATGGCCGACGAGATCAACCGCGCGAGCCCGCGCACCCAGTCGGCGCTGCTGCAGGCGATGCAGGAGCATCACGTCACCGTGGCCGGCGTGCGCCACGACCTGCCGCGGCCGTTCCACGTCCTCGCCACCCAGAACCCGCTCGAGCAGGAGGGCGCCTATCCCCTGCCGGAGGCGCAGCTCGACCGCTTCCTGCTGCAGATCGACGTCGGCTATCCCGACCGCGAGGCCGAGCGGCGCATCCTGATCGCCACCACCGGCGACCGCGAGAAGCCGGCCCGCCCGATCATGACCTCCGAGGACCTGCTCCAGGCGCAGCGTATCGTCCGGCGCGCGCCGATCGGCGAGCGGATCGTCGAGTCGATCCTCGACCTCGTCCGCGCCGCCCGGCCCGGCGAGGGCGATCCCGAGATCTCCCGGGCGATCGGCTGGGGCCCCGGGCCGCGCGCGGCGCAGGCGCTTTCGCTCGCGGCGCGGGCGCGCGCGCTGGTCGACGGGCGGCTGTCGCCGTCGCTCGACGACGTCGCCGCGCTCGCCGAGCCGGCGCTCAAGCATCGCATGGCGCTGACCTTCGCCGCTCGCGCCGACGGCGAGACCATCCCCGGCGTGATCGAGCGGCTCGCGGCGAAGACGCTGCGATGACGGATCGCGTAGCCCGCCGTTCCCAGACGCAATGACCGTTCCCCCGTCGATCCGCCTCGAAGCCGCCGACCTCTCGGCGCGACTGCCGAGCCTGATCCTCGCTGCGCGCAACGTCGCGCAGACGGTGCGCCACGGCGTGCACGGCCGGCGCAAGGCCGGCTCCGGCGAGAGCTTCTGGCAGTTCCGCCCGTTCCTGTCGGGCGAGCCCGCCTCGCGCGTCGACTGGCGGCGCTCGGCGCGCGGCGAACATGCCTACGTGCGCGAGCGCGAGTGGGAATCGGCGCACACGGTCTGGATCTGGTTCGAGCGCTCGGCCTCGATGCGGTTCGGCTCGAACCTCGCGCCGGTGACCAAGATCGACCGCGCGGCGGTGATCGCGCTCGGCTTCGCCGACCTCAGCGTGCGCAGCGGCGAGCGCGCCGGTCTGCTCGGCATGACCCGGCCACTCGCCAATTCCGGCGTGATCGAGAGCTTCGCCGAGGCGATCGCGAGCAGCGAGCGGCTCCACGGACCGTCCGACGCGCCCCTTCCGCCGCCGGCCCCGATCGGCGCCCGGTCGCTGGTGCTGCTGGTCGGCGACTTCCTCGGCGAACCGGCCGAGACCGAGCGGACGCTGCGCGCGATCGCCGCCGAGGGGGCGGTCGGCGAACTGGTGATGATCGTCGATCCGATCGAGGAGACCTATCCGTTCTCCGGCCATGTCGAGTTTCACCATCCGGTCGGAGCGTTGCGCCTGCGCACCCAGCAGGCCCAGAGCCTGCGCGACGCCTATCTCGCGCGCCTCGCCGCGCACCGGGAGGAGTTGCGGCGTCTGTGCGCCCGGCTCGGCTGGGGCCTGAGCCTCCACCGCACCGACGCTTCGCCCGCGGAGGCGCTGCTCGCCCTGCGCATGCGGCTGGCGACGCCCGCGGCCGGCGCGTATCGGAGCGCCTGAATGTTCGGCCTGCCGCTCGCCTTCGCCGCCCCGGCCGTCCTCGTCGCCCTCGTCGGGCTCGGCGCGCTCTATTACCTCCTGCGCGTCACGCCGCCCGCGCCGCGGCGGGTGCAATTCCCGCCGCTGCGGCTGCTGCTCGGCCTTGCGACCCACGAGACCGAGCCGGCGCGCACGCCCTGGCCGATCCTCGCCCTGCGCCTCGTGATCGCGGCGATGATCATCGTCGCGATGGCCCAGCCTTTGTGGCGGTCGCTCACCGCGCTCGGCGGCTCGGGGCCGCTGCTGGTGCTGATCGACGACGGCTGGCCGGCGGCGCCGACCTTCGACAAGCGGGTGGCGTTCGCCCGCGAGCAGGCGGCCGCCGCCGCCCGCGCCGGACGCGTCGTCGCGCTGAAGCCGCTCTCCGAGGCCGGGCGCGACGTCACGCCGATGAATCCGGGCGAGATCGACGGCCGGCTGCGCGCGCTCGCGCCCGCGCCCTACGTCCCGGCGCGCGAGGCGGCGCTGCCCGCGATCGAGCGGTTCCTCGCCGCCTCGCCCGGCGCGGACGCGCTCTGGATCGCCGACGGCGTCGAACTCGGCGGCGCGCAGGCTTTCGCCGCCCGGCCCGCTCTGGCGCGTTCGGTCGACGTCGTCCTCGACGGCGGCGGCGTGCGCGCCGTGGCCGGAGCGGACAATGCATCGGGCTCGCTCAAGGCGCGCCTCGTCCGCACCGGCGCCGCCGCGCCGGCCGTCGGCGTCGCCCGCGCGCTCGATTCGCAGGGGCGCGAGATCGGCCGCGCGCCGTTCGACTTCGCCGCCGGCGCCGCCGTCGAAGCGCGCTTCGACCTGCCGGTCGAACTGCGCAACGAGGCGCAGCGGATCGTGATCGACGACGAACGCTCGGCCGGCGCGACCTGGCTCGTCGACGACCGCTCGCGCCGCCGCCGGGTGGCGATCGCGACGGGGGCCAGCGCCGACACGGCGCAGCCGCTGGTCGCGCCGTCCTATTATCTCGAGCGCGCGCTCGCCCCGTTCGCCGACGTCGCGGAATGGCGCGATTCGGCAAGCGACCCGATCGTCGCGCTGCTCGCCGAGAAGCCCTCGGTGCTGGCGCTCGCCGACATGAGCGTCGCGCCCGGACCGGAGCACGACGCCATCGAGCGTTTCCTCGAAGGCGGCGGCGTGCTGGTGCGCTTCGCCGGCGCCCGCCTCGCCGGCGGCGACGACGATCTGACGCCGACCGCGCTCCGCCGCGGCGGGCGCACGCTCGGCGGCGCGCTGTCGTGGGACACGCCGCGGCACGTCGCGCCGTTCGACAAGGACAGCCCGTTCTTCGGCCTCGCGGTCCCCGACGAGGTCACCGTCAGCCGTCAGGTGCTGGCCGAGCCCGAGCCCGGCCTTGCCGGCAAGACCTGGGCGCGCCTCGCCGACGGCACGCCGCTCGTCACCGCCGAACGGCGCGGCAAGGGCCTGATCGTGCTCTTCCACGTGACGGCGGACACGACCTGGTCGAACCTGCCTCTGTCGGGGCTGTTCGTCGACATGCTGCGCAAGGTGGTCGCGGAAGCCGACGCGCCGGCCGCGGGCGGCGACCGCAAGGGCGCGCGGTCGGCCACCGTCAGCCTGCCGCCGTGGCGGACGCTGAACGGCTTCGGCGCGCTCGGTCTTCCGCCGCCGCAGGCCGAGCCGATCGGCGACGCCTTCGCCGACGTCGGCGACGCCGCCCATCCGCCCGGCCTCTACGGCGCGCCCGAGTCGCTGCGCGCCGTCAACGCGCTCGCTCCGGGGCAAACGCTGGCGGCGGCCGACTACGGGGGCCTGAAGCCGCGCGTCGGCGCGCTCGACGCCGCGCCGCCGCTCGACCTGCGCGCCATCCTGCTGACGCTCGCCGTGGTCGGGCTGATGATCGACGCGCTGGTCGCGCTCTGGCTGGGCCGCGGGTCGGGCCTGCGCCGCGGCGCCGTCGCGGCGCTTCTGATCGTGGCCGCGCGCGGCTCGGCGGTTCCGCACCGCGCGCAGGCGGCCGACGCGCCGCCCGGCGCCCACGACATGGAGGCGGCCCTCCTGGCCCGGCTCGCCTATGTCTCGACCGGCGACGCGACGGTCGACGAAACCTCGCGTCTCGGCCTCGCCGCGCTGACCCGCGTCCTGTCGAGCCGGACCTCGGCCGAACTCGGCGAGCCGGCCGCCGTCGATCCGGCGCGCGACGAGCTCGCGTTCTATCCGCTGATCTATTGGCCGATCGTGGCCGACCGTCCACAGCCGTCGCCCGAGGTCCGCGCGCGCCTCGCCGCCTATATGAAGAACGGCGGAACGGTGTTGTTCGACACCCGCGACGCGCTGACCGCGATCCCGGGCGGCGCGCCGACTCCCGAGGGCCTGTGGCTGCGCGCGCTTCTCGCGGGCGCCGACGTGCCGGCGCTCGAGCCCGCCCCGCGCGATCACGTGCTGACCAAGACCTTCTACCTGCTCGACCGGCTGGTCGGGCGCACCGCGGTCGGCCAGACCTGGGTCGAGGCGCTGCCGCCCCCCGATCCGAACGAGCGGGTCCAGCGCCCGGTCCGCGCCGCCGACAGCGTCTCGCCGATCATCATCGTCTCGGACGATCTCGCCGGCGGCTGGGCGGCCGACGCCGACGGCCATCCGCTGTTTCCGCTGGTTCCCGGCGGGCCGCGCCAGCGCGAATTCGCCCTGCGCAGCGGCGTCAACATCGTGATGTACACACTCACCGGCAACTACAAGGCCGATCAGGTCCACGCCAAGGACATCATCGAGAGGCTGACGCGATGACCACGTGGTCGGTCGCCTTCGCGCCCCTCGTTCCGCTCTGGCTGCTCGCCGCCCTCGCGCTCGCCGCGCTCGCGATCTCGGCCGCGCTGCTCTGGCGGCGCTCGCGCGGCGCGGCCCTGCGCACGCTCGCCTTCGCCTTCGCCTTGATCGGCCTCACCGATCCCAACCTGGTGCAGGAGAACCGCCGCCCGCTCAAGGACATCGTCGCCGTCGTCGTCGACCGTTCGGAGAGCCAGCAGCTCGGCGGCCGGCCCGGCCAGACCGACAAGGCGCGCGACGGGGTCAAGGCCCGCCTCGAGGCGCTCGGCGACGTCGACCTGCGCGTGGTCGAGACCTCGCGCGAGCAGTCGGACACCGAGGGCACGCGCCTGTTCGCCGCGCTGCGCGACGCGCTCGCCGACGCCCCTCCCGAGCGGGTCGGCGGGGCCGTCGTGATCACCGACGGCGACGCGCACGACATTCCCGCCTCCGCCGACCTGCTCGGCTTCAAGGCGCCGCTGCACGCGCTGATCACCGG
>CAMFKX010000239.1 GCA_945957375.1 uncultured Roseiarcus sp.
GTAGACGGGCTTCCCCTTGGCGTCGACGGCCGTGATCACGATCGTCGCCGTGCCGAGGTCGACCCCGAAGGACAAGCGCCCCGAGCGTTCGTCGGCCGGAGCACGGAGCCGCGCGGCCGCCGCGCGGAGGAAGGCGTTCACGTCGGACTCGGGCATCGAGAGCGTCTCGTCGGCGAGGGCGAGCACGGACTCACAACCCCATGTTCGGCGCATAGATGGCCCGCCACGGCCTCGCCTCATGCGCGACGCGCTTGATGTTGATCAGGTGCAGCGGCGTCACGTTGTCCGAGACGATCGAGCCGCTCCACGTGCCAGTCCCGAGCATGAAGGACGGGTCGGTGGCGCAACTGAATCCCATGCCGCCGAACAGGGTCGGGGTGTTGATCACGATCCGTCCGGCGGGCAGCGCGGAGAAGGCGGCGATGATCTCGTCCGACTCGCAGTGCAGGCCGAGCGTGTGACCCTCGCCGCCGAACGCCAGGATCTCGCGGCAGCGCCCGAGGCCGGCCTCGGCGTCGGCCGTGCGGTAGAAGGACAGAACCGGCCCCAGGATCTCGCGCGACAGCGGGAACTTCGGCCCGACGCCGGGCAGTTGCGCGCCGAGGACGCGGCATCCGTCCGGAGCCGTCACGCCGGCGCGGCGGGCAAGCTCTTTCGCCGAGAGGCCGACGGCCTCCGGGCGCAGGTCGCCCCTCTCGGTGAAGATCACCGCGGCGAGCCGCTCCTGCTCAGGAGGCGCGAGGAACAGCACGCCTTGCGCGGCGAACGCCGCGAGCGCGGCGTCTGCGACCGGCTCGTCGATGACGATCGACTGCTCGGCCACGCAGGCCGTTCCGTTGTCGAACGACTTCGAGGTGATCGCCATCAGCGCCGCCTCGCGCACGTCCTTGACGGAGCGATGGATGTAGACGGGCACGTTGCCTGCGCCGACGGCGAGCGTCGGCTTGCCGCTCGAATAGGCGGCGCGCACCATTCCGGGGCCGCCGGTCGCCATGACGAGCGCGACGTCGGGGTGGCGCATCAGCTCGCCCGTCGCCTGCAGCGTCACGTTCGTCAGGCACGAGACCAGGCCGGGCGGCGCGCCGGCTTTCACCGCCGCGTCCGCCATGATCTCGGCCGCCCGCGTGCAGCAGCGCGCGGCCTTGGGATGGGGCGCGCAGACGATGGCGTTGCCGGATTTCACCGCCGCCATGCACTTGAAGAGCACGGTCGAGGTCGGGTTGGTGACCGGGATCACGCCGGCGATGACCCCCATCGGCGACCCGATGGCGGTCATGCGGTTGCGTTCGTCGACCCACAGGACCCCGACCGTCCGCATCGGCAGCATCGAGGCTGCGACGAAGATCGTGTTGTACTTGTTCTTGACGATCTTGTCCTCGTAGACGCCGTATCCGGTCTCGTCTACGGCGAGGCGCGCTAGCTCCTCGGCGGCCGCCGTGCCTGCGGCGGCCATCGCCCGGACGATTCTGTCCACGTCGTCCTGGGTCGCCCCGGCGAAGGCCTCGAAGGCCCGCCGGGCCTCGCGCGCCTTCGCGCGCGCCTCGGCCAGCGCGGCCAGGTCCGGATCGAATTCAACAGACGCACTCATTCCTCAGCACCTCGCGCCACAGCCATGGATGGGCAGGGTTGGCGGGCTAGAGCTTGCCGAGGATGCCCTCGACGTCCTCGTGCGGCCGCGGAATCACATGGACGGAGACGACCTCCCCGACCTTGCCGGCGGCCGCAGCGCCTGCGTCGGTCGCGGCCTTGACCGCGCCGACGTCGCCGCGGACCATCACGGTCACGAGGCCGCCGCCGACCTGTTCGCGTCCGATCAGGCGGACGTTGGCCGCCTTGACCATCGCGTCGGCCGCTTCGATCGCTCCCACCAATCCCTTGGTCTCGATCAGCCCAAGGGCGCCGCGAGGGGCTCCGGTCTGTAGGTCGGCCATGTCGATCTCCTTTCGAAAAGCTTGTGTCCTGGCGATCTGTTTTCGGTTGGTGCTGGAGCCCTTCGCCAAGAAGGCTCACCGCTTGTCGTAAAGGGTGCGTTCTCCGCGCTGGACGGTGTCGACGACGGCGACAATCGCGGCGTCGGTCGGGGCGCCCTCGCTGCCGGGGGCTGCGCGCGCGGAGCTTCCGGTCGTGACGAGCACGATCTCGCCTTCGCCTGCGCCCACGAGGTCGATGGCGACCAGGGTCGGGCCGCCGGACCGGGGCTCATCGTCCTCGGAAAAGGGCGAAACCATCAGCAGCTTGAAGCTGTTCAGACCGGGGGTCTTGATCGTCGAGACGACCGTGCCCACCACCCTCCCTAGCTCCATGACGCTTGCTCCCGATCCCGCTCTTGGCCTTGCCGGCTGAGGTTGGGCGGATGATAGAAGCGCGTCGGCCTTGGGGTCATTGGCCAGATGGGACAATTCGACGAGCGTCTTTTTATCCGCTCCGGCTATAGCGCCTTCGCATCCTGCGTTCGATGATCACGACGTCTTCACAGGAAGCGGCGCGCCAAGGACAGCTACGCACGAGAGGACGAGGGAGACGGCCAATGATTCGGGACGAAGACGTGCACTTTCACGCCGCGGATCCCGGCGAGTCGACGTGGGCGGAGACCAATTTCTTCGGTTTCTACAATGCCGAGGCTCGTCTCAACGTCGGTGTCTACGCGCTCTTCCGGACCAATCTCGGGATCGTCAGCTCGACCATCTGCATGAACTCCGGCTTCGCCCGCGCCCCGTGGGAGGCCGACTTCTGCGACCTGCGCGCCTCGCTCCCCATCCCCGAGCCGCGCGACCTCGGCAACTTCCGGCTCGACAATTCGCTCTCGATCCGCTGCCTGAAGCCGAACATGGACTGGCAGGTCGAGTACGACGACGGCGCCGGCACGAGCATCGACGTGACCTACCGCTCGATCATGCCGCCCTTCGACATTCACGATCCGGACATGGACCCGATGAAGGCGAAGGCGCTCAAGGCGGCCGCCGACGCGGGCGGCAAGTTCGCCTGGGGAACCGCCTACAACGGCCACTTCGACCAAACCGGCCATTTCGAGGGCGAGGTGCGCATCCGCGGCAGGCGCGTCCCGATCGACTGCGTCTCGACCATGGATCACAGCTGGGGTCCGCGGCCCGAGCGCGGCGCGCCCAACATGAGCTGGCTGCACGCCCATTTCTCGCGCGACCTCGCGATGCACGCGATCTTCAGCTTCGATCCGGCGGCGAACGGAACCTCGCTCAGCCTCGCGCACGGCTATGTCGTCGAGCGCGGCCAAGTCTTCGGCCTTAAGGCGGCGCACGGAACGACCAAGCGCCGCGAGCGCTACGCCGAGACGGTCGACCTCGTCCTGATCGACAGCTCGGATCGCGAATGGCGGCTCACGGCCGAGGGCTTGACCACCTTCCCGTGGCAATGCTGGCCGAACATGGTGTCGTTCAACGTGCTGGGAAGGTGGCGCTGCGGCGATCTCGTCGGCTACGGCGAGATCCAGGACTTCTTCGAGATGCCGCAGCTCACCGCGCTCAATGCGTCCCCCGCCACCCGCGTTGCGGTCGGCGCCTGACATGCCGCCCCTCGCCGTCCTTTTCGATCTCGACGGCACGCTGGTGCAGACGCGCGAAGCGTCGTGGGCGCTCTTCGCCCGCACCAATGCAGCGTTCCGGCTCGGGGTCGATTCCCAGGAGCAGTACTTTCGCCTGCTCGAGGGCAACCTCTTCGCCGGTCTTCGCAAGATCTGTCGCGACGAGGCACAGGCGGACGAGGTCGCGCGGCACTTCCTGGCGCAGCTCGACGCCGACTATGCGCCGGATTTCGTTCCCGGCATCGTGGACGTGATCCACGCGCTCGCGGGCTCATGTTCGCTCGCGGTGGTTTCGTCAAACACGACGGCGACAATCCGGCGGCTGCTGACGGGCGCCGGCGTCGCGCACTGCTTCTCCCATGTCTTCGGCGGCGACGTCGAACCCGACAAGCGCGCGGTGCTGCGTCGGTTTCTTGCGGACCGCTCCTACCTCGTCAATCGCGACTGCTCGCCGTCCTATCGCGAGGGGCATCGGCCGGCGCCCGCGTCGGCGTCGGATCTGGTCCTCGTCACCGACACCACGGGCGACGTGATCCACGCCAGGGAATGCGGCGTTTTTGTCGTCGGGGTGGCGTGGGGCATGCACGCCGAGACCGCTCTCAAGGACGCGGGCGCGGATTTCGTGGCGCTCTGGCCGCAGGAGATCGTGGCGCGCCTCCTTCCCGGCGGCTTCGCGCAGCAGTCCTGCGCCCTCGCGCACGCGGCGGCCTGCGGTTGCGGCTCGCAGCGGCCCGCCTGCTCCTGCGACTCGACGAAATTGGCCGAGGCCGGCGCCCTGCGCCGCGAACGGAGCCTCGGCCGCACCAACGCGCTCGCCGCCTCGCTCTCGGCGACGGCCTCCTTCGCCACTCCCGCTTCCGGAACGAAAGCGGCGAGCGCGGACCTTCTCCGCTGCCTGCAACGGCTGCGGAAAGCCTCGGCGTCCCCGACTTAGCGCGGCGCCGACGATCCAAGACAGCCAAAGGGAGGAACGAATGAATTACATCGCGGAAGGCTACAACAGCTTCGATACCAAGAAGACGCCATCCGGCGTGGTCAAGTACCTGCCGGATCCGAAGTCGGTCCTCACCCTCATTCAGAGCGGCAAGCTCAAGGAGCACATCCTTCTGGTGCAGGGCGGAACGACGACGTTCCTCGCGCCGGCGCTCAGCATGGGCGCCATCGGCGTCATCACCATGTCGGGCGCGCCGGAATCGCACCTCGGCATCCTCTCGCGCGAGTTTCAGATGCCGTGCGTGATGACGGCCTATCTTATCGGCAGCGACTCCCGCTACGTCACCGGCGGCAACAACGACGCCCATTTCGCGGCCGTCATCGCAGCCCTGGACGGGAAGAAAGTCCAGCTCCACTGCGAGGATCGTGAGACAGGCCGCATCGCCGTCCTCTGACCCGCCTTCCACCCCCAACTTCCTTTCAGAGAGACTCTCGCCATGTCGACCTACAAGCACCGCTATGAAGCGCGCGATGACGGCCTCCGCTTCCAGGACCTCGTCTATCAGGGCAACTTCAAGGGAATGGATCCGGTCCCCGACGGGATCCTCGGCGACAAGATCATGCGCAGCCGCGCCAAGAGCAAGGTGCTCGAGAAAGTCAGCAAGGAGGACGTCCTTCGCGACCAGTTCACCGTGGACGAGCTGAACGACCTCAACAACTACCTCGCCTGGAACATCTGGGATGTCCTCGTCATGCGGGCGACCGAAGGCGTGTCCGGCATGATTCCGCGGCAGGAGTACGAGATTCTCGCCTTCATGCAGGAATTCTATCGCTGGCCGGAAATCCTCGAGATGACGACCAACGAGATTGGCTCCAAGGGCGTCATGGAGATCGGCGCGAGCGCGCGCCGCGAGATCGGCACCAAGGTCAATTGCGTGCACGACTGGTGCATCGGGGCGGTCGGGTTCGGCATGGGCCGCTGCGGCCTCCTGGCGCTCGAGGCCATCCAGCCGCGCGACTTCGTGCGCGAGAGCAACACCATCCTGAAGTTCATGCAGCGGGTGCTGTGGGGCAAGCGGCAGGACGGCTACATCCTCAACTCGCAGGATCGCTATCGCTGCCAGATTCACGAGAAGGACGTGATCGAGAAGCTCCGCGGCCAGATCGAGCCGCTCGAGCACGGCAGCGAGGCGCACGACGCCTTCGTGCGCTTCAACGCCGCAGCCGAGCTTCTGTCATTCCTCGACCACTACGACTGCCGGCTCGGCCTCGGCGACACCGGGCCCTACGAGCTTCCCGACGGCAAGATCATGATCATCCGGGACCTGTTCACCAACGAGGACGTCTACGACTGGAGCGACGTGTGCGAGCACGAGAAGGTGCCGCACTGCTACACGCTCTGCATCGTCATCGATCCGGAGAAGATGGGCCTGGACGAGATTCGGGTGAACGACATCTCGACCACCTTCACCCGCCCGAAGAACTATATCGAGCACATCGTCGGCGGCGCCGTGTTCGTCCGCGAGAAATGGGACACGCCGATGGGCGAGGTCTACCAGGTCAAGATCAAGGATCTGGAGACGCGCCTGGAGGGCATCCAGCAGGCGACGCTGAAGCTTTACTCGAAATTCTCGAAGATGCCGCGCCGGACGCTGATCCAGAACGGCATGTACGTCTATTACATCGATATGATCCTGCCGCACCTCCGCCTGGCGGGGACGTATGACAAGGCGTGCGCCGACTACGAGTTCTGGGAGATCGACCAGCGCGTGTCGAACTACTATTACGACATCGTGAAGCGCGGCTTCGCCCAGGCGACCGTTCCGCAGAAGATCTTCTCCGGCGAGGGATATCTGCCGTTCCCGGACAATGTCAGCCTGACCCGCTCGAAGTACTTCTGGAAATAGGGGCGGAGAAGGCGGCGCGGTCATGCGCCCGGAACCGCGCCGCCGATTTCCAGGACAAGCGAAAGGTGCATGCGACATGCCGACTCCGGTCGACGAGACGTTTCTGGTGCTGAACGGTTCGCACCTGAAGAAGATGGCGACCGCCGACGACATCGCGGCCGCGGTCGGCGTCGCGCCGCAGGTCGCGGCCGACGCGCTCGCCGACGCCGTCGGCAAAGGATGGGCGATGGCGGTCGAGGGACGCTTTCTCGTGTTGCCCGACGGCACGGCGGAGGTCCATCGCCGCTATGCGCAGGCCTATGGGGCGCTGCGCGAGAACTCCTCCGTCATCGCCTGGTACGACCGCTTCGAGATCCTGAACACGCAGTTCATCAAGGCGGTCAGCGACTGGCAGAACAGCGATGGCGATCCGAAGGCGGAGACGAAGGTGATCCGGATCGTCGAGCGGCTGATGAAGGCGCTCGGCGAACTGACGCCGACTATTCCTCGCTACGCCCACTATGTCCGGCGCTTCGGCGACGGCGTCGCCCGGATCGATCGTGGCGAGCGCGACTATCTGTGCGGGCCGACGATCGACTCCGTCCATACGATTTGGTTCGAGTTCCATGAAGACATTCTTTCCGTCATCGGCCGTCCCCGCGATGTCTGAACCGATCGCCACGACCGCCGCGCCGGGCCGGGCGTCGCTGGTGCGCGACGTCGCGGAGTCGGACGTCGCCGACGCCGCGCGCTACGGCGGCAAGGCCAGCGGGCTGCACCGCATGATGGCCGCCGGCGTTCCCGCGCCGCCCGCCTTCGTCATCGGCGCCGACGGTTTCCATCGCTTCCGCGCGAGCGGCCAGCGCGTCGACGACGCGCTCATGGGGGAGGTGCGCGACGCGCTAACGCGGCTCCAAGCGGCGACCGGCCGATCCTTCGGCGGCGTCGAGCGCCCGCTGCTCGTCTCGGTGCGCTCGGGCGCCGCGGTCAGCATGCCCGGCATGATGGACACCATCCTCAATCTGGGGCTGACGGCGCCCTCCGCGCTGGCGATCGCCCGCGGACCCCGGGGCGCTCGCTTCGCCGTGGACACCTGGCTCAGGTTCTGGCGGATGTTTCTCGACACGGTGCTGAACCTCGATCCGAGCGAGCTCGCCGAGGCCGTCCGCGAGGCGGAGCAGCGCGCGCTAGCCGAGCCGTCGGCGGAGACGTTCGAGCGGCTCGAGCAGGCGATCCTGGCGCATGTCGAGAACGAAGGGGAGAGCGTGAGCGCGGACCCGATCGGGCAGCTCGAACATGCGATCGCCGCCGTGTTCCGATCCTGGGACAGCCCGCGCGCCAAGGCCTATCGGCAGCACCACAGGATCTCCGACGATCTCGGCACGGCGGTCACGGTGCAGTCGATGGTGTTCGGCAACGCCGACGACAATTCCGGTTCGGGCGTCGCCTTCACCCGCAACCCGAACGACGGGACGAAGGCGCTCTACGGCGAATATCTCGTCGGCAGGCAGGGCGAGGATCTCGTCGCCGGCACGCACAGCCCGATCGATCTGGCCGACCCGAAGGGCATGGATCCGCAGCTTCTCGCCTCACTGGTCGACATCGGAGGCAAGCTCGAGGCGCTCTATCGCGACGCGGTTGACATCGAGTTCACGGTCGAGTCCGGGCGTCTCTACATGCTGCAGGTGCGGCCGGCGAAGCGCACCGCGGTCGCGGCCGTGCGGATCGCGGCGGACCTCGTCGCCGAAGGCCTGATCGGCGTCACCGAGGCGGTCGGCCGCATCAACCCCGACCAGATCCGCAAGCTGTCGCGGCCCGCCTTCGACGAGGCCGCCCTGGCGGAGGCCCGGACCCTCGCGCAGGGCCTGGGCTCTTCACCAGGCCACGCGCATGGGGCCGCGTTCCTCGACTCGGATCGGGCGGCCGAGGCGGCGGCGACGGGCGAGCCAGTCATCCTGCTGCGCCCGATCACCAGCCCCAAGGACATCCGCGGGATGCTGTGCGCCGGGGGCGTCGTCACGGCCGCCGGCGGGGCGCTCAGCCACGCCGCCGTGGTGTCGCGCGCGCTCGACAAGCCGTGCGTGGTGGGCTGCGAGTCGATCGAGATCGACCTCGCCCGGCGCACCTTTGCCGTTGCGGGCGACACGTTTCACG
>CAMFKX010000240.1 GCA_945957375.1 uncultured Roseiarcus sp.
CGACGCCTTCGGTCCGGCGCGTCCCGCTCAGGACCTCGTCGTCTCCCCGGGGCACTCGATCTGCGTCGACATCATTGGCGAAGTGATGATCCCGGCCGGCTATCTGGTCAACGGCGCCACCATCACCCGCGAACTGGCTTCGGACGTGACCCTCTGGCACGTCGAGCTCGACAGCCATGACGTGCTGATCGCGAACAACCTCGCCGCCGAAAGCTACCTGGCGATGAGCAATCGCGGCTTCTTTGCCGAGGAAGGCGCGACGCTGCACGTGTTCGAAGAGGGCGTCGACAAGTCCCACGCCGACTTCTGCCGCCCGGTCGTGACGGAAGGCCCCGTCTTGACGCTCGTTCGCGAGCGCCTGGCGGCGCGCGCCATGGAAATGGGCTGGAAGACGGTGATTGACGCCGACTTGCACCTGCTCGTCGACGGTCAGGTTCGCCGTCCGCTGATCGAAGGCGGGGCTGCGGTGTTCATGCTGCCGGCGGGCGCCTCGGATGTTCGCTTGATGTCGAACACCTTCCGGCCGTCGTCGCTGGGCGGGCAAGATACCCGGGCGCTGGGCGTGCTGCTGATGGGCCTGTCGGTCACCGGAAGCAACGGCGAATCGCGCCGCATCGAGTTGGGCAGCGAGCTCCTGAAGGACGGTGTGTACGGCCTCGAGAGAAGCGCGTCCGGCGCGTTCCGTTGGACCAGCGGCGCGCTCGTCCTCGACTCCAAGCTGTGGAGCGGACTGGCGGGTACGGTTTCGTTGTTCGTGAGCTTCGACGACCGCAGCGTTCGTGGATGGGTTGCGCCCGCGCGCCAGTCTGTGGACGCGGACAAGCGGCCGAAGCTGTACGCCGTCGGCTAATCAAGGCGGCGCAACGGGATCGTTGCGGAGCTTCCGAGTTAGACGCAGCCGCCCTCCCCGGGCGGCTGCTTTTTTTGTCGGATGCGACGCTTGAGCCTTGCGGCGGAGACTCGTCCGCCTCACGCGCGACCGAGGTCGAGCATGGCGTTGGTCGGCCCCATCGCGGTCAGCACCTTGACCTCGGCGCCGCGAAAGACGCCCAGTTTCGCCAATCCCGTCTTGCCTGAGCCGGCGTCGAGGTTCAGTCGAAACCTGCGGATCTGGTCGCCATGGGAAGCATCGCGGCGGGCGTCGTTCGGCGTGTGCCCGTGGACGACGAAATAGCCGCTGAAGCCCGAGGGCCCGGGGACCGCCTCGAGAAAGGGCCAGCGCACCCAGGCCCAGTGCATGTCCTCGTTGACCTCCGAAAGCGGCAAGTTCCAGGGCGTCGCGAGAAAGCCGTCGAGGTCCGCGTTCGGATTGATTCCGGCGTGAACGAACAGGGTTTCGCCCGACCGCCAGCTGGCGCCCAGGCTTTCGAGCCATCCGCGGATCCTTTCGGGCAGCGCGACGCGCAGGACGGTCAAGAGCGCGTCGGGTCCATGCGGCTGAGCTTCGAAGCGAGGGAATTGACGGACGACGGCGTCGCCCCCGTTGCGCAGCCAGACCAGGAGCGCGTGAAGCGCGACGTCCCAAGGCGTGCGCACGTCGAGGGCGAGGCGCATCATCGTCTCGTGGTTGCCCATGAGCCCGATTCGCTCGTCGGCGCCGATCCGCTCGGCGGCGCCGATCGCCAGGTCGACGGCTCCGAGGCTGTCCGGGCCGCGGTCGACCAGGTCGCCGAGGAAGACGAGGACGCGCCGCCGCCGCAGGCGCGGCTCTCGCGCCGCTTCGTCCAGAAGGGCGTCGAGAAGATCGGTCCGTCCATGGATGTCCGCGATCGCCAGAACCTCCGTGTCCGGGGCGACCGCGCGAGGCAGGAGGTAGGTCTGTCGGTCGACCACAGCCGCCATGAGGACTCCTTCCGGTTCAGCGCACCCATTGCACGCGCCTTTCCCGGCGCGCTAGGATCGCGTTCATGTTCCTGACCTTCTTCGCCAATCTGCGGCAAGCGCAGGTGCCGGTCACGCCGCGAGAGTACCTCGACCTGATGCGCGCCCTCGAGGGCGACATCGCGGGGAAGTCGGTCGAGGAGTTCTATCGTCTCTCCCGCGCCCTCCTCGTCAAGGACGAACGCAATCTCGACCGGTTCGACGTGACGTTCGCCGCGACGTTCAAGGGCGTGCTGACCGTCGCGGCGGCGGTCGAGTCAAAGGAATTGCCGGAGGAATGGCTGCGCCGCATGGCCGAGCGTTTCCTCAGCCCCGAGGAGCGGGCGGAGATCGAGAAGCTCGGCTTCGACAAATTGATGGAGACCCTGCGTCAGCGGCTCGCGGAGCAGAAGGGACGCCACCAGGGCGGCTCCAAGTGGATCGGCACCGGAGGGACGTCGCCTTTCGGCGCCTATGGCGACCATCCGGAGGGGGTGAGGATCGGACAGGACCGCGGCCGGCGCGGCAGCGCGATCAAGGTCTGGGACCGGCGCGACTTCAAGGATTTCGACGGCGACGCGGAATTGGGGCCGCGCAACATCAAGCTGGCGCTGCGCCGCCTTCGGCGATTCGCTCGCGAGGGCGCCGCCGAAGAACTGGATCTCGACAATACGATCCGCTCGACGGCGGACAAGGGCTACATCGACGTCAAACTGCGCCCGGAGCGGCGCAACGCCGTCAAGGTGCTGTTGTTCCTGGACGTCGGCGGCTCGATGGACTGGCACGTCGAGGCGGCCGAGCAGCTTTTCTCCGCCGCCCAAAGCCAATTCAAGCGCCTCGAGCACTTCTACTTCCACAACTGCTTGTACGAGAGCGTGTGGAAGAACAACCGCCGCCGCTACGAGGAGCGAATCTCGACGCGCGATCTCCTCAACGCCTACGGACGCGATTACCGCGTGGTGTTCGTCGGCGACGCCTCGATGAGTCCCTACGAGATCGTGTCGCCCGGCGGCTCGGTCGAGCATCTCAATCCCGAGCCCGGAAAGGTGTGGCTCGAGCGCGTCAACGCGGTCTGGCCGCGCTCGGTCTGGATCAATCCCACCCCGGAGGCGCACTGGCCCTATTCGCAGTCGACGGAAATCATCGCCGCCATCTTCCAGCGGCGCATGTTTCCCCTGACGCCCGATGGCGTCGAGGCGGCGATGAAGGCGCTCGCCGCCTGAAAAATCCGGCGGCGCTATCGGCCGTCAGCGGACCACCAGAACCGAGCACTGGGCGTGGCGAACGATCGTCTTGGCGTTGGAGCCGAGCAGATAGTCGCTCATGACCGGCCGATGCGAGCCGACCACGATGAGATCGGCGTCCCAGTCGGTCGCCTCCTGAAGCAGCTCGTGGTAGATGCCGCCGGCGCGGGCGGCGAAGCTCTTCCGGTCCGCCGGCAAATCGATCTTGGCGACGACGGCCTTTAAGTCGTCCATCGCGCGCTTGGTCTGCTCCGCGTCGAAATCCGCCGGCACGTATTCCATGAAGGTCGCCGGCACGACGGGCTGGACGTTGACGAGCCGCAGGGACCCGCCCCAAGCCTTGGCGAGCTCCAGCGCTTCGGCAAGTCCTTTGGGCGCTGTCGACGGTTCGGCCAGGTCGACTGCGAGAACGATGCGCTTGTACATGACCACCCTCCGTTCCGGTCCGAGCCCGGGATCGACTCCAGTAAGCAAAGTGAATCGGGACCGGAAGCCTTTCAAGCCGCCTGCGTCAATTTGGCCCGCGCCCCGACCCGGTCGCCGCCGCCGTCGCAGCGTGGACGATAGTCATTGTTCCGTGGTCGCTCTGTCGCTATAACGCCGCCAAAATCCATCGGGGACAGGGATCACGAATGAACGATTTCGGCTCTGAAAGCTACAAGCCGTCCGACTCGGAATCGTTCATGAACGAGCGACAGCGCGAGTATTTCCGGCGAAAGCTGATCGCGTGGCGGGAATCGATCCTGGCGGAGAGCCGAGACACCCTGAACGCGCTCCAGCATGAGAGCGAGAATCATCCCGACATTGCCGACCGCGCCTCGTCGGAGACCGATCGGGCGATCGAACTTCGCGCTCGCGATCGGCAGCGCAAACTCATCTCCAAGATCGAATCGGCGCTGGCGCGGATCGAAGACGGCTCCTACGGCTATTGCGTCGAGACGGGCGAACCCATTTCGCTGCGCCGCCTCGACGCGCGCCCGATCGCCACCCTTTCGGTCGAGGCGCAGGAGCGCCACGAGCGGCGGGAAAAGATCTACCGCGACGATTGAATCGACGCTTCTGCGTCAGCCGGCCTTTTCCCGCCCCAAAAGCTTGGCCATTTCCGCTTCCAGCGAATCCAGAGCGGCGAACGGATCCCGGCTGCGCTTCGCCGCGAGCGCCAACGCGTCCGCCGCCTCGGGCGAGACGCTCCGCTCTTCTGGAGCGTGATCCGCTCCAGCTTGAGGCGCGGGCGCTTCCGGCTTGATCGCCGCCACGACATGGGGCGCCGGGTCCGCCTTCGGCGCCGGAATGGGATGAATCGCGGGACCAAAATGTACCGCCGGCTGAGCCGCGGGGCTCGGCGCAGCGTTTGAAGGCGGAGCCTTGTCGGCGTGCGTCGTCCCGTCTTTCGGATAAGGGATCCCTCGCAGCTCCGCGACGCTCGCCTTGGCCGAGGCCGGCGCGAACCCGGATATGCTCCGCTGCGCGATTGAATGGGTCTCCGCCGGGCGCGGCGGCAGGTCCGTCACGAGCGCCGGCTCCGGATGAACCTGCGGACGCGGCGCCGGTTCGACGGGCGGCGCCGGGGCGTCCGATGGCGCGGCTGTCGTCTGTTTGGCTTGAGACGGCGCGGCGGCGGGCGAGCCCGCTTGCGCCCTTTGGGCGGGAGCTTCGGATCCGCGCTCGACCTTGGCTCGAACGAGCGGCGTGATCGGCTGCGGCATCATCCGACGGGCCGGACCCGCCGGAGCGTGCGTGGCGTCGTTGCCCACGGTCGCGGGCGCCTTGTCGCCATCCGGCAGGGGCGAAGCGGCGGGCTCGACCGGCTTGGCTTCGGCGGCCACGGGAGGCGCAGCCATTGCCGGCGCCGCCGGCGAAGGCGTCGCGGCGACGGGCGCCGGCGGCGAAGGCTGCGCGGCGACCGGCGGAGCCGCGTTCGGGCGCAACGGGACCGGCGCAATCGGCAAGGGCTCCGCCGGCGCGACGGCGACCGGCGCGACGCCGGTCTGAGCGGAAGCCGCAGGAGGCGTCGCGCTGATCTGAGCGTCCGCACGGCGTCGCGGCATCGCGGCCGGCGTCACCACGTTGTCCCGCACCGCACCCGAGGCGCGGCTGATCTGCGATTCCAGCAGGACGTCGTTCGGGCCGCCGATCATCACCAGGTGCTCGACATTGTCGCGACGCACCAGAACCAGCTGCCGCTGGCCGTCGAGACTGAAAGCGTCGACGAGGCCGAGCCGCGCCTGGCGCGTTCGCCCGCCCGGCACGCGCAATCGATGAGCAAAGACCAGCCGGTACACGATCGCGAGCGCGACCAGAACGGCGATGCCGCACGCCGCCAGGAATCCGATCTGAACGACCCGGTTGTCGCCGAACGGAAGATCATTCAACCACTGCATCCTGAATCCCGCCTTCGCGCCGCCGACGCGCGAAAAACCTTGGCGTCCTGCGGGCCAGAGGCTCCAGCCGGAATGTGCCTAAGTCATTTGATGGACCCCCCGGGCGATCGCCGCGCCGAGGGTTTGGCGTAGGGTCCACCTCGGCCCCAGAGGAACCGATTGGAAAGCATAACAAATTGTCTGAGCCATGAAAACTGTGGCTTTCGGCGTATCTGCCTCGCGTTCGACTGGGACGCGTCAAGACATCGGTCGGGCCGCATGGTAGCACCAGAACTTGCAGATCGAATCGGCGTGGAAAGCGCGCCTCTATCGGGGTCCAACAGGCCATGACTTCGACGCCGACCCCTCCCGAACGGGACGGGTTCGAGCCGACAGCCAATGTGTTCGCGCTCGTCCTCCTCGCTGCGGGCGGCGCATGCGTGCTGGCGGCGGTCTGGTTCGCCCCAAACAGCCTCGCGCCGACGCTGGTGAAGGGGGCGATGGCCGCATTGGCGCTGTTCGGCGCGCTATGCCTGGTGCTGATTTCCTTCGGTTTCCTGCAGTTTCCGGCGCGATCTCGCCGCCGCGACGTATCCGGCGCGATCGCCGACACCAGTCCCGATGGCTTGATCGTCACCGACCGTCGTTCGAGGGTCCTGTACGCCAATCCCGCCTATCGCGCGCTCTCCGGCGGGGGCGAGCTCAGGCTGGTCGAGCGGGTTTTCGCCGGGTCGCCGGAGGTCTCGGAATCCATCTATCGCCTGTCCCAGGCCGCGAAGTCCGGCAAATCGGGCAGCGAGGACATGCGTCTGTCGCCGCCGCCCTCGGGCGAAGGGCCGGTCGCGTGGTATCGCATCAAGGTGCGCCCGCTTCACGACGCCGCGGGCGAGTCCGCCGTCGTCTGGACCGTTTCCGACGAGACGCGCGAGCACGACCGGCACGAAACGTTCTTCCAGGACCTCCAGCACGCGATCGACTATCTCGACCATGCGCCGGCGGGCTTCTTTTCGGCCGAGCCCGATGGGGCGATCGTCCATATGAACGCAACCTTGGCCGAGTGGCTCGATTACGACCTCGCCCAGTTCGGACTCGGTCAGCTCAAGGTCGCCGACATCGTCGAAGGCGACGTCGCCGCCATGCTGACCGGACTGTCGGGCCAGCCCGGCGAGGTTAAGACGCAACTGTTCGACGTCGATCTCAAGCCGCGCCTCGGCCGCGTGCTGCCGGCCCGGATCTTCCACAAGGTCGCCTTCTCGAGCGACGGCCTCCCCGGGCCGTCGCGGTCGCTGGTGATCAGCCGCGCCCCCGGCGAGTCGCGCAGCGAGGAGGACTTGCGCGCCGCGGAGGTCCGGTTTTCCCGCGTCTTCAACTCGACGCCGGTCGCGATCGCCGAGATCGACGGCGGCGGCAAACTGCTGCGGCCCAACGCGGCTTTCGCTCGGCTCGCGCCGGTCGCGCTGAAGTCGGCGGTCGGCGGCGGGACGCCGTCGATCTTCGACGTCGTCGCCGAACGCGATCACGGCGCGCTGCGCCTGGCCCTGGAGGCCGCGGCGGAGGGACGAGGCGGCATCGAGCCGCTGGACGTCTCGCTCGACGGATCCGATCCGGCCCGCTCGGCAAGATTGTTCGTTTCGGCCGGCGAGCCCGGTTCGGCCGAAGGGCCGAGCGCGATCGTGTTCGCGCTCGACACCACCGAGCAGCGCGCCCTGCAGGAGAATCTCGCCCAGAGCCAGAAGATGCAGGCGATCGGCCAGCTCGCCGGCGGCGTCGCGCACGATTTCAACAACGTGCTGACGGCGATCATCGGCTATTCCGATCTGCTGCTCGCCAATCACCGGCCGACCGATCCGTCGTTCCAGGACATCATGCAGATCAAGCAGAACGCCAACCGGGCCGCGGGCCTGGTGCGTCAATTGCTTGCCTTCTCGCGCCGCCAGACGCTGAGGCCGCAGACGCTCCAGCTCAACGACGTCCTGTCGGAGCTGCAGATGCTGCTGCGCCGCCTCGTCGGCGAGCCTGTCGCGCTCGACGTCGTCCATGCGCGCGACCTGTGGCTGGTCAAGGCCGACCTGAACCAGTTCGAACAGGTGATCGTCAATCTGGTGGTCAACCTCAAGGATCGCGGCGTCGCTCCGGCCGACTACGTCCTCGTCGAGGTCGAGGATACCGGCCATGGCGTCCCGCCCGAAGTGCAGGACAAGATCTTCGAACCGTTCTTCACCACCAAGGAGGTCGGCAAGGGCACCGGCCTCGGCCTGTCGATGGTCTATGGCATCGTCAAGCAGACGG
This sequence comes from uncultured Roseiarcus sp., assembly GCA_945957375.1. GTDB lineage: Bacteria > Pseudomonadota > Alphaproteobacteria > Rhizobiales > Beijerinckiaceae > Roseiarcus. The sequence continues at coordinate 7,754 of CAMFKX010000240.1, forward strand.
GCGGCTACGTCTTCTGCGAGAGCGAGCCCGGCAAGGGCGCCCGGTTCCGCATCCTGCTCCCGCGCCTCGTCGAGGCCGAGGTCGAGGCTCCGGCCAAGGCCGAGCCCGCCAAGCCTGCGGCCGATCTCACCGGCAGGGGCGCGATCCTGCTGGTCGAGGACGAGGAGGCGGTGCGCGCGTTCGCGGCGCGCGCGCTCGCCTCGCGCGGCTACACCGTGCTCGAGGCCGAATCGGGCGTCGAGGCGCTGAAGGTGGTCGAGGACGCCGGCCACCCGATCGACCTGATCGTCTCCGACGTCATCATGCCCGAGATGGACGGACCGACCATGCTGACCGAGCTGCGTCGGCGCGGCGTCGAGGCCAAGGTGGTGTTCGTCTCGGGCTACGCCGACGACGCCTTCGCCCGCAACCTGCCCGGCCGCCAGGAGTTCGTCTTCCTGCCCAAGCCGTTCTCCCTCAAGCAATTGATCGAGACGGTGAAGCAGACGATGGCGTAGCGCGGCGGCCATTCTGCGCGAAATCGATGGCCGGCGGCGGAAGCGGCGCGTCCCTGACTTTGACCGACGCCGCTTCGGCGCTCAGAGATCGAGGCGCAAGCGGCTCGCGGCGGAGCGCCGAGGCGGCGCGTTCGAGCGGGCCCATGAGCGCGGGAAACGTCCACCGAGGCCCGTCGCCCGTCGGGCCGTCGCCGGGACGCCGCCCCTCCGTCGCTGCGCGCGAGGACGGCGAGACGCCGTCCCTCCCGTCCGCGCCGACGC
>CAMFKX010000241.1 GCA_945957375.1 uncultured Roseiarcus sp.
CGGCAACCACGAAGTGATGATGCGCGGCACCTTCGCCAACATCCGCATCAAGAACCAGATGGTGAAGGACGAGGCGGGGCAAGTGGTCGAGGGCGGCTGGACGCTCCACCAGCCCGACGGCGCCAGGATGGCGATCTACGACGCGGCGATGAAATACGAGGCCGAAAAGGTTCCGCTCGTCGTATTCGCGGGCAAGGAATACGGGACCGGCTCCTCGCGCGACTGGGCCGCGAAGGGCACGCGGTTGCTCGGCGTCCGAGCCGTCGTCGCCCGGAGCTTCGAGCGCATCCACCGCTCGAACCTCGTCGGCATGGGCGTGCTGCCGCTGGTGTTCGAGGACGGGACGAGCTGGGAGACGCTGGGCCTCGTCGGCGACGAGATGGTGACGATCCGCGGCCTCGGCGAGACGCTGAAGCCGCGCCAGCGGCTGGCCGCAGAGATCCGGCGCGCCGACGGCGAAAGCCTGACGGTCCCGCTCGTCTGCCGCATCGACACGTTCGACGAGCTGGAATATTTCCGCAACGGCGGGATCCTGCCCTACGTGCTGCGCCAGCTGGCGGCGTAGGAGCGCAAGACCCCCGCGCGCTTCTGTCGGGCGTGCGACGTCACTCCATGGCTCGCGCCCGGGCCGCCGATCGACGTTGTCGCCCCCGCCCGCGCCGGCTAAACTCTGGCAAAAGGGAGGACGGAGCGCGCGTGGATTCGGCCCGGCTGCATATTGAGGAGATCGAGCGCGTGGCTCTGGGGCACGTGAGCCCTCGCGACTCCGCCGTCGTCCAGTCGTGGTTGCGCTGCCTCAACGATTACCGCATGAATCCAGCCCATGCGCAGGAAGCGTATATCGTCCCGGCGCATCAGTTGCGCGAACATCAGGAGCAGGCCGGAGAGCTGATCCGCATCGGCCGTTCGGGCCTCGAGACGCTGTTTCGCAACGTCGCCGACCAGAACTATGTCCTGCTCCTCTCCGACGCGCGCGGCGTCACCGTCGATTTTATGGGCGACGCGACCTTTGACAACCATTTGCGCAAGGCCGGGCTCTATCTCGGCTCGGAATGGTCCGAGAACCGCGCCGGAACTTGCGCCGTCGGCGCTTGCATCGTCTCGGGCGCTCCGGTCATCATCCACCAGGACGACCACTTCGACACGAGCCACATCGGCCTCACCTGCACCGCGGCGCCGATCTTCGACACGCTCGGCGACCTCACCGCCGTGCTCGACATTTCCCAGCTCCGCTCGCCGACCGTGAAGGCGAGCCAGCGCCTCGCGCTGCACCTGGTTTCGACCACCGCGCGGCGGATCGAGTTCGCCAACCTCCTTGCCCGCGCCCGGCACGAGTGGGTTCTCCGGCTCTCGCGTTCGCCGGACTTCCTCGACGTCGACCCGGACGCCGCGCTCGCGATCGACGGACGCGGCCGGATCAGCGGGCTAACCCACGGCGGATTCGCCGCGCTCGCGAGGGCGATGAAGATGTCGGCGCCGGCGACGCGCGCGCTCGTCGGCCTGCCGTTGTCGCAACTGTTCGACATCGACGTCGACGATCTGCCGCGCCTGACGCGAGGCCGGCCGGCCGGCGACCGTGTCGTGCGCACCCGCGACGGCGTGGCGATCTTCGCGAGCGCGATCGCCCCGGCGCTCCGCCCGAAGCCGGCCCCGCGCCCTCCGGCGCCGGCTCCGGCGGCGACGCCCGCGCCGCTCGCCGGACTCGCCTTCGGCGATCCGACAATGGAGGCCCAGCTCGCGCGCGCCGCGCGCCTCGGGGCGGCGAAAATCCCGATCCTGATCCATGGCGAGACCGGGGCCGGCAAGGAATATCTCGCCCGCGCCATCCATGACTCGAGCCCGCGACCCGGGCGCTTCGTGCCGGTCAACTGTGCGGCGATCCCAGAGCATCTGATCGAGGCCGAGCTGTTCGGCTATGCCCCCGGCGCCTTCACCGGCGCCTTGCCTAAGGGGAAGCCCGGGCTGATCGAGGCGGCCAATGGCGGCACGCTTTTCCTCGACGAAATCGGCGACATGCCGCTCACGCTCCAGAGCCGCTTCCTGCGCGTCTTGTCGGAGAACGAGGTGACGCCGGTCGGCGGCCGCGAGCCGCGCGCGGTGTCCTTCCGGCTGATTTCGGCCTCGCACCTGCGTCTCGACGCGCTGGTGCGCGAGCGCCGTTTTCGCGAGGACCTCTACTACCGGCTCAACGCAGGCACGCTGACCCTGCCGCCGCTGCGGTTGCGGGCGGACCTCGGCGCGCTGATCGACCGCTGGCTTGCGCGGTTCTCGTCCGAAGCGGGCCGCGACTGGCGGCTGACGCCCGCGGCGCGACTCGCGTTGATGGCGCATACCTGGCCGGGCAACCTGCGCGAGTTGGCCAACGCGCTTCGGGTCGCCACCGCGCTCGCCGACGGTTCGGACATCGACATCGAGCACTTGCCTGAGTCGCTCCATCCCGGCGCCGTCCGCCCGGCCGCGACTCCGCCCGGGGCGTCGCCGGCGGCGCTTCCGCCGCAGGCCGCGCTCCTGGCCGAGCTCGAAGCCGCCGGCGGCAACGTCTCCGAACTCGCCCGCCGCTCCGGCCTCCATCGTGCGACGGTGCATCGGCGGCTGAACCGACTCGGAAAGGGCTAATGGCGGCTCGGCGACCACGACCGGCGTCTCAACTGCAGTCGGCGGCGTCTTCGGTCGCGGCGAGATCGATCTGATGGGCACGTCGACCTCGACGATCGCGAACCACGAAACTGAGGAGCGGGAAGAGCTGGATCCCGGCCTTGCGCACCGACGCCCAGCCGCTTGCGACAGGCGTCGCACGGCTGTCGCATGGGCGTCGCGCACCTGCGACAGGCGTGGCGCGGCCATTTCCGCCATCCTCCTGAAAAGTCAGCGGCTCCGCTTCTCGATGGGACTGGCACGTGGGTTGCCAGCTAAGCTCCCGCACCACGGCGGCCAAAGCCGCAGTTCGATATCAAGGGAGGTTTCCGCATGCTCGACGTGACCCCGGCCGCGAGGGCCCAGGCGTTTCTCGACCGCTTCGGCGAGGCGCTGGAGAAGGCCGACATCGACGCCGCCGTCGCCATGTTCGCCGAGGATAGCTTTTGGCGCGACCTTGTCTCCTTCACCTGGAACATTAAGACCGTAGAGGGCCGCGGACAGATCCGCGACATGCTGAAGCATTGCCTTGCCGGCGTGAAGCCACGTGACTGGCGCGTCGCGGAGAACGAGACGGTCACCGAAGCCGGCGGCGTCATGGAGGCCTGGTTCACCTTCGAGACCGAGGTCGCCCGCGGCTACGGTCTCGTCCGGATCCGCGACGGGCTGATCTGGACGCTGCTGACCACCATGGTCGAACTCAAGGGTTACGAGGAGAAGGCCGGCTTTACCCGCCCGCTCGGGGCTAGGCACGGCATCAATGTCGGAACCCGGAGCTGGAAGGAGACGCGCGAGGAGGAACTCGCCACGCTCGGCTACACCAAACAGCCCTATGTCGTGATCGTCGGCGGCGGTCAGGGCGGCATCGCGCTCGGCGCACGCCTGCGCCAGCTCGAAATTCCCACCATCATCATCGAGAAGAACGAGCGCGCCGGCGACAGCTGGCGCAAGCGCTACAAGTCGCTCTGCCTGCACGACCCGGTCTGGTACGACCATCTGCCCTACATCGACTTCCCGAAGAACTGGCCGGTGTTCTCGCCCAAGGACAAGATCGGCGACTGGCTCGAGATGTACACCAAGGTGATGGAGCTGAATTACTGGACCAAGTCGGAAGCCAAGTCCGCGACCTTCGACGAAAAGACGAAGGAATGGACCGTCGTCGTCGACCGCGACGGGCAGGAGGTCGTGCTCCATCCCAAGCAGCTCGTCTTCGCCACCGGCATGTCCGGCAAGGCCAACGTGCCGAAGTTCAAGGGCGCCGAGACCTTCAAGGGCGACCAGCATCATTCCTCGAAACACCCCGGACCGGACGCCTACAAGGGCAAGAAGGCGGTGGTGATCGGCTCCAATAACTCGGCGCACGACATCGCCGCAGCGCTGTACGAAGGCGGGGCCGACGTGACCATGATCCAGCGTTCGACGACGCATATTGTGCGCTCGGAATCGCTGATGGAGATCGGCCTCGGCGACCTCTATTCCGAGCGCGCCGTGCAGGGCGGCATGACCACCGCCAAGGCCGACCTGATCTTCGCCTCGCTCCCGTACGGGATCCTGCACACTTTCCAGAAGCCGGTGTACGACAAGATCCGCGAGGTCGACGCGGAGTTCTACAAGGCGCTGGAGAAGGCGGGCTTCCGGCTCGACTACGGCCACGACGAATCGGGCCTGTTCATGAAGTACCTGCGTCGCGGCTCGGGCTACTACATCGACATCGGCGCCTCGCAGCTCGTCATCGACGGCAAGATCAAGCTCGCCCATGGACAGGTGGTCGAGATCACGCCGACCGGGGTCAAGCTCGACACCGGCGAGGAGGTTCCGGCGGATGTGATCGTCTACGCCACCGGCTACGGCTCGATGAACGGATGGATCGCCGACCTGTGCGGCCAGGCGATGGCCGACAAGGTCGGCAAGTGCTGGGGCATCGGCTCCGACACGCCGAAGGACCCCGGCCCGTGGGAGGGCGAGCAGCGCAACATGTGGAAGCCGACGCAGCAGGAGAACCTGTGGATGCACGGCGGCAACCTGCACCAGTCGCGGCATTATTCGCAGTTCCTGGCGCTCCAGCTGAAGGCGCGGCAGGAGGGTCTGCCGACGCCGGTCTATGGGCTGCAGCCCTCGCACCACAAGGGCTGATCGGGCTCCTCGCCGGCCTGGGCGACGATGCGCCCGGGCCGATCGCGATGTTGCCGGCGGACGTGCTATGTCGCGAGCGACACCTTGGTGAACTCGGGCGGAGCCTCATGCATCCCTTGATTCGTTCTCTCGCCGTCGGCGCGATCATGTTCGCCGCGAGCCTCGTCGGCATGTGGCTGCAGCAGGATATTCCCGCCGACATGCTGAACGCCTCGAAAGGCTCCGTCGCGGCGATGGTCGGCCTGGTCGGCCTCCTGCTCGCGCTCGTGCTCGGCCTTCTGGTGTGGACCGCGTTCGGGGTGTTCGCGACGCAGCAGTCGGAGGCCTATTCGCTCGGGCCGGTGGTGGCGGATATCGACGTCGCCCTCGAACAATACGGACCGGAGGGCGCGCCCGGCCGCGCGGGCCTGCGCGCCTCGCTGGAACGTTCGCGCGCGCGCTTCTTCGGCGACGGTGTGCACGGGCCCCAGCCGTTCACCTTCGAGGAGATGAAGACGACCTTCGCCGTGCTCGACGGCTATTTCGACAGTCTCAAGCCGACCGACGATCGACACCGGCGGCTGCTCAACAAGGCGTGGGACAACGCGCGCAAGTATCACGACACCCAGATGCTGATGGCGCGCCAGCTCGCGAGCCCCTTTCCGCCGCACGTGCTGACGATCGTCGTCTGCTGGGCGGCCGCGCTGTTCTTCGGCAACGGCGTGGTGAACACGCCGAATCTTGTCACGGTGGTGGCGCACCTCGCCGGCGCGGTTTCGATCGCCACCGCGATCTACCTCATTCTCGAACTCAGCAATCCTTACACCGGCCACATCCGGATCTCGCCGATCGGGGTCGACAGCGCGTTGCGCGCCCTCGGCGCCGCCGCGCCGTCGGCGGCCCATCCGTCCCCGGCTCCGGAGCGCTCGGCGGCGTAGGGCCCTGGACCAGGAACGCGCGACGAAACCGCGCGTTTCGATTGCGTCATTCGACAGGAGGGTTGCATGGGCGACGCGATCCGCATCGAGAAGCAGGAGACGGCCGCCGGCGGCCGCTACGTCGCGCGGATCGACGGCGTCGACGGCGAGGCGCAACTCGTCTTCACCAACCGCGGCCCCGGCCGGATCAGCGCCGACCATACCGAGGCGCCGCAGAGCATGCGCGGCAAGGGCGTGGCGCTCGCGCTGGTCGAGCACATGGTCGCCGACGCCCGCGCCAACGGTTTCAAGTTCGTTCCCGTGTGTCCCTACGTGCGCGCCGAGGCGCGCAAGCATGGGGAGTGGTCCGACGTCGTCGCGTGAAGTTCGCGCGAATGCTCCGATTCCGCCCGGATCGCCTGATACGGAGGCCCGCGCCGCCCGTGTTCGCGCCGAGCATCGGGCGTCGATGAGGAGCCTCCCATGGAAGAGACCGTCGTCATGGAATACGCCCGACAACTCATGGAGGCGCGTGGGCAGGCCGCCATCGCCGAGGCCGCCCAGCGCGACGCAGTGCGAACGCGACGACGACAGGGAGGGGGCCGAGACCTGGCGGCGAGTCGAGTCCGCGCTGCAGACCCTGCGCGGCCCCAGAACCAGTTGACGGCGGATACCGCGCCCGGACCGGATTTCGTGTGTGGAGCCGCTTGACTGTATCATGTGAGCGGTCGTACCTTCCGCAACAGGATATAGTTTCCTTGCGTTTGCGCGAGTGCGCGCTGCGCAAGGACTGCGCCGGCTGGTCCTGTGCGGACTTCACTGCCCCCTTGGAAGACCCGGGGCCAGCCGGCGGTTCCTTCTGAACCGAAACCTTTTTTGTGGCTTCGCGAGCCGCCCCGATCGGCTGTCATTACGGCCGCGGACGCCGCTGGGACCGCCCGTCTTTCCGCCTCGGGCGCCTGCGTGGTGCGCGTTTCAGCCCAAGAATCGATCAATGAGGCCGGCGCCACGCGGAAAACGCGCGGAAGGCGGCTGGGTCGGCGTTGGCGCCGAACTTGAATGGAAGAGACCACGCAGGCCACAGGAATTGCCCGCATCGCCCATCTTCCGGCAAGAACCGAGGATCGGCGAAGGGCTTCATCCTCGGGCGTGGCGGGGAGACATTCGGGCGGCCGAGGGGCGACTCGAAACAAGGTGGCGGTCTCCCCGCCCGCTCGACCCAAGCCGTTCGACCGCGCGCGCCAAGGCTCAGTCCTCGGCGAGGTCCTCGAAAGCGGCCCGGTCCACGCCGTTCCCGACCAGAATCTCACGCTTCCCGGCATGGTTGGGCGCGCTGACCACACCCTCCTTCTCCATTCGCTCCACCAGCGAGGCCGCCTTGTTGTAGCCGACGGAGAGACGGCGCTGGATGTAGCTCGTCGACACCTTGCGGTCGCGCAGCACGATATTCACGGCGCGGTCGTAGTAATCGGCCGATTCCTCGGCGTCCATCGAGCCGGCGGAGGGCGGCGCTTCGGCCTCGTCGTCCTCGGGCTCGTCCTCCTCGGTGATGGCGCTGAGATACTCGGGCGCGCCCTGCTTCTTGATGTGGGCGACCACCTTCTCGACTTCGGGGTCGGAGACGAACGGCCCATGGACGCGGGAGATGCGGCCGCCCCCGGCCATGTAGAGCATGTCGCCCTGGCCGAGCAGCTGCTCGGCGCCCTGCTCGCCGAGGATGGTGCGGCTGTCGATCTTGCTCGTCACCTGGAACGAGATGCGGGTCGGGAAATTGGCCTTGATGGTGCCGGTGACGACGTCGACCGAGGGGCGCTGGGTCGCCATGATGAGGTGGATGCCGGCGGCGCGCGCCATCTGGGCGAGCCGCTGGATTGCGCCCTCGATGTCCTTGCCGGCGACCAGCATCAGGTCGGCCATCTCGTCGACCACCAGGACGATGTAGGGCAATTCTTCCAGCGTCAGCTCTTCGCGCTCGTAGATCGCTTCGCCAGTCTCGCGGTCGAAGCCGGTCTGGACCGTGCGGGTCAGCGTCTCGCCCTTGCCGCGCGCCTCGGCGACGCGGGCGTTGAAGCCGTCGATATTGCGCACGCCGACCTTCGACATCTTCTTGTAGCGGTCCTCCATTTCCCGGACCGCCCATTTGAGCGCGACCACCGCCTTCTTCGGATCGGTGACGACCGGGGTCAGCAGGTGCGGGATGCCTTCATAGGTCGAGAGTTCGAGCATCTTCGGGTCGACCATGATCAGCCGGCATTGCTCGGGCTTGAGCCGGTAGAGCAGCGACAGGATCATGGTGTTGATCGCGACCGACTTGCCGGAGCCGGTCGTGCCGGCGACGAGCAGATGCGGCATCCGGGCGAGATCGACGATCACCGGCTCGCCGCCGATGGTCTTGCCGAGGGCGATCGCCAGCCGGTGCTTCGACTTCTCGAAATCCTCGCTGCCGACCAGTTCGCGCAGGAACACGGTCTCGCGACGCTGGTTCGGCAGTTCGATGCCGATGGCGTTGCGCCCCTGCACCACCGCGACGCGGGCGGAGACCGCCGACATCGAGCGGGCGATGTCGTCGGCGAGGCCGATCACCCGCGAGGACTTCACCCCCGGCGCCGGCTCGAGTTCGTACAGGGTCACCACCGGGCCGGGACGGACGTTGATGATCTCCCCCTTGACGCCGAAATCGTCGAGCACCCCTTCGAGCATGCGGGCGTTCTGTTCGAGCGCATCGGAGGAAATGCGTCCCGACGCCTTCTTCGGCTCGGCGAGCATGGCGAGCGGCGGCATCTCCCATTCCCCGCGCGGGGAGAAGGCGAACTTGAGC
>CAMFKX010000242.1 GCA_945957375.1 uncultured Roseiarcus sp.
CCCCTGCCCGCGCCCGGGCGTCTCATCGCCGCCGACTGGCCGGCCGACCCGCCGGCGCGCAGCTCGATCGAGCGGCTGCGGCTCAAGCCGACCGCGCCCGACTGGGCGGGCGAACTTTCCCAAGGCGAGACGCCGGGCGAAGCGGGCGCGCGCGAAACGCTGGCGCGCTTCGCTGGGGACGCTCTCGCGCATTACGCCGACCGGCGCGACCAGCTCGCGACCGACGGCACGTCGCGCCTGTCGGCGCATCTGCGATTCGGCGAGGTTTCGGCGCGGCGGGCGTCCGCGACGGCCGAGGCCGCCGCCGCGGCCGACCCGCGTCTCGCCCGGGCCGTGGAGAAGTTCCGCGCCGAACTCGGCTGGCGCGAGTTCTCCTATGCGCTGCTCTACGCCCATCCCGACCTCGCGACCCGGGCATTGCGGGCGGATTTCGAGCGCTTCCCGTTCCGCGACGACGAGGCCGCCTTCCGCGCCTGGACGCGCGGCGAGACCGGCTATCCGGTGGTCGACGCGGGCATGCGCCAGCTCTGGCGCACCGGCTACATGCACAACCGCGCGCGGATGATCGTCGCCTCGTTCCTGATCAAGCACCTCCTCGTCGACTGGCGGCGCGGCGAGGCCTGGTTCTGGGATACGCTGATCGACGCGGACCCGGCCAGCAATCCGGCGAGTTGGCAATGGGTCGCGGGATCGGGCGCGGACGCCGCGCCCTATTTCCGCATCTTCAATCCGGTGCTCCAGGGCGAGAAATTCGATCCCGAGGGCGAATACGTGCGGCGCTGGGTTCCGGAGCTGGCGCAGCTCGCGGCGCCCTTCATCCACGCGCCGTGGCGGGCGCCCGAGGCGGCGCTCGCCCGCGCTCGCGTCGTGCTCGGCCGGACCTATCCCAAGCCGATCGTCGACCACGACGCCGCCCGGGCGCGAGCGCTCGCCGCCTTCGCCACAATTCGCTCAGAAACGGCGTGAGTCGGGCCCGCAGCGTTTACGATCGTTGCGTCGACACGCCGCATAACCGCGACGTTTTCGTCTGCGAAATCAAACGTTTTCCCTGTTATGAGCGTGCCGCCGCGAAGATCGTTTCGCGATATTTTAGGGTCTGGGTCCAATACCATGAATGAGGCGGCTTCCTATTCCGTACAGCTTACGGCGAAGGGTCATGCGGTCGTCGACCAAGCGCAGGCCCTGGTGGCCAGCGCCAGGTTCGAGGCCGCGCAAATGATCGCGGCGCTGATGAACGGAGATCTTCACGCCATCGCGACGGGAACCGATCGCGCCGCGGCCGAATGCCGCCGGTCGCTGGTCGCGATCCTGCGCCCGATGCAGCACGTCGGGCGACCGGCTCTGGAGGTGGCCTTCCCGATGCCGTGACGAAGCGGCCCGCTCAGCAGCAACCGCGCAGCCGACCCTTGCGGACATCGTAGCGCGCGGACTGCCGCTCGCGGAAGAATTCCTCGTAGCTCATCACCGGGAGGTCAGGGTGGTTGGCCTTCCGGTGCGCGACGTAGGTCGGGTAGTCGGGCACGCCGACCATGAGACGCGCCGTCTGGGCGACCATGTCGCAGACGAAGCGCGCCCGGGTGACGAGGCTCTCGCTCATTCCGCCGCCACCGCCGCGCCGCCGATCTCGGCGGTGGTCGCCTTGGTCGCTCGCAGCGCCTGGAGCGCGGCGCGGATTCCGAACACCAGCATGACGAGGACGATGGCGACGAAGACCGCCGCCAGGGTCGCATCGACGTAGTCGTTGAACACGATGCGTCCCATGTCGTCGAGGGTCTTGGCCGGCGCCAGCACCTTGCCGGCCGCGATCGCGTCGGAAAACTTCGTCGCATGGGCGACGAAGCCGATCTTCGGATCGGCGCTCGCGACCTTCAGATAGCCCGCCGACACCGTGCAGACGATGAGCCAGGCCGCCGGAACGCCGGATATCCAGGCGAAGCGCTCGCGCTTCATCTTGAAGAAGATCACCGTGCACAGGATCAGCGCGATCGCCGCAAGCATCTGGTTCGAAGCGCCGAACAGCGGCCACAGCGTCCAGATGCCGCCGAACGGGTCGATCACGCCCTGATAGAGGAAGTAGCCCCAGCCGGCGCAGGCGAGCGCCGAGCCGATCACATTGTTGGTCCACGATTCGGTCGACTTGAACGCCGGCACGACGTCGCCGACGAGATCCTGGATCATGAAGCGCAGCACGCGCGTGCCGGCGTCGACGGTGGTCAGGATGAACAGAGCCTCGAACAGGATGGCGAAGTGATACCAGACGCCGGCCAGCGCCTTGCCGCCGAGGAAGCCGGACAGGATCTGCGCCATGCCGACCGCGAGCGTCGGCGCGCCGCCGGTGCGCGACAGGATGGTGGTTTCGCCGACGTCCTTGGCGACCTGGGTCAGCTGGTCCGGGGTCACGACGAAGCCCCAGTTGGTGATCACCTCGGCGGCGTGGGCCGCGTCGGTTCCGATCAGCGCCGCGCCGCTGTTCATGGCGAAATAGACGCCCGGATGAATCGTCGTCGCCGCCACCATCGCCATGATCGCGACGAAGGATTCCATCAGCATCGCGCCGTAGCCGATGAAGCGGATCTGGCTCTCGTTCTCGAGCATCTTCGGCGTCGTGCCGGAGGAGATCAGCGAGTGCCAGCCGGACACCGCCCCGCAGGCGATGGTGATGAACAGGAACGGGAACAGGCTCCCCGCCCAGACCGGCCCGCTGCCGTCGACGAACTTGGTGATCGACGGCATTTCGAGATCGGGACGGACGATGAGGATGCCGATCGCGAGCAGCAGGATCGTGCCGACTTTGAGGAAGGTCGAGAGATAGTCGCGCGGGGCGAGCAGCAGCCACACCGGCAGCACCGACGCGAAGAAGCCGTAGCCGATGACGATCAGCGAGAGCTGCGTGCCGGTGTAGGTGAACAGCGGCGCGAGCGCCGGCGATTCGCCGACCGTCTTGCCGTAGATCAGCGCGAGCAGCAGCAACACGGCGCCGATCGCCGACATCTCGCCGATCCGGCCGGGCCGAATCCAGCGGCTGTAGACGCCCATGAACAGGGCGATCGGAACGGTGCTGACGACCGCGAAGGTTCCCCACGGGCTGCCCTTGAGGGCGTTGACCACCACGAGGGCGAGCACCGCGAGCAAGATCGTGCAGATCAGGATGAGGCCGACGCCGACCACGCCGCCCGCCGCCGGTCCGATCTCGGTGCGGATCATCTCCGCCAGCGAGCGGCCGTCGCGCCGGGTCGAGAAGAACAGCACGACCATGTCCTGCACCGCGCCGGCGAACACGACGCCGACCAGAATCCACAGCGTGCCCGGCAGATAGCCCATCTGCGCCGCCAGCACCGGCCCGACCAGCGGCCCCGCGCCGGCGATCGCCGCGAAATGATGGCCGAACAGCACCCAGCGGTTGGTCGGGACGTAGTCGAGGCCGTCGTTGTGGCGATAGGCCGGGGTGACCCGCTTGGGATCGACGCCGAGCGCCCGCTTGACGATGAACAGGGCGTAGAACCGGAACGCGATGAAATAGATGCACACCGCCGCGGTCACCAACCAGGCGGCGTTGACCGCCTCGCCGCGGTTCAACGCGACCACCGCGAAGGCGACCGCGCCGAGCAGCGCCACCGCGATCCAGATCACCTTGTCGCGCAGTTCCATGTTCGTCCTCCCCAACAGACGGAGCGTTGGTCCGCTCACGTCCGCCTCCACGCCAGACACGCCGAGCGGGAGGTTAGCATCCCGTTCGGGAAAATTGTAGCGGGCGGGACAGGTCGCGCCGGTCCTATTTGATCGGCGCGGCCTGCCGGCGCGGCTTCAGCGCGTCGCGAGACGCTTGTGGTAGATGCGCAGCTTGACCGCCGCGGCTTCGATCAGCGGCGCGTCGACGCCGGCGGCGTGGGCGCGGCGCAAGAGATCGCCGAGCACGTGCTCGACCTCGACCGGCAGGCCGTTGCGCATGTCGCGGTAGAGGGAGGTCGCCTGCTCCGACCCCTTGGCGGTCAACATCGCCCGGACGCCGTCGAGATAATCCGGTCGAGGCGGATAGCCGCAGGCGGCGGCGACGGCCGAGGCCTCGGCGAGGCAGCGCACGGCGGCTTCCGCCCCGCCCTCCGCCGCCTCGATCTCGCCGATCGTCCCGCCGAGCAGACAGGTCGCGGCGCCGGCCGCGGCCAGCATCGTCCACTTCTCCCACATCTCCTGCACGATCGTCGGGGTCAGACGCGCGTCGAAGCCCGCGCCTTGAAGCGCGGCGTCGAGCGCAGTCACGCGCAGGGTGATCGCGCCGATCCGCTCGCCGTAGGTCAGCGCCTGGGGACGCGGCGCGAGCTGCACGATCCGCCCGCGCCGGTCGAGCGTCGCCTGAACCACGCAGACGCCGCCGAGCACGCGCACTTCGCCGAACCGCGCGGCGAGCGCGTCGATGTGGCCCATGCCGTTGAGGAACGGCAGGATCATGGTCTCCCGCCCGACCGCGGGAGCGATGTCGTCGATCGCGCGCGGCAGCGCAAAGGCCTTGACCGCGAGGATCACGACATCGAACGGGTCGGTCGTCTCGCCGGTCAGTTTCAGAACCGGCTTCAGGTCGAGGTCGCCGTTGGGGCTGAGCACGTGCAGGCCGTCGCGGCGGATCTGCTCGGCGCGGGCGGGGCTGACGAGAAAGGTGACGTCGCGCCCGGCCGCCGCGAGCCTGGCGCCGAAATAGCCGCCGGTCGCGCCGGCGCCGACGATCAGGATGCGCATCGTTTCCCCCGTCGTTGGTCGGCGTGGACCCCGACCATAGCGGCCGGCCTCGCGATCTGACAAGCGCCCGCCCAGACTGTGTACAATGCAAGCGACCTGGCCTCAGCGCGCCTCTTCGCCGGCCAGGCGTTCCGAGACCATCAGCAGTTGCGCCGCCGTCGCGGCGGCGATCACGGCCGGATCCTTGCCGGCGACGCCGGCGACGCCGATCGGGCAGACGAGCCTTTCCAGCATCGCCTCCGTCAGGCCGGCGTCGCGCATCTGGCGCAGGAAGCGGGCGCGCTTGGTGGCCGAGCCGATCAGGCCGACGTAGCCGAATTTCTCCGCCCGCAACGCCGCGGCGACGATGTCGAGGTCGATGGCGTGGGAATGGGTCATGACGACGATCAGCGCGCCCTCGGGCGCGGCGTCGAGCGCCGTCGCCGGTTCGGGAACGTGGAGCAGCGCGACATTGGCCGGGACGCGCGCCGGGAACGCCTCGCGGCGCGAATCGATCCAGCGGACGACGAAGGGCAACGGGGCGAGCGCCAGCGCCAGCGCGCGCCCGACGTGGCCGGCGCCGAACAGATAGACGGCGCGGGCGCTCTCCCCGATCGGCTCGATCCATTCGTGGGCTTGCGCGAGGCTTTCGGTCAGCCGTCCGCCCGGGCGGGCGCGGTCGATCCGGCGCTCGACCCGGCCGTCCTCTCCGAGTCGCGCGACCAGCGATCCGGCGCCCTCGGCCTCGGCGGCGGCGAGCGCCCCGAGCGGTTCCGCATCGCGCCGATCGAAGGTCTCGATGCGCCAGTCGACCCGGCCGCCGCAGCACTGGGCGAGCTCCGGGCCGAGCGCGAGCGAACGCCGTTGCGCCCGAGCGCGGCCGCTTGCCAGCGCCTGGCGGGCGGCCTCGATCGCCGCCCATTCGAGCGCGCCGCCGCCGATCGTGCCGTGGAACCCGCCGGACGGACGCACCACCATGCGCGCCCCGGCTTCGCGCGGGCTCGACCCCTGCACGCGCGCCAGCGTCACCAGCGCCGCCGAACCCTCGGCCTCGATCGCTTCGAGGAGGCGGCGGAAGGCGAGCATGAGTCAGTGGGAGCTTTGCGACAGGAGCACCGGCGGGCCCTCACCCGGCCGCCTTTGGCGGCCGCCCGCTCCCGGGGGGAGAGGGGCGCCGCGCGCGTCGCATCCGCCCCTTCCCCCTCGGGCGGAAGGTGGCCCGAAGGGCCGGATGAGGGCCCGCCGCGTCACGCCGCCCCGTCCAGCGAGCGGATCGCGTTGAGGATCGACTCCGGCGTGCACGGCGCCTCGAGCTTCGGCTGGCCGTTCGGGTTGGTCGCGTGCACCGCGTCGAGGATCGCGGAATAGACCGCGATCGCCAGCATCAGCGGCGGTTCGCCGACCGCCTTCGAGCGATAGACGCTCGCCGTCGGGTTGGCGCGCATGTGCAGCGTGGTGTTGAACACCGGCGGCACGTCGGAGGCGACCGGGATCTTGTAGGTCGCCGGCGCATGGGTCGCGAGCCGGCCCTTGGCGTCGTAGACCAGTTCTTCGGTGGTCAGCCAGCCCATGCCCTGGATGAAGCCGCCCTCGACCTGGCCGATGTCGAGCGCCGGATTGATCGAGGCGCCGACGTCGTGCAGCAGGTCGGCGCGCAGCACGCGCATCTCGCCGGTCAGCACGTCGATCGCGACCTCGCAGCACGCCGCGCCATAGGCGAAGTAGAAGAACGGCTTGCCTTTCGCCTGCGCCCGGTCCCAGTGAATCTCGGGCGTCTTGTAATGGCCGGCGTGCGAAAGCTGCACCCGCGCCTGCCGGCAGGCTTTGGCGAGCGCCGCGAACTCCATGCGGTGGTTGCCCGAGACGGCGTGCGCGTCGCGGAACTCGACGGTCTCGGCCGGCACGCCCCAGTGCTCGGCGACGAAGGCGGCCATGCGCGCCCGGATCGCCTCCGCCGCGATCTTGGCCGCCATGCCGTTGAGGTCGGTGCCCGACGAGGCCGCGGTCGGCGAGGCGTTCGGCACCTTGGCGGTGTTGGTCGCGGTGATGCGGACGAAATGCAGCGGCACGCCGAACGCTTCCGCCACGATCTGGGCGACCTTGGTGAACAGCCCCTGCCCCATCTCGGTGCCGCCGTGGTTGAGATGGATCGAGCCGTCGGAATAGACGTGGACCAGCGCGCCGGCCTGATTGAGCGGAATGAGGGTGAACGAGATGCCGAACATCAGCGGCGTCAACGCGAGGCCGCGCTTGAGCCAGGGGCTCCGCGCGTTGAAGGCGGCGACGCTGGCGCGACGGGCGTGGTAGTCGCTGCTGCGCTCCAGCGCCTCGATCATTTCCAGTTGGGTCGGGAAGTCTTCCACCGCCTGCCCGTAGGGCGTGCGGTCGCAGCCGGGGCGCAGCAGATTCGCCTTGCGCACGTCGAGCGGGTCGAGGCCGCGCTCGCGCGCGATCGCATCCATCACCCGCTCGATCGCGATCATGCCCTGCGGGCCGCCGAAGCCGCGGAAGGCGGTGTTGGAGACCGTATTGGTCTTGAGCCGGCGCGAGGCGATGGCGACGTCCGGCAGCCAGTAGCCGTTGCCGGCGTGGAACATCGAGCGGTCGACGACGCCGGGCGAAAGGTCGGCCGAGCAGCCGCAGCGGGCGTTGAGCATGACGTCGTAGCCGGCGACGATTCCGCGGTCGTCGTAGCCGACCGACCAGTCGGCGCGGAAGTCGTGGCGCTTGCCGGTGAGGGCGAAGTCGTCGTCGCGGTCGAGGCGGACCTTGCACGGGCGCCCGGTGACGCGCGCCGCGAGCGCCGCCATCGCCGCCCAGACGCAGGCCTGGCTCTCCTTGCCGCCGAAGCCGCCGCCCATGCGCCGGGTCTCGACGGTGACGAAGGCGTCGGGGACGCCGAGCACGCGGGCGACGATGTGCTGGGTCTCGGTCGGGTCCTGGCTGGAGGCGTAGACCAGCATCTCGTCGCCCTCGCCCGGCACGGCGAGCGAGACCTGGCCTTCGAGGTAGAAGTGCTCCTGACCGCCGATCGCGAATTGTCCGTCGAGGCGATGGGGCGCGGCGGCGACCGCGGCCTTGGCGTCGCCGCGGCCGAAGGCGTAGTCGTCCTGCACCCTCAGGCCGGTTGCGAGGGCGTCGGCGACGGTGACCGAAGGCGCGCGCGCCTCGATCTCGAACTTGCCGAGGCGCGCGGCGCGACGGGCCTCGTCGCGGCTGCGGGCGACGACGGCGAACGCCGCCTGGCCGTGGAACAGGACCTCGCCCTCGGCGAGCAGCGGCTCGTCGGCGAACACCGGGGCGATATCATTCTTCCCAGGAATGTCCGCCGCCGTCAGCACCGCGACGACGCCGGGCGCCGACTTCACCGCCGCGAGGTCGAGGCCTTTCAGCGCGCCCGCCGCGACCGGCGCCATGCCGATTGCGACATGCAGCGTGCCCTCCGGTTCGCGGATGTCGTCGACATAGGTCGCGGCGCCGCGCACATGCAGGCGGGCGGAATCGTGCGGCAGCGGCTTGTGGACGACGGCGGTCGGCGGGGCGTCGATCACGTCATTCTGCGGCATGGAGCGCTCCCAGCCGGGTCGGCGCGTCGCCGCCGGCGATCTCGATCAGGGTCTTCTTCAGCACCGCCGCCGCCGCCGTCGCGCGGTAGACGGCGGATGCGCGCATGTCGGTCAGCGGCGCGAAGTCGGACGCGAGCGCGGCGAGCGCCGCGTCCCATGTTTCAGGCGCGTCGAGGCTCGCGCCGACGAGC
>CAMFKX010000243.1 GCA_945957375.1 uncultured Roseiarcus sp.
CGCCGCGCTCGGGGACGCCGCGGCCGCGGCGCGCGCCGCGCTCGGCCGCGTGGCGCGCGGCGCGGCGGTGGTGGTCGCCGCCGAAGGCTGGCCGCCGGGAATCGTCGGCCTGCTCGCGGCGCGGCTCAAGGAGCGCTTCGGCCGGCCGGCCTTCGCGCTCGCCCTCTCGGGCGGCCACGCCGTCGGCTCCGGCCGCTCGATCCCCGGCGTCGATCTCGGCCGGATCGTGCGCGCGGCGCTCGAGGCGGGGCTGCTGGTGAAAGGCGGCGGGCATGTCATGGCGGCCGGGATCACGCTGGAAAAGGGCCGGCTCGGCGAATTGCGCGCCTTTCTCGAGGAGCGCCTGGAAGCCCAGGTCGCCGCGGCGCGCGCTTCGGCGAGCGTTTCGGTCGACGCGGCGCTGACCGCCGGCGCCGCGACGCCCGATCTGGTGCGCAAGCTCGAGGCCGCCGGTCCCTACGGCAGCGGCAATCCCGAGCCGCTGTTCGTCCTGCCGCGGCACCGGATCGCCGACGTCTTTCCCGCCGGCGCCGATCACCTGCGCGTGCGCGCGGCGGCCGGCGACGGCTCCACCCTCGACGCGATCGCCTTCCGCTCAGTCGGCAAGACGCTCGGCGAAGCGCTGACCCGGCTGCGCGGGTCGTCGGCGCATCTCGCCGGCACGCTGTCGATCAATCGCTACGGCGGGCGCGAGCGGGCGCAGTTCCGGCTGGTCGACGTCGCCGAAGCGGGTCGATAGGGCCGCGCGCCCGATCGGCGGGCAGCGCTTCGCAAGGCCCTGCGGTTGCGGCGGCCCGTAGCCCTGTCGCGCCGCCGGACCGCCGACGTCTTCCCGGTCGAGGCGGGCTCCCTGCGCGCGCGGCGATCGACGCCATCGCTCTCCGTTTCGATCGGTACAAGAAACTGGCGAGGCGCTCGCGGTTGGGTGGCGCGTCCGACTGCGCGCAGCGCTTCGTAAGACCGCGCCCAAAATGTTCAACCGGTTAGAATAGAAAAGACGACGTTGCCGGAACATGACCGTCAGATGAAAAGATGACTATGTTGACATCATCCTTCCTGTGCGCTCGGATGGCGTGCTTTTCCCGCAGAGAGACGACGGGACAACTTTGCGGGCGCGAGGAAAAGCGGGGCGCATCTCAGTCTTTGCGCAGCGGGTGGGCGTCAAACGGCGACGGTTAAGGGTTGAACAATGACCAACAGCATTCCCGTCTGGTCGGCGACCGGCATCTACACGGCCGGCGACGAGGTGACGTTCAACGGCGTGATCTATGTGGCGAACTGGTGGACCCAGAACAACATTCCCACCCTGAACAACGGCGGCGCCGGCTCTGGCAAGCCCTGGACGGTGGTGAAGTCCACAGGCGCCGTTCCGTCGGCGCCGGCCGGCCTCGTCGCCTCGGCGACCACCACGACGGCGACGACCCTGACCTGGAAGGCCGTCGCGCCGCCGGCCGGACAGACGATCGCCGATTATGTCGTCTATGAGAACGGCGTCGCGATCGGGACGACGACGACCACGAGCTTCGCCGTATCCGGCCTCAAGGCCGCGACCAGCTACACGTTCGCCATCGCCGCGCAGGATTCGGCCGGCCTGTCGCCGCAGAGCGCCGCGCTGAGCGTCAAGACCGCGGCCGCCGGCGCCGCGCCGTCCGCGCCGGCGGGCCTCACCGCCGCCGCGACGACGGCCGCCTCGACGACGCTGAGCTGGAAGGCGGTCACGCCGCCCGCCGGCCAGACGATCACGGATTACGTCGTCTACGAGAACGGAACCGCGATCGGCGCGACGTCGGGCACGAGCTTCGCTGTTTCGGGGCTCACCGCCGCGACCGCCTACCTCTTCACCGTCGCGGCGCAGGACGCCGCCGGAACGTCGGCCCAGAGCGCGGCCGTGAGCGTCAAGACCAGCGCCGCCGCGCCGCCGAGCGTGCCGGCGTGGTCTGCGACCGCCGTCTACACCCAGGGCATGGAGGTCCAGGAAAACGCCATCGTCTATATCGCGAACTGGTGGACCCAGAACCAGGACCCGATCAAGAACAACGGCGGGTCGGGGACCGGCGCGCCCTGGACGATCGTCGGGGCGGCCGGCGGCGGGACGTCGGGCGGCGCGCCGACCGTTCCGGCGGGCCTCGCGGCGGCCTACACGACGTCCAATTCGACGACGCTGAGCTGGAACGCCGCCGCCGCGCCGAGCGGCCAGTCGGTCAGCGGCTACGACGTGTTCGAGAACGGGGTCAAGGTCGCAACCACCACGGCGACGACCTACACCGTGACGGGCCTGTCCGCCTCCACGGCCTACAAATTCACGGTCGACGCGGCGGACGCGGCCGGCGCCTCGGCACAGAGCGCGGCGGTCGCCGTGACGACCGCTGCGGCTTCCGCGGGCGGCTCCACGAACGTCACGTTCGCGCCCTATATCGACATGGGGCTCACCGCCGACGACAATCTCGTGGCGATCGCCCAGGCCTCGGGCATCAAGACCTTCACCCTCGCGTTCATCCAGAGTTCCGGCGCGAACACCATCGGCTGGAGCGGAACCGGCACGATCGCCCAGGACTCGCTCCCCAACGGCACGACGATTCAACAGCAGGTCCAGAATCTGCGCGCGATCGGCGGAAACGTGATCATCTCGTTCGGCGGCGCAGCGGGAACCGACCCGGCCGTGGCGGCGACCAGCGCCTCGGCGCTTCAGGCGGAATACCAGTCGGTGATCAACCGCTACGGCGTGACCTCGCTCGACTTCGACGTCGAGGGCTCGGCGATCGCCAACACCGCCTCGATCCACCTGCGCGATCAGGCGCTGCTCGGGCTCGAAGCCGCCAACCCGGGCCTCCAGATCTCGTTCACCATCCCGGTGCTGCCGACCGGCCCGGATTCGAACGGCGCGGCGTTCCTGAAGCAAGTGAAAGCCGACGGCCTTCAGCCGAACGTCGTCAACATCATGACCATGGACTACGGCTCGGCGGTCGACAACGGCGGCCAGATGGGTCAGGACGCGATCGACGCCGCCCAGGCGACGGCGGCGCTGCTCAAGTCGATCGGCCTGAATGCGACGATCGGCGTCACCCCGATGATCGGCGTCAACGACGTCTCCAGCGAAGTGTTCTCGCTTGCCGACGCCCAGTTGCTGTCGAACTACGCCAGCGGGGCGGGCAGCGACATCAGCCGGCTGTCGATGTGGTCGGTCGCGCGCGACAACGGCAGCGGGGCGGGAGAGACCTGGGCCTCGGCGACGGCGAGCGGCGTCGCGCAGTCCGCCTACCAGTTCTCGTCGATCTTCGAGAAGGGGTGACCCGTCCGCGCTTCAAGGCTCGAACCCGTGGACGAGTGAAAACGTCATGTCGATGGGCAGTCCTCCGCGATCCACCTTGACCCGGGGGCTTTACGCAGCAACTTTTTGGCCGGGTGCACTAGAACGTCTAGCTCTGCAAGACGCTCAATTTTTCTCCTGATATCCGGGTCATTGACAAATTGCATATACACAACGCGCATCATTCTCTCAGCCGGCCCTTTCACGCTTTTTCCTCTTGCTTTTTCCCATCGCCTAACTGCTTGCTCGTCAGCATTGATTAATGCCGCGAGCTGGCGTTGGGACAAATCCATCTCTAGACGCAGAAATCTAAACTCAGCACCGTTTATAAACGCAGGGGAGTCTACAATTCCGCGCCCAATCGCCTCGTGTAGTCCTGCGGTATCTTGGATCGATACAGTTGAACCGTAAGCCGTCTCCTTGATGGTAAATCCATCAATGAGATAAATGTTATCAAGCCCGCTCTCCACGTAGTGGTAAAGCGGTTGCCCATCGGCTTTCATTTTCCATTTTTTGTTTTCCATGTCTGTCCCTCTGATCTTCAGTGATTGGACCTTACGATCAGATTACCGTTCTCGATTACCACAACGCACCTCAATTCCTCCCCTGCCGCATGTCGAAAGAGGGTTGCTTGCCACAACCCTCTTTCGTTTCTAAAAGGGCCTTCTTCCAACGTGCCCTTCTGACAGCAAAGCTCAATTTGACGACGTGTTATGCCGCGCATTTTGGCCTTTCTTGCCGGACCCGGCAAAAAAGTAAGGATGTTGGCAGTATCAGCCGCGATATCCCTGATGTCGGCCAGCGTGGGGGGCTTGTCGCCATCCTTGTCGTTATCTGGCATTTTGTACCTATCAAAATGATAGGTATTTAGGGCGTATCAATGACGGATGTCGATTGATTTTTCTCCACCCGGATGCGGCTTTTGGCCTCTCTAAGCATAAGATGTCAGTTTGCGAAGCTGACACACGACCCCGCGGCGGCGCTCATTGCACGGCGGCGCGAAGCCCGGCTACCTTGCCGCCAGGGCTTGCAATCGGGGAGGGGGCTTTGAACCGACGATATCTCTTGGCGCTTTCGGCGTTCGCTCTCCTCGTCGGCCCGGCGGCGGCCAAGGATTGGTGGGGCGAGAAGCTCCCCGATCGGCCGACGCAGTTCATCTTCGGCTACGGATCGCTGATGAACTCGGAGTCTCGCGCCGCCACCGCCGGCCAGCATGTTTCGGCGATCCCCGCCCGCGTTTCGGCCTCGTTCGGCTATGCCCGCGCCTGGAATATCCGCTCCCCCTCGGGGTTCACCGCGCTCGGCCTGCGCAAGGCCGGCGCGGGCGAAAAGGGTTCGACGATCAACGGCGTGGTCTACGCGGTCGACGGCGACGACATGGCGAAATACGACGCGCGCGAGGCGGGCTATGTGCGCGTCGAAGTCCCGCACGACGCCATCGAAGCCGTCTCGTGGCAGAGGCTGCCGGAGGCCGGAAAGGTCTGGGTTTACGTCCCGGTCGGGCCGGACGGGCAGCCGGGGGTCGGCCTGCCGCAGCCGGACGCGGAGCACCCGCTGCTCGAATCCTACATCGACGTCGTCGTCGAAGGCGGCCTCGAATATGGCGAAGCCTATGCGCGCGAGACGCTCGAGACGACCGACGGGTGGAGCGACTACTGGCTCAACGACCGCGAACTCGCGCGCCGTCCGTGGGTGCGCAATCCGGAGGCGGCGGAGGTCGACAAGCTCCTGTCCGCGTCCCCGGGACCGGCGGAGAAGCTGAAGCTGCGCCTGTTCGCCGAGCCCTACGCGATCCACTGGGCGCAGAAGGGGCAGTAACCCGCGTCAGCGCGCGACCTTGCGGCACGTCGTCGGCGCCCGGCCCTGCATGCGGAAAGTCGCGGTCGCGCCCTGCGCCCGCAGTTCGCCCGATGACGACGCGTACCAGAGCCCGGAGCGGGGATGGCGGTTCTCCAGCCGGAGCGCGCCGCCGCCGACCATGACGAGCCCGGTCCCCGACGTCTCGAAGATCAGCGAGATCTTCGCGCCGTCGGCGCAGGCGAAATTGACGTAAGGGCTTGCCGCCGCCGGCGCTGCGAGCGCGAGCGGGAGCAGGGCGGAAGCGAGCGGCTTGACGATCGTCATGGGCCCGCATCCCACGATCGAACGACCGTCGCAAGACAGCGGCGAGGATGGAGCCGCGCTCGCCGCCATGATACGCGCCACGCAAGGTCGACAGGAGGGGTCATGGCCATTTCGGCGGGGTTCGTTTTCACCATCTTCATGATGACGCTCGGACCGATCAAGACCGTGCCGGCCTTCTTCGTCATGACCCGCGACATGGAGGCGCCCGCCCGGCTGCGGCTCGCGTTCGAGGGAACGCTGGCGGCGACCGCGATCGCGCTGGTGATCGCCTTCGTCATGCGGGAGACGGCGAGGAACTGGGGCGTGACCCTCGACGACCTGATGCTCGCGGGCGGCATCCTGCTGTTTCTCGGCGCGCGCGAATCGATCGTCGGCTTCAACCGCGCGCCGCCGCCGCCGGCGCCCTCGCGCTACCCGGCGATCGCGCCGCTCGCCATTCCCACCATCGTCACGCCGTTCGGCGTGGTGGCGATCCTGGTGTTCATGGGACTGGCGGAGGGCGACCCGGCGGCGACCTGGACGGTGCTGGCGATCCTGATCCTGATGATGGCGCTCAATTTCGTCGGCATGGTCTTCGCCCGACAGATCGTCGGCGCCGTCGGCGTGGTGACCTTTCAGGCGCTCGGCTGGATCTTCGCCGTGCTTCAGGCGGGGCTTGCGATCGACGTCGCGGTGAAGGCGATCCGCAACATGAAGCTCTTCACCGGGTGAGCGTCGCGGTTCACCAGGCGCAGATGCGGAAGTCCGCGCCCTCCCAGCAGGCGCGGTCGCGGGCCGACCGGCGCGCTTCGCCCCAGCGCGAATTGACGCCGGCGCGGGTCAGGCCGCGCACCTCCGCCGCGCCCGGCGAAAGCAAGGTGACCGACAGATCGAGAATTTCGCCGTAGAGCGGCTTGCCGGCGTCGGCGCTGGCGAGGCTGAACGATCCGTCGCCCCCGGCGAGAAACCGGCAAGGCCCGTTGAGCGCGACGACTGAGGCCGACTCGACCCGGCAGCGGACGACTCGGCCGGCGGAAGCGGCGCCGGCGGCGTCGGCCGCCAGCATCGCCAGCGCCGCGGCCGCCGATCCGAGGCGAAGGGCGAAACGGGTCATGGTTCGCCCGCCGCAAGCCGGATCAGCCGCTTGCCGAAATTGTCGCCGCGATAGAGGCCGGCGAGGGCGTCGGGGCAGGCTTCGATCCCGTCGAGGATGTCCTCCTGGTAGCTCAGCCGTCCGGCGCGCACCCAATCGGCGAGACGCGCCACGGCTTCGTCCCACCGGTCGCGCCAGTCGAACACGATGAAGCCCTGGGCGCGGGCGCGCTTGACTAGCAGATGCCGCTCGATGCGCGGGCCGCTCGGCCATGGGTCCCAAGATCCGATCGACGCCGTGCCGCAGATGACCACGCGCGCGCCGGTCGCGAGGCGCGGATAGACCGCGTCGCTGATCGCGCCCGAGGTGTTGTCGAAATAGACGTCGACGCCGCGCGGGCAGGCGGCCTCGATCGCCTCGCCGAGCCCGGCGGCCCGGTAGTCGATCGCGGCGTCGTAGCCGAATTTTTCTAGGCATTGCGCGACCTTCGCCGGCCCACCGGCGATCCCGACCGTCCGGCAGCCGAGGATTTTTGCGATCTGCCCGACCGCCGAGCCGACGGCGCCGGCGGCGGTCGAGACCAGCACGGTCTCGCCCGGCTTCGGCGCGCCGATCTCGGTCAGGCCGAGCAGCGCGGTCACGCCGTTGATCCCGAGCACGCCGAGCGCGAGCGAACGCGGCAGGTCGGCTTCGGTCACCCGGCGCAGGATGGCGGTCGGCTCGACCGCCGCCCATTCCTGCCAGCCGAACCAGCCGGTGACGACATCGCCCGCGCGCCAGTCGGGATGGCGGGATTCGACGATCGCGCCGACGGCGAGGGCGCGCATGACCGAGCCGATCGCGACCGGCGCGGAATAATTCCCCTTGTCGGCGATCCAGCCCCGCATCGCGGGCTCGACCGAGAGAACCTCGTTGCGCACCAGAACGGCGCCATCGGCGAGCGGCTCGACCGGCGCCGCTTCAATCGCGAAATTCTCCGCCTGCGCGACGCCTGTCGGGCGCGAGACCAGGATGACCCGACGGTTGTTCATTTTCCCCTCCCGGCTCCGCTTCCTGCGCGGGCCTCTTGCTAGCATCGGCGCAAAAAACCGGCCATATCGGCGGCGATGCTGAAGACCTTTTCCTCCGACGGCGTTCATCTCGCCTATATCGACGTTCCCGCCGAAGGCCACGACCGCGGCGAGCCGATCCTGCTGATCCACGGCTTCGCCTCCAACCATCGCATCAACTGGGTCAATCCGCGCTGGGTCGATACGCTGACGAAGGCCGGGCGGCGGGTGATCGCGCTCGACAACCGCGGCCACGGCGCGAGCCAGAAGCTCTATGCGGCGCACGACTACCGCTCCGACCTGATGGCGAAGGACGCCGCGAACCTGCTCGCGCATCTGCATATCGAGCGCGCCGACGTGATGGGCTACTCGATGGGGGCGCGCATCTCGGCCTTCCTCGCCCTCGGCCGGCCCGGCCTGGTGCGCTCGATGGTGCTCGGCGGCCTCGGCGACCGGCTGGTGCATGGCGCCGGCTTGCCCGTGGGCATCGCCGACGCGATGGAGGCGCCCTCGCTCCACGACCTCGCCGACCCGATGCAGCGCATGTTCCGCGCCTTCGCCGACCAGACCAAAAGCGACCGGCGCGCGCTCGCCGCCTGCATCCGCGGCTCGCGCCAGACGGTGACGGAAAAGGGCATGGCGCAAATCGCGACGCCGACGCTGGTCGCGGTCGGCGCGCGCGACGACGTCGCCGGCGATCCGCACAAGCTCGCCGCGATGATGCCGAACGCCGAAGCGCTCGACATTCCGGGGCGCGACCACAACCTCGCAGTCGGCGACCGGACCTACAAGGCGGGCGTGCTGGCGTTCCTCGAACGACGGCCCCTGTAGACGCGGTCGCCGACCGCGTCTATCGCGTCCGCCGCGGTCGCCGACCGCGGCTACAGCGGCGCTCGCCGAGCGCGTCTA
>CAMFKX010000244.1 GCA_945957375.1 uncultured Roseiarcus sp.
GCGCGGGAGACGCGGCGGCCGCAAAGGCTTCCTTCTGGACGTGGTGCATGGATCGGATTCCCATTTCTGGCGCCTAAGGGCGCGGCGACGACGGGAGGCGCCGCCGGCAGGAGGCCGGCGGCCTAGCGGGGTCAGGCGCTGGCTGCGGCGAGGCCTGAGCGGTCGAGCCAGGTCCGGCGCCAGCGGGCGCCGACGGCGGCAAGCGCGGTCAGCGCCAGGAGCGCGAGACCGGCGAAGATCGCAAAGCCGATGCCGTAACCGCCGGTCAGTTGCTTGGCGGCGCCGAGGCTCGCCGCCAGGTAGAAGCCGCCGACGCCGCCGGCCGCGCCGACGAGCCCGGTGACCACGCCGACGTTCTTGGCGAAGCGCTGCGGCACGATCTGGAACACCGCGCCGTTGCCGGCGCCGAGCGCGCCCATCGTCGCCATGATCAGGAGCAAGGCGACGCGCAGGTCGGCGATCCCGCGGCTGACGACCAGAAGGAGCACGGCGACGAGGCCATAGACGAAGCTCAGCGCCTTGACGCCTCCGATGCGGTCGGCGACCGCGCCGCCAAACGGACGAACGAACGAGCCGGCGAACACGCAGGCCGCGGTGCAGTAGCCGGCGGCGACCGGCGTGAGCCCGTATTGGTCGTTGAAATAGATCGGCAGGAAAGACGACAGTCCGACGAAGCCGCCGAAGCTGACGCTGTAGAAAGCCATCAGCCACCACGCATCGCTGACGCGTAGGATCTCGGCGTAGTCCTTTAGCGATTTTCTCGGCGGCGAGCGCGGACTGTCCTTGGCGAGGATCACAAACAGCGCCAACACGATCGAAAGCGGGATGATCGCGAGGCCGAGTACGTTCCGCCACCCGAACGCGACGGCGAGCGACGGCGCGAACAGAGCCGCCAGCACCGTGCCGGAATTGCCGGCGCCGGCGATGCCGAGGGCAGTTCCCTGATGCTGCGGGGGATACCAGTAGGAAGCCAGCGGCAGCGCTATGGCGAAGGAGGCGCCCGCGATTCCGAGCACGATGCCGATCGCCAGCATAACCCCGAAACTCTCGACGCCGAACGCCCAGAAGCCGGCGAGCCCGGCAATCACCAGCGCCTGCATCAGGATGCCGGTCAGCCGAGGCTTCAGATAGTCGGCAAGCACCCCAGTGGCGATGCGCAAGGCGGCGCCGGCCAGCACCGGCGTCGCCACCATCAGACCCTTCTGAGCGGGCGTCATGTGAAGGTCTTTTGAGATGAAGACGGCGAGCGGTCCGAGGATGACCCAGACCATAAAGCTGACGTCGAAATAGAGAAATGCAGCGACGAGTGTGGGAAGATGCCCAGCGCGCAGAAAACCGCGGTTCATGGGGAGGCTTTCAATCCCGGCGCATCATGCGCCGCCGGACCCGAAGTCCGGGGACGAACCGCCATTGGTTCGCCGATCGATCACGGCGGCCATATCACCGCCTGCTATGACCCGCCCCGTCGTTGGAACGCCGCCAGCCCACGCGCTTGCGAGGCGCGAGCGAACCTACGTAAGCAAGTCTTATGCCATCCCTTGGAGCGCGGGTAATCCATGCTTTGCCAGATGGGCCTGGCTCGGCCTGGGTGAAATTTCCGGCCTACGGTGAATATTGCTTGTGCACCGCACACGAAAAGAGGGCGCCGGCCCGATCGGGGCGGCGCTTTCGGAACCCGTTTAGGAGAGCGCTTCCGGATCGAACACGTCGTCGTCGCAAAAGAGGTCCGGCCCCATCGGAATCGAGGCCGGCGAGGCCGGAAGCGACCAATCTGCGCGATGCTCGCCCTCGCGCTTGCGGTCCATCGCCGGGATTGGCGCGCCTGTCGGCGCAAGCGCTGCGGTGTAGAGGTCCGGCCGATAGACGCGCTCGGCGATCGCGCCGAGGGGCAGGCCCTCATCGATCAGGCCCCAGCGCGTCATTTCCGTCAGGAACCACAGCGCCTGCGAACGCCACGGAAAGGTCGCCGCGTGGGTCTGGAAGCGCGATGGATTGCGTCCGGCCGTTCCTGGCAGAGACGACAGAATGGCGTGGCTGTCGACGGCGAGCCAAGCGCGACGGGAAAGCAGTGAAGCGACATAGGTTGCGTTGGCGGGCGCGTCACAGAAGCGCGCGGCGCGATACAGCGCGCGCAGGAGACCCACGAGCGCCTCCGGGTTCGCCTCGCTCCACCGTTCGCGGACAGCAAGCGCCTTGCCGGGTCCGTTGCGCCAGACGTCGCCGGACGTTGCGACCGTCGCGCCGACGCCCGCGCGCTCGGCGATGTCGCCCCAGGGCGCGCCGGCGCAAAAGCCCGCGATCTTGCCCGACCGCAGCGCTTCGACCATGCGCGCCGGCGGCGTGACGACGATCGAGTAGTCCCGCTCCACGAGCGCGCCGGTCGAAGCCAGCCAGTAGCGGAGCAGGAGGTTGTGGTTCGAATAGTCATGCACGACCGCCAGCGTCTCGCCGCTCTCAGACGCCTTGAGTCGCGCCGCGAGCGCGGCGGCGTAGCCGACCTCGCGCGCCTCGTCGCGGAGCTCTCCGGCGAGTTCCTTGGCGAGCGTGATCGTGTCGCCGCCGAGGCTCAGGCAATAGGGAATGACCAGCGGCTCGGCCGCCCCACGCAGGCCGAGCGAGACGGCGAAGGCGAGCGGCGGCACGATCACCGCTGCGTCGAGCGCCCGATAAGCCAGCTTGTCGGCGACATTCGCCCACGACGGCTCGACCGAGAGCGCGACGTCGAGGCCCTCGTCGGCAAAGAAGCCAAACTCATAGGCGACGATCGCCGGCGCCGAGTCCGTCAGTCGCAATAGCCCGATCGCGATTTTCCGGCCGGGAGCGTCAGGGGAAGAGGAGATCCCGTCACTCATTTGAGCAGCCCATCGGCGTCCTGGTCCCTGATGAGGTCCGCGGCAACCTGCGCCACGC
This sequence comes from uncultured Roseiarcus sp., assembly GCA_945957375.1. Taxonomy (GTDB): domain Bacteria; phylum Pseudomonadota; class Alphaproteobacteria; order Rhizobiales; family Beijerinckiaceae; genus Roseiarcus. The sequence goes on from CAMFKX010000244.1 coordinate 2,911, forward strand.
GCCGATTGTCGTTCATCGCCTTGTTGCGCAGCCAGCGGTAGGCTTGTGGTTCGGTCACTTTCCGCGCGGCCATCAGCAGGGCTTTGGCGCGCTCGATGACGCGACGCTCGTCGAGTTGCGCCGTCGCCGCGGCAAGCTCGGTCTCGACGCGGGAATAGCGCCGAAATAGCGCAACCGCCGAAGCGACGATCGCCTTCATGTCGCGGTCGGAGACGCCAGCAAGGTTGTAGGAGCAGACGCCTGCGCCGATCGCGTCCTCGACAAAAGCCGGGTCGTCCTTGTCCGAGAACATCACGATCGGTCTGGGCGCGCGGGACGACAGCGCCCGAACGCCTTCCAACGCGTCGCGATCGGGGAGCGCCATGTCGAAGATGACGAGGTCAGGCGCGATCCGGCGGACCGTTTCGACGAGATCGGCGTCAGCGTTCGCCCGCAAGACCTGCGTAAATCCAGCCTCGGCCAGCGTCCGCTCAAGGGAGCCGGCGCGCTCGGGATCGGAGTCGACCAGCAAGATCCGCAGCGACATAAACGATCGATCGCATTGCGCGGTATCGACGGTCAATTCGTCAGCCGTTCGGCCTTTCCCCGGATCGTGCTGGCGGGCCGCCCCCCGGCGTGTGCCTTCTTGAGGTTGCCGACCGCTACAGCCGCAATTTTCACGTCCGGACCCCAACGCGAAGGGTGAAAAAGGGTCAGGAAGCGGACCTGCAGGGGATGCTCGGAATCCGCCTGCAGCTGCCCTTGCGGGTCATGCTAGCCAGGCTTGCGGCCAGAAGCCAGCGCACCGACCTTAGCTAGGCTCAGGAAGTCCCGATTTGCGATTTCGCCGGATCGCTCATGTAATCGGTCGCGAGAAGCAGCAGCTGCGCCATCGTGGTGACCTTGAGCTTGCGCTTGAGGATGGAGGCGACGTTGGCGACGGTCCGGTAGCTGACGGCGAGCGCGTCCGCGATCTCGGCCATGCTCCTGCCGTTCGAGAGGAGGCGAAGCACGTCCAGCTCCCGCTCGGTCAGAAGCCTCAGGGGATTGTCTCCGGCACGCAACTCCATGATCGCGACCTTCTGCGCCATGCGGTGACTGAGATAGTCCTCCCCCCGCATGACGGCGTGAAACGCCTCCACGAGCGTTTCAGGCCGATCGGTCTTGCTGACGTAGGCCCTGGCCCCGGACTGGATCGCGCGCGCGGCGTAGACCGGGTTCTCGTACATCGAGAAGACGATCACGCGGGCTGAGGGGACCTCCGTCCGTAGCTTCTTCAGCACGTCGAACCCGCTCAGGCCCGGCAGGTTCAGATCGAGCAGCACGACGTCGGGAACGCGCGACGCCGCGAGCGCGAGCCCCTCCTCGCCGGCGCCGGCTTCGACCACCTCGACGTCGGGCCAGGCGGCGAACATCGCGCCGCATCCCGCGCGCAGCATGGCGTGATCGTCGATGATAAGGATGCGGGTCATGGGTTCAGCTCTCCTGATTCCGCACCGGCAGCCAGGCGTCGATGACGACTCCGCGGCCTGGCTCGGAGGCGATCGTCACGCGTCCGCCGACCGCCCGGACGCGCTCCTCGACGCCGCGCAGACCCAGCCCGGGTTTCGTCCCGGTCCTGAAACCGGTTCCGTTGTCCCGCACCTGCACATGAATTTCGTCGACCGGCGCCGCCTCGGGAGCTTCGGCCGCGGTGCGCGCCTCGTTCGCAGCCGCCTTCTCGACAGCGATCTCGATCAGGTCGGCCGAGGCGTGGCGGGCGACGTTCGTCAGGCATTCCTGAACAATCCGATAGACCGCGAGCGCGACTGGCTCGGAGAGCCCTTCCAACTCGACGTCGCCGGCGTCGAGGGTGACGATCGCCGCCGTGTTTCGTTCCTGCCAGTTGTCGACCAGTTCGCGAAGGGCGGCGGCAAGTCCCAGGTCCTCGAGCGTCACCGGGCGCAGCGCCTCCAGCACCCGCCGGATGACCTGCTGCACGACGTCGACGATGCCGTTTATCGCCCTGGCGCGCGCGGGGATCGCAGATTCGGCGGAGGAAGGGCTAGCTGCGATGTCCACGATGGTCGCCGCCTCCGCGCGGATCCCGAAGAGGCACGGCCCGAGCTCGTCGTGCAACTCCCGGGCGATTCCCTTCCGTTCCGCTTCCGCGAGCGAAACGACCCTCTGGTACAGCATCCGGTTCTCGGCCTGGCTGGCCGAGAGCGAGCCGGCGAGCCGGTTGAAGCGGTCGAGGATCGGTTCGAGCTCGAGCAGGCCCGCCGGCGGAAGCTCGATCTGGTAGTCCCCCTGCTCAAGGCGCTCGAGCCCCGCGCCGAGAGCGCGGATCGGCCGCAGGGTGCGGGCGAAGACGAGGTAGATCGCCGCGGCCGTGGCCAGGGTCGCGATCACGCAGATGACCGAGAGATACAGAAAGTCGCCCCAGATCTCCTCGATCTCGTTGGCGGGGTTTGGCTCGATCAGGACATAGCCGAGCGGGCGCCCTTCGAAACTGAGCTTCATCGTCTCGAGGCCCTTCGGCGACCGGATCAGCCGCTCGAACCAGCGAGGCGCCTCGGCGTCCGTCCCGGCGGCGCCCGCGAGGTCCGCCACTCGCTCCGCCTCGACCAGCGACTGCGCGACAGCGATTCGAACGTGCCGCACGTGAGGAGAAACCCGATTCAGGCGGTTCAGGGCTTCGCGCGGATCGAGGCCCTCCGGCAGGCTCGCGACGGCGCTCTCCATCATCGCGCGCGCCATCGCGGTGCTCGACGCGACCTCGGATTGGACCCTGTCCCGGGCATCGGCGATCATGAAGACGAACGTCGCCGCGAGCCAGACGACGAGAATGCCGATCGGCGCCGCGGCGATCTGAAAGCCGAGCGATTGGACTCGTCGGAGAACCGAGGCCGGGCCAGGCGCACGGGCCGCACGAGAGTTCGGTTCCACCCGCTCGCTCGCCGTCAACCGCCGCCGGCGCGGCGGCGGGAGGAACCGGCGCCTCCATGAACGGCGTCCTCCTGAATGCGCACCGTCGGCACGCGCCAGCCGACACTTCCCGGAATCACGTCCTGCTTCTCCTGACGCCGCCGAACCCGTCCGGACGACGTCCGAAGGTCCGTGGCTAAATCGATAAGGCGCTCCGCCCATTCTCCGACGCGGCCCGCGATCCCCGCAAGAGAGGCGAGCGAGAACGGCTACGGCGCGCTCGTCGGGACCTGGACGGCGCCATGCGGCGAGGAGTCGGACGGCGGCGGCGGCGCGGGCGAATCCCCGGTTTCCGGCGCAAGAGCGGAACACGAGACGAAGATCGCCTCCGCCGCGACGCAGAGTCGACGGGTCCCACCCAAGCATGCCGGCCCTGGCGGCGTCCGGACGGGATGTATCGAGGCCGGCGAAGCTCGCGGGACGGTCGTCTCTGCTGTGGCCCTCCAGGGCGTCGCATGACGAAACCGGACGTCCGTGAACGACGACGAGCGATTCACGGATCTTTTTCACTTTATCGGCCCTGAACCGGGAAACATTCCTGACCGCGACGGGAAGCTTGGACCGGGAAATTTGGAATATCCGCGCTGTCTGTCGACATGCTGAAGGCATTATCGTGTCTTGGTCGCAAGCCGGCTCGAGATTTTGCGCATCTTGTCCTCCCAAAGCAGCCGGCTTGCGGCCTTTCATCAAGCACGCATCTGTATAGCGCGTGGATATTCGGTAGGTGGGACTGGGATATGGTGCGTTTGACACGGGCCGCCTTGTTGAGCGGGGCAGCGATGCTTGCGGGCCCGAGTGCTTCGTGGGCGGACACCATTGTCTTGCCGACGTTCGACGTGGTTGCGACCACCCCCCTTCAGGGCGGCGAGATCGACGTCTCGAAGGTGCCCGGCGCCGTCTGGCAGACGGGCCAGCAGAGCATCCAGACCTGGTTCGATTCGACGCTTCCGCAGACGCTGGCGCGCCAGGCGCCCGGCGTCACGGTCGGCAACGTCTCGGGCAACGACTTCCAGCCCGACGTCAGCTACCGCGGCTTCACCGCTTCGCCCGTTCCCGGCACGCCGATCGGGCTCGCCGTCTATCAGAACGGCGTGCGCATCAACGAGGCGTTCGGCGACACGGTCAACTGGGACCTGATCCCCGAGAACGCGATCGACAAGATGGCGATTGTCGCCGGCGACCCGATCTACGGCCTCAACGCGATCGGCGGCGCGCTCAACGTCACGATGAAGAACGGCTTCACCTGGCAGGGCTTCGAGGCCGACGTGCGCGGCGGCTCGTTCGCCCGCGGGCAGGTCGAGCTCCAGTACGGCAAGACGTTTGGCGACTGGTCGGTCTATCTGGCGGGCACCCAGATCAACGACGGCGGCTGGCGGCAGGACAGCAATTCGCAGCTGACCAACGTCTACGGCGACGTCGGCTATCGGGCCAACGGGTTCGAGCAGCACCTGCAGCTGACCGCAGGCAACACGCAGTTCGGCGCTGCGGCGTTCACGCCGCTGCAGGAGCTCCAGAACAACTGGAAGAGCGTCTACACGGTCCCGCAGACGACCTACAACCAGATGGGGATGCTGGCCTGGACGGGGACCTACGCGTGGTCGCCGACGCTGAGCTTTCAGGGCGGCGCCTATTTCCGGGCGTTCAACCAGAAGCACGTCGACGGCAACGGCACCGACGTCGCCGGATGCGATCCCTATACCTGCCTCGGGGACAACCCCGTCCACGACCGGCCGGGGAACCTGATCCCCGATTTCTCGCAGGGCGGGACGGTCGACCTCGGCGAAATCGACCGCTCCTGGACGCAGTCGCGCTCGGTCGGCGCGTCCGTTCAGGCGGTCGACACCGACAAGATCTACGGCCACGACAACACCTTCACGGTCGGCGCGTCGCTCGACTACGGCTGGACGAACTTCAACGGCAACAGCCAGCTCGGCGTCGTGCCGGCGTTCGTCAACAACTCGCTGCCGGTGATCGGCCTCCCCTTCTATTTCAACGAGCCGGACAGCTACCTCGCGCCGGTGACGGCGAAGGCGAACAACACCTATGTCGGCGTCTATGCGGTCGACACCTTCAACGCCACCGACCGGCTCGCGCTGACCGCCGGCGCGCGCTTCAACTTCGCGGGCATCAACCTCTCCGGCGAGACTGGGAGCTTCACCAACGGCTATTCGACCTACACCCACGTCAATCCGACCATCGGCCTGACCTACAAGCTCACGCCCGACGTCAACTTCTACGCCGGCTACGCCATGACGAGCCGCGCGCCCACCCCGCTCGAGCTCGGCTGCGCCGACCCGAACCGGCCCTGCATCATCGACAATTTCCTGGTCTCGGACCCGGCGCTCAAGCAGGTGATCGGCCAGACGATCCAGCTCGGCTTCCGCGGCAAGAACGACCTCGGCGGCTGGGGCGCGCTGCAATGGTCGGCGGGCCTGTTCCGCACCACGCTCGCCAACGACATCATGCCGGTCCAGAGCGACTTCACCGGCTTCGGCTACTACACCAACGTCGGGAACACGCTTCGGCAGGGCGCGGAGGCATCCCTTCAGTGGACCGGCGAACGCTGGTCGGCCTACGCCAACTACACCTACATCAACGCGGT
>CAMFKX010000245.1 GCA_945957375.1 uncultured Roseiarcus sp.
GCGGGGGCCTTCGCCGCTGCGGCGGGCTTCGGCGCGGCGACAGGCTTCGCCGCGGCCTTCCCGGCGGCGGGCTCGCCGGCGCCGCCGGCCGCCGCGATGCTCTTGCGCAGCGCGTCCATGATGTTGACCACGTTGGTCGGGCGCGGCGCGTCGGGCGCCCGCGCCGGCAGGCCGTCCTGCTTCGACCGGACCAGTTCGACCACGGCGTCTTCGTATCGGTCGGTGAATTCGGCGGCGTTGAAATGGCCGGCCTTCTTCTCGATGATCAGGCGCGCGAGCTCCATCATCTCCGCGGGCAGCTTCAACTCCGGGATGTCCTCGAAATAGGAGTCCTCGCCGCGCACTTCGGATCCGTAGCGCAGGATGGTGCCGAGCAGACCCTTGCCCAGCGGCTCGAGCAGGACGACGCGTTCGCGACGCGCCATCACCACCCGGCCGAGGCCGACGACGTTCTCGTCGCGCATCGCGTCGCGGATGATGGAGAACGCCTCCTCGGCGACCCGCTCGCCCGGGGCGATGTAGTAGGGCGTGTCGAGATATCTCGGGTCGATCTCGGAGCGCGGCACGAACTTCTCGATCTCGACCGTGTGCGTGCTCTCGATCTGGATCTTGTCCAGTTCGTCGTCGTCGATCAGGATGTAGGCGTCCTTGGCGATCGGGTAGCCCTTGGCCTGGTCCTCGTTCTCGACCACGTCGCCGGTGACCGCGTCGACGAACTGCCGCTTCACCTTGTTGCCGGTCTTGCGGTTGATGGTGTTGAACGAAACCCGCGATGACGAACTCGACGCCGGGTAGAGATTGACCGCGCAGGACACAAGCGAAAGCTTCAGGTAGCCTTTCCAGCTCGACCGGGGCGCCATATCTGATACTCCACGCAGAAAATGTGCTGAATGACTGTATCGATCTGAAGATGAACCTGTTCCGGACCGCACTATGACGGCGTCTGCAGAGAGAGTCTATGTCGTTGGACGGATTAAAGGTCTGACCCGACGACGGCTCGAGCAGCTTTCCGCTGCGGCAGGCCTGACGCTGACCCGCCGCAGCATGGCGGCCGACGCGATCGTGCTCGGGCATGGCGCGGCCGGCCGCGCCGTCTCCGACGCGGGCGAGCTCCGTTTGGGCTTCGGCCGCAAGGCGAGCGCCCGGCTCCTGTCCGAGCAGGCGTTCCGCGTCCGTCTCGGACTCGACTCCGCGCCGGTCGCGCCCGGCCAGCACGGCGAGGACGAACTGGCCCGGCATTCGGGCCTGACCGCGGCGCAGTTGCAGACGCTCGCGCTGTTCGACGTGCTCGCGCCGGCGGGCGGCCGCTACGCCTTCGCCGACCTCGTGACCGCGCGCGCCGCGGGCCAGCTTCACGCGTCAGGGGCGCGCTTTCCCAGCATCATCGCGGCGGCGCAGGCGCTGGAGCGGCGTGGCGAGAGACTGTCCAGCGTCCGCCTCGCCGAAGCGCCGTGGGGCGCGGTGCTGCAGGTGTTCGAGGGGGCGCTCGCCGAGATCGACGGCCAGCTTCTGCTGCCGCTCGACGGCCCGGACGTCGACGCCGACGACGCCTTCGCCCGCGCCGAAGAGGCCGAGCAGGACGGCGACCTCGCCGCGGCGCGGCGCTGGTACGAGACCGCCGGCCGGCTCGACCCCGCCGACCCGGTCGCGCCGTTCAATCTCGGCAATGTCCTCGACGAGCTCGGCCTGCCGCTCGAGGCGGAGATCGCCTACCGGCGCGCCATCGCGCGCAGCCCGGACATGGCCGACGCCTGGTTCAACCTCGGAGTCCTGCAGGAGAAGCTCGGCCGCGACGCCGAGGCGCTGGCGAGCTACGAGCGGGCCCTCGCCGCCGACCGCACCTATGCCGACGCGCTCCACAACGCGGCGCTGCTGCGCATGCGCAGGCGGGAGTTCGCCGCCGCGGTTCCGCTGCTCGAACAGATGCGCGCGCTGGCGCCGGCGGAGGCCGTCGAGATCGGCCGCCTCGCCCATCTTTGTCGCCTCGAACTCCAGGCCGCAGCGACCGAGCGCTAGCCGGGACGCGAGCGGGTGCGCCCGCCGCCGGTCGATGTCCGGCGGGTCCCTGCGCAAGCCCGCTTGCGGCGGTCGTCGTTCGACCCGTCCGGCGGCTTTCGATCGCGCATCGCCCCGCGCAGGTCGAGGCGGCGCCGTCATCGATGTTCGAGCGATTGCCGCGGCTCCGTTGCCGCCCAGCAAGACTCCCCTATATATGCGCGACACGAGGCCGGTGTCGGCTCGAGCAAGAGGTGCGGATGTCCTGGAACAATCAAGGCGGCGGACCCTGGCGCGCGCCGGGGCGTGGCCCCTGGGGCCAGCCGCCCGCAGGCGGACCCCCGACCGGCGACCTCGAGGAGATCGTGCGCCGCGTCCAGGAGGCGCTCGGACGACTGGCGCCCGGCGGCTCGGGCGGCTCGGGCGGCGGCTTCAGCGTCCGCTCGATCGCGTTCATCGTGCTGGCGGTCGCGCTGGTCTGGTTCGCCTGGGGCACGTTCTACTCGGTCCAGCCGAACGAAGTCGGCATCAACATGGTCCTGGGCCGCTACACCGGCAAGACCGCGGCCGGCCTCAACACCAACTGGCCCTGGCCGATCGGCTCGGTGATCAAGGTTCCGGTGTGGGACCAACAGATCACCGAGGTCGGCTACCGCAGCGTCGGCGGCGCGTCCGACGTGGCGGAAGAGAGCCAGATGCTGACCGGCGACAAGAACATCGTCGACGTTCATTTCCGGGTCGCCTGGCAGATCGATCCGGCCAAGCCGGAAGATTACGTGTTCAACATCCACCGGCCCGACGCGACGGTGAAAGCGGTCGCCGAAAGCATCATGCGCGAGGTCGTCGGCCTCAAGACCATCGACGGCATCCTGACCACCGACCGCGCGGCGGTCGAGGCGGACGTCCAGAAGCGCATGCAGACCGTGCTGAACGACTATCACGCCGGCGTGCTGATCAAGCAGGTGCAGCTCCAGTCGGTCGACGCGCCGAGCCAGGTTCTGTCCGCCTACCGCGACGTGACGGCCGCCCAGCAGGACCAGCAGCGCGCGGTCAACGAGGCCGAGACCTACGCCAACAAGGTGGTGCCCGAAGCCGAGGGCGGCGCTTCGCGAATCATGGCCGAGGCCAACGCCTATCGCGAGCAGACGATCCTCGAGGCCAAGGGCCAGACGTCGCGCTACAACGCGATTCACGACCAGTACAAGAAAGCGCCCGGCGTGACCCGCGAGCGCATGTATCTCGAAACCATGGAGCGCGTGCTCGGGTCGATGGAGAAGACGGTGGTCGACACCAACGCAACCAGCCCGCCGGTCCCCTACATCTCGCTCGACGCGCTGCAATCGAAGCCGGGGAGCGGCAAATGAAAAGTCCGCTCTCGGGTTTCGCGATCGCCGCGATCGCCGCGATCCTGATCGTTCTCGCCGCCATGTCGATGTTCGTCGTCAATCCGACCGAACAGGCGCTGGTGCTGCGCTTCGGCCAGCCGGTGCGCGACCTGATCGACGCGCCGGGCCTCTACTTCAAGTGGCCGTTCGTGGAGAACGTCGTCTATATCGACAAGCGCATCCTCGCCCTCGACAACGAGCGCCAGGAAGTGCTGGTGTCGGACAACCAGCGCCTCGAGGTCGACGCCTTCGTCCGCTACAAGATCGCCGATCCGCTGCTGTTCTATCAATCGGTGTTCAACACCCGCGGCGCCGACGCGCAGCTCGGCGGCATGCTGAACTCGGCGCTGCGGCGGACGCTGTCGGGGGCCTCGATCACCGACATCGTGCGCGACAAGCGCGACGAGCTGATGGCCGCGATCCGCGACCAGATGATCGTCGGCGCCAAGCGCTTCGGCCTCGAGGTGGTGGACGTGCGGATCAAGCGCGCCGACCTGCCGGCGGAGAATTCCGAGGCGGTGTTCCGGCGCATGCAGACCGAGCGCCAGCAGCGCGCCGCGGCCTATCGCGCGCAGGGCTCGCAGCAGGCGCAGCAGATCCGCGCGGAAGCGGACCGCAAGGTCACGGTGATCACCGCGCAGGCGCAGCAGAAGTCGGAGCAGATCAAGGGCGAGGGCGACGGCGAGCGCAACCGCATCTTCGCCGACGCCTATGGCGCCGATCCGGAGTTCTTCGCCTTCTACCGCTCGATGCAGGCCTACCAGAACAGCTTCAAGGACGGCCAGACCCGCGCTTTGGTGAGCCCGAAGTCGGAGTTCTTCCGCTATTTCGCGACGCCCACGCCGCAACCCGACGGCGCGCCGCCGCCGGCCGCGCCGCCGACGGCGAAGGCGGACTGACATGCGCGACTTCGCGGCCGCGCTCGGCCTGGTGTTCGCCATCGAGGGGATCCTGATGGCGGGCTTCACCGAGCCGATGCGCAAGCGCATGGCGCAGGTCGCCCGCGAGGATCCGAACAAGCTGCGCGGCCTCGGGCTCGGCGCCGCGCTGGTCGGCGTCGCGATGGTGTGGGCCTCGCGCGCCCTGCTTTAGTGCCTATCTCTTGGCGGACGCGCTCGCGATCCGCCCGACCCGATCCGAAGGAGGACTTGATGAACCACCGCAACCCGACGCCGCTTCGTCCGCGCGTCCGTCCGGCGCTCGCGGCGGCGCTCGCTTCGGCGCTGGTCCTGCCGCCGCTCGCGCTTCCCGCGGCGAGCCCCGCCTTCGCCCAGACCAAGCCGACCAACCTCGCCGACCTGGTCGACCAGGTCGCCGACGCGGTGGTCAACATCTCGGCGACCCAGACGATCGAGGACAAGGGCGGCGGCGCCATGCCGGATCTGCCCAAGGGCACGCCGTTCGACGAGATGTTCGAGGAGTTCTTCAAGAACCACGGCGGCAAGGCCCGGCCGCGCGCGCAGAAGGCGCAGTCGCTCGGGTCCGGCTTCGTCATCGACGCGAGCGGCATCGTCATCACCAACAACCATGTCGTCGGCGACGCCAACGACATCGTCGTGATCTTCAACGACGGCCGCAAGCTGAAGGCCAAGGTGCTCGGCAAGGACTCGAAAGTCGACGTCGCGGTGCTGAAGGTCGAGAGCGACAAGCCGCTGAAGACAGTGAAGTTCGGCGACAGCGACAAGGCGCGCGTCGGCGACGGCGTGATGGCGGTCGGCAATCCCTTCGGCCTCGGCGAGACAGTGACCTCCGGCATCCTGTCGGCGCGCAACCGCAACATCGACAGCGGCCCCTACGACGACTTCCTCCAGACCGACGCCTCGATCAACAAGGGCAATTCCGGCGGACCCCTGTTCAACCTGCAGGGCGAGGTGATCGGCATCAACACCGCGATCCTGTCGCCCTCGGGCGGCTCGATCGGCATCGGCTTCGCCACGCCCTCCTCCACCGTCCAGCCGGTGATCGCGCAGCTGCAGCAGTTCCACGAGACCCGGCGCGGCTGGCTCGGCGTGCGCATCCAGCCGGTCGACGACACCATCGCCGAGAGCCTCGGCCTCGGCAAGGCGCGCGGCGCGCTGGTCGCGGGCGTCGACGACAAGGGCCCGGCGAAGCCCGCCGGGCTCAAGGCCGGCGACGTGATCGTCAAGTTCGACGGCAAGGACATCAAGGAATCGCGCGATCTGCCGCGCACCGTGGCGTCGACGCCGGTCGGCAAGGCGGTCGACGTGGTGGTGGTGCGCAACGGCCAGGAGGTGACCAAGTCGGTCACGCTCGGGCGCCTCGAGGACGGCGAGAAGACCGCCGAAGTCGTCAGCGCCGAGGACAGCGCCGCCGGCGAGAGCGCCGTCGGCAAGGCGCTCGGCATGGAGTTCGGCAGCCTCAACGACGAGGCGCGCAAGACCTTCAAGGTCAAGGACAGCGTCAAGGGCGTGGTGGTCACCTCGGTCGAGGGCGGCTCGGCCGCGGCCGAGCGCGGCCTGCGTCCCGGCGACGTGATCGAGGAGGTCAACCATCAGGCGGTCGAGAAGCCGGCCGATCTGACCAAGGCGCTCGACGCGGCCAAGAAGGCCGACGCCAAGAAGCCGGCGCTGCTGCTGGTCGCCAACGGCGACGGCCTCGCCCGCTTCGTCGCCGTTCCGGTGCAGTGAGGCGCGGGCCAGTGGACGAGACGCCGATCGGTCTCGCCGCGCGCGGCGACAATGCGCTCGCGACCGCGCGCGCAGTGCTCGAACGGGCGCCATTGTTCGACGGCCACAACGACCTGCCCTGGGTGATCCGGATCGACCGGGAGGCGCGCGGCGACGTGCTCGCCTACGACCTGAACCGGGTGCACGAGAAGGCCGACACCGACATCCCGCGCCTGCGCGAAGGCATGGTCGGGGCGCAGTTCTGGGCGGCGTTCCAGCCGACCGGCGCGCCCCATCCGGCGCGCACCGCGCTCGAACAGATCGACATCATCCGCCGCATCGAGGAGGCTCACCCCGACGTGTTCCTGCCGGCGCGGCGGGCGGCCGACTACCTGCGCGCCAAGGCCGCCGGCAAGATCGCCTCGTTCGTCGCGGTCGAGGGCGGCGTCGGGCTGGAGAATGCGCTGGCGCCGCTGCGGATCTGGCATGCGGCCGGCGTGCGGCTGATGACGCTCTGCCACAACGAGACGCTCGACTGGGTCGATTCGGCGACCGACGCGCCGCGCAACGGCGGCCTCAACGCCTTCGGCCGCGCGGTGATCGGCGAACTGAACCGGCTCGGGATCGTGGTCGACCTCGCCCACACCTCGCACGAGGCGATGCGCAAGGTGCTGGCGGCGACCGAGGCGCCGGTCGCCCTCTCCCATTGCAACAGCTTCTCGCTCTGCGACCACCCGCGCAACGCGCCCGACGACGTGCTGAAGGCGCTGAAGGCCAACGGCGGCCTGGTGATGGCGACCTTCGTGCCCGGCTTCATCTCCCAGGCCCTGCGCGACTGGCTGCGGCGCGGCCGCGGCGGCTACTCCGCGGCGCCGATGGCCGCCGACCCGAAGGCGCAGCTCGCGGAGCTTGAAGCCAGACACGGCGTCGCCCCCAAGGCGACGCTGGAGGAGGTCGCCGACCATATCGAGCGGCTCGTTTCGTTCGCCGGCGTCGACCACGTCGGGATCGGCTCCGACTATTTCGGCGGCGCGACCCCGGTCGGGCTCGAGAACGTCAGCCGCTTCCCGCATCTCTTCGCCGAACTGGTGCGGCGCGGGTTCTCGGAGAACGACCTCGAAAAGATGTCGGCGCTGAACCTGGTGCGCGTGCTGCGCACGGTCGAGACGGTCGGCCGCAAGCTGCGCAAGACGCGCCCGCCGGCGGTCGGGCGGATCGAGGACTATCCGGGGGCGTGATGCACGGAGCTTCGGGACAGGCAGCCGCCAACCTCGTCCTGAGCCTGTCGAAGGACGCTCCAGCTACAGCTGATCTTGGAGCCCGCTGGATCATCCTTCGACAAGCTCAGGATGAGGTCGGCGCTCTCGGGGCTCAGGATGAGGTCGGCGCTCACCATGCCGTTCGCGTCGCCGGCTGCGCCGTTGCCTACTCCCCGTAGGGCGTCCAGATCGCCTTCACTTGCACCGCCCGGCGCAGGAATTCCCGCCCCTCGGCGCGGGTCCAGTCGACCTGCCCGGTCTGCGTCCAGGTGGCCTTGAGGTTGCCGGCCGAGGCGGCCTCGACGCGCTTCGCCCCGGCGGCGTCGCCGACGTACCAGACCGCGTCGACCCCGTCGTGCTCGGCGAGCGTCTGGGCGAGGCCGTCAGCCTCGCCGGTGACGATGTTGACCACGCCGCCCGGAACGTCGGACGTGTCGAGCACGGAATAGAAGTCGGTCGCGCTCAAGGGATGCTTCGCCGAGGGAACCGCGACGACGGCGTTGCCCATGGCGATCGCCGGCATGACCAGCGACACGAAGGCCAGCAGCGGCGCTTCGTCCGGGCAGACGATGCCCATCACGCCCCACGGCTCGTTCATCGCCAGCGTCACGAATCTCTTCTGCGTCGCGTGGACCGCGCCGTCGTACTTGTCGGCGAAGCCGGCGTAGAAGAAGGCGCGCCGGATCGAAAGCTCGACCTCGGCCGCGGCGGCGCGGTGCGAGGCCCCGGTCATCGCAGCGAGCCGGGCGGCGAACTCGTCCGCCCGCGCGGAGAGGTTTTCGGCGACGTAGTAGAGCACCTGCGCCCGGTTGTGCGCGGTCGCCGCGCCCCAGGACGCCGCCTTGGCGGCCGCCTCGACGGCGTTGCGGATGTCCTTGCGCCCGCCCAGCCCGGCGAGGGCGATCTCCCGCCCCTTCGGGTCGAGCACGGCATAGCTCGTCCCGGAATCGGGCCGCGCCTGCTTGCCGCCGACATAGAGTTTTGCCGTGCGGTCGATTCCGCCGGCTTCCGCCGGCGCGGTTCCCGGATGCGCGCTCGCGGCCCCGGCCTTGGCCGGGTAGGGCTTGCCCGCGGCGTCGTCGGCGACGCGGTACTCGCCGAG
>CAMFKX010000246.1 GCA_945957375.1 uncultured Roseiarcus sp.
CGGTCGCTGGCGCCCGAGCCTGCGCCGGACTTCGTCGCGAGGCTCAGACAGAAGAAGGTCGCGCCGCTGTCGGTCGGCCGGGCGATCGTCGCGACCTGGGAGCCGAACGAGGGCGCCGTGCTCGACGCGATCCGCGAGCTCGGCCTCGAACTGCAGATCACCTTCAACAAGGGCGCGGTGATGGTGCTGCCGGCCGGCGTCAACAAGGCGAGCGGCCTCGCCGCGGCGCTCGACGACCTCGGCCTCTCGGCCCATAACGTGGTCGCGGTCGGCGACGCCGAGAACGACCACGCCTTCATGCGCGCCTGCGGCTTCGCCGTCGCCGTCGCCAACGCCCTGCCCTCGGTCAAGGACGAGGCCGATCTCGTGACCGCGGCCGCGCGCGGCGCGGGCGTCGCCGAACTCGTCGCCCGGCTGGTCGAGGACGACGTCCAGACCTTCGCCCCGTTCCGGGCGCGCGGCCTGGTCGAAGCCGCGACGGGGGCGGCCGGCCGGCCGGCGTTCCTCAGCCCGCACGGCGGCGGCGCGCTGATCGCCGGCCTCTCCGGCGGCGGCAAGTCGACGCTGGCGACGGCGCTGGTCGAGGGCATGGTCGCAGGCGGCTTCCAGGTGTGCGTGTTCGACCCGGAGGGCGATTATTCCGGACTGCGCCCGGCGACCGCGCTCGGCGACGCCAAGTCGCCGCCTCGCCTCGCCGAACTGCTCAAGGCGCTCGAACGTCCCGGGGAGAATCTGGTAGTCAACCTGCTCGGCGTCGAGATCGAGGACCGGCCGGCGGCGTTCGCCGGCCTGGTCGCCGCGCTTGCCGAGATGCGGGCGCGGATCGGCCGGCCGCACTGGATCGTGGTGGACGAGGCCCACCACGTGCTGCCCGCCGGGCGCAATCCCGACGTCGCTCCGGCCTCGCGAGCCCTTCCGGCGATCCTCGTCACCGTCGATCCGGCGACCGTCGCGCCCCACGCCCTCGAAACCATCGACGACGTGTTCGCGGTCGGGAGCGCGCCCGGCGAAACTCTCGCCGCCTTCTGCCGGGCGCTCGCGCTCGATCCGCCGGCGCTGCCCGATGGGCCGCCGCCGGAGCCGGGGCGGGCGCTGCTGTGGCGGCGTTCGACCGGACAGGCGCCGCAATTCGTCTCGCCGCGACAGCCGGCGGAAAAGATGGAGCGCCACACCCGCAAATACGCCGAGGGCGAACTCGGCGAGGACAAGAGCTTCTGGTTCCGCGGGCCGGACGGGGCGCTCAACCTGCGCGCGCAGAACCTGACGATCTTCCTGCAGATGGCGGACGGCGTCGACGACCGCACCTGGGCCTGGCACCTGAACCGTCACGACGTGTCGACATGGATTCGCGAGGCGATCAAGGACGAGGCGTTGGCGGACGAAGCCGAGCAGATCGAGGCCTCGGCCGATCCGGCGGAAACGCGCCGCGCGATGCGCGAGGCGATCGGGCGGCGCTACACCGCGCCGGCGACAGGGGGCGCCTGATATCAGAGCGCGTTCGCCCCGTCGCGGTCCCGGATCGGCGTCTGCGAGTCGGGGCGGCCATCGGGATCAAGGCCCACCTGGCAGCTGCAAGGCCGCAGGCGCGTAAGACAGCGCCCTGCTCGCGCTTCGCTACTGGTCTTCCAGCATCCGCCGCAGGGCGCTTGGCTCGAGGATCCGGATGTGGCGGTAGCTCTGCTCGATGTGGCCCGCCTCCTCCAGTTTGCGCAGGATGCGGATGGCGGTCCGTCTCGACACGTTGGCCATCGCGGCCAGGTTCTGCTGGCTGACGTGCGCCGGAAACACGACCGTAGGCGGCGTCGCGCCGCGGCAGCCGCCGACACGCAGGAGAACCGCGATCAAGCGCTTGAAGCCATCAGGGATCATCAGATCGTCAACGGCCCAGAGCGCAATCTCGAGCTTGCGGACGACGAGGGTCGCGATGATCCGCCACGATTCCGGCTGATCGCGCAGGATGTCCTGGATCGCTGACAGGGGGGCGTACAGAAAGACGCTGTCGCGAGTCGCGGTGAAGCCGGCGATGCGCGGGCCGCCGGAAATCACCGGCCCCTCGCCGAACCAGTCGCCCGGCAGCATGAAGTGCGCGAAGTAGGGCCCGCGCGCGCCCTGCGTGATGTCGACGCTGACCGAGCCCGAAACGACGCCGTACATGCCGCCGGGCGGATCCCCAGACGCGTAGATCGTCGCCCCCTGCGCGAAGGTCTGGAGAACGCAGCGGCCGAGCATGGCCTCGCGGAAGCTCTCCGGCACCCGGCTCAACCAGCCGTGCTCGGCCATCAGCCCTCGGGCCGCCTTCAGGTCGGGCAGCGCGGTCAGTATCGGCGGCGGGACGAACTGTGTCATCTGACACATTCTTGCCGAACCGCCTTCGCTATTCAACGTGGCGGCGGGGTCGACGGGACGACCGGCCCACGGTTCGCAGAAACGCCCCAGGAGGGAACGATGATGAAAGCCGCCCTTGCGGTCGCCTTCGGAATTCTCGCCACCTCCGCTGAGGCCGAGACGCCGCTGACGGCAGGCGAAGCCCGGGCGATCGCCGAGGAGGCCTACGTCTACGGCTATCCGCTCGTGGACAACTACCGGATTAACCACGCCTACTTCGTCGACCGCGGCAGTCCGGAGTTCAAGGCGCCCTGGAACGCGCTCCACAACACCTCGCGCGTCTACACGCCGGACGACAAGGCGATCCAGACGCCGAATTCCGACACGCCCTACTCGCAGCTCGGGATGGACCTGCGCGCCGAGCCGCTGGTGCTGACCGTCCCGCCGATCGACAAGGACCGGTACTTCTCCGTCCAGCTGATCGACGCCTATACGTTCAATTTCGACTACATCGGCAGCCGCACGACCGGCAACGGCGGCGGCCGCTTCCTGATCGCGGGGCCGAACTGGAAGGGAGAGCCGCCCAAGGGGATCGACAAGGTTATTCGCTCCGAGACGGACTTCGCCTGGGCGCTCTACCGCACGCAGCTCTTCAGCTCCGCCGACATCGACAACGTCAAGGCGATTCAGGCGGGCTACCGGGTCGAGCCGCTGTCGGCCTTCCTCGGGACAGCGACGCCGCCGCCGGCGCCTGCGGTCGAGTTCCCACCGCCGGTCCCGGTTGAGGCGCAGAAGACCTCGCCGCAGGTCTTCGACATCCTGAACTTCGTCCTCGCCCACGCGCCGACCGATCCGAGCGAGGTCGCGCTGCGCGAGCGCTTCGCGAAAATCGGCATTGCTCCGGGGCGCCGCTTCGTGTTCGGCGACCTGCCGCCCGACATCCAGCAGGCGGTAAAAGACGGCATCGGCGACGCATGGGGCCAGTTCGCCACGCTCAAAGGCGAGATCGACGCGGGACGCGGGACGCGTGACGAGCGGCGACCTGTTCGGAACGCGCGCCTATCTCAAGAACAATTATCTCTACCGCATGGCCGGCGCGGTTCTCGGCATCTACGGAAATTCGAAAGAGGAGGCGATATACCCGGCCTACTTCGTCGACGACGCGGGGGCGAAGCTCGATGGAGCGGGTCAGAGCTACATGCTACGCTTCGCGCCGGGAAACCTGCCGCCCGCGAACGCGTTCTGGTCGCTGACGCTCTACGAGCTTCCGCAGAGCCTTCTCTACGCCAATCCCCTCAACCGCTATCTCATCAATTCGCCGATGCTGCCGAACCTGAAGCGGGACGCGGACGGCGGCCTCACGATCCAAGTTCAGCACGAGTCTCCGGGAGCAGCGTTCGAAGCGAACTGGCTGCCGGCGCCGGCAGGGCCGTTCTGGACCATCCTGCGCATCTACCGGCCGAAGGAGGCGGCGCTCGACGGCTCCTGGAAGCAGCCGCCGCTCAACGCCGCCGCGCTCGACGCTGCGCAGGCTGGCGACGCTCCCGTGAAGGTGACGCCCAAGACCTACATCCGCGCAGAAAGCGACCGGAGCTTCCTCAACATCCAGGCTCTCGCGGGCGGCGTGAACCGGTTCTACCACTTCCGCCAGCCGACGCCGCTCGACCAGCAGACGGTCGTGCGGATGAACCGCGACACGCTCTACTCGGCCGCGATCGTCGACACGTCCAAAGGCGCGACGATCACCGTTCCGAAGGCGCCGGACGGGCGGTTCCTGTCCGTGCTCGTTATCGACAACGACCATTACGCACCGGCGGTCTACTACGAGCCCGGGAAATACGCGCTGCCGGCGGACACCAAATACGTGCTCGTCGCGGTCCGCACCCAAATCTTGAATCCGAAGGACCCGGCGGAGGTCGCGCTGGTCAATGCGATCCAGGACCAGCTCGCCATCGAGGCGGGAAACGCGGATCCCATGCCCGCATCGACTTGGGACCCCGAGTCGCTGAAGGCGCTGACCCGGCAGTACGAGCAGGAGTCGAAGGCCTATGCGAGCTGGAAGGGGATGATGGGCCCGCGGGGAACGGTCGACGAGGCAACCCGACATATCGCCGCGGCCGCGGCCTGGGGCCTCAATCCGGAAAAGGACGCGACCTACCTCAACTACGGCGGACACCACGACCCGGCCAAATGCTATAGCGCGACATACAAGGTTCCAGAGAACGGCGCCTTCTGGTCGATCACGCTCTACGGCGACGACGGCTACATGAAGTCCGACAACAACATCCTCAACAGCTCGAACGCAAAACTCAACGGCGACGGCACGTTCACGGCCTTCTTTGGGTCGAAGGCGCTGTGCGGCGATGTGGCGAACCGCCTCGACGTGACGCCCGGCTGGAACTTCCTCATGCGCATCTACCGCCCAGGACCCAGCGTGCTCGACGGGAGCTACGTCCTGCCGGCCGCGAAACCGGTCGAGTAGTGTCCCAGGTGGTCTTCATCGGACCAGCCAAAACTGCGCGAGTGTCGTGAACGTCCGGTTCTTGCGCGAAGCCGCCATTCCAATCGAGCGCGCCGGCGCCTGCGCCGGTGCACGCATGGTCTATGGTCCGGCCTTATCCAAATCGTCCGACATTTTATTGCGAAAAAACGGAAATTGCGGTAGCGTTGTCCTCGTCGGGTTTCTTCCCGTCCGACCACGCGTCGCAAATTCGGGAAAGAGGAGCGGGAGCGCGAGTTAAATGCCCCCCGAGTCGCGCGCAACCCATTGAAAAGGCTCAATTCGAACGAGAAAATCCAAGCTTTTCCAAATGTCTGCGGGGCGTTGGAGGCCCCTATCCGCGGAGCCTAGGGGTCGCGCCGCGGAAAGCCGCGGAACTCCAAATTTCGCGGGGCCTCACACCCGGAGCGGCATCAGCACATAGAGCGCGTTGGCCCCGTCGCGGTCCTGGATCAGCGTCGGCGAGCCGGGGTCGGCCATGCGCACCAGCGCGGTGTCGCCGGACAGCTGGCCGATGATGTCGAGCAGGTAGCGCGCGTTGAAGCCGATGTCGATCGGCTCGGAATCGTAGTCGACCTCGAGCTCCTCGCTCGCCGAGCCGGAATCGGGGTTGTTGACCGACAGCGTCATCCGGCCGTCGGCGATCGACAGCTTGATCGCCCGGCCGCGCTCGGACGACAGCGTCGAGACGCGGTCGACCGCGTTCTCGAACGGCTCCTTGTCGACCACCAGGCGCTTGTCGTTGCCGGCCGGGATCACCCGCTGGTAGTCGGGGAAAGTGCCGTCGATCAGCTTGGTGGTCAGCACCACGTCGCCGAACTGGAAGCGCGCCTTGGCGGTGGAGATCTCGATCTTGACGTCCTGGGTCGGGTCCTCGAGCAGCTTCAGGACCTCGCTGACCGCCTTGCGCGGTGCGATCACGCCCGGCATGCCGACCGCGCCCTGAGGCGCGGCGGTCTCGACCCGGGCGAGGCGGTGGCCGTCGGTCGCCACCGCGCGCAGCACCGGCTTGCCCTCGACCTCGGCCGTATGCAGGTAGACGCCGTTGAGATAATAGCGCGTCTCCTCGGTCGAGATGGCGAATTGGGTGTTCTCGATCAGCCGCTTGAGCTCGATCGCCGGCAGGGTGAAGGCGTGCGGGAACTCGCCCGAGGTGAGGTCGGGAAAGTCCGAAGCCGGCAGGGCCTGCAGGAAGAAGCGCGAGCGGCCCGAGCGCAGCAGGAGCTGGCCGGTTTCGCCGGCCATCTCGAGACTCGCCTGGGCGCCGTCGGGAAGCTTGCGCACGATGTCGTAGAGCACGTGCGCCGGCACGGTGGTCGCCCCGGCCTGGATGACGTCGGCGGGCGCCTGCTCGGCCGCCTCGAGGTCGAGGTCGGTGCTCTTCAGCGACACCTTGCCGTCGGCCGCCTCGATCAGCACGTTGGCGAGAATCGGGATGGTATTGCGCCGCTCGACGATGCGGTGGACGTGTCCCAGCGCCTTGAGCAGGACCGAACGCTCGATGGTGACTTTCATCGCAAGGACTTCCGCTGACTGCGGGACGCGAACAAACGCCCTCGGGGGCCGCGGACTTTGCCAAGGCGGCCGCGGCAAAGCAAGGCGGACGGAGCCTTTTGTCGGGCCTCGTCCTCAAGGAAATTCGTCGCAGGCGGCGCGTCTCCAGGCGGCTCTCGGGGCGCGCCCGCCGGCGCTTGTCGTCAGAGCAGGATCTCCGGCCCGAGCGGCACGATTCCGGTGGGATTGATGCGCCGGTGGCTCTGGTAATAGTGGCCCTTGATGTGGTCGAAATTCACCGTCTCGGCGACGCCCGGCCAGCGGTAGAGATCGCGCAGGTAGCGGGTGAGCGCCGGATAGTCGCGGATCGGCCTCAGGTTGCACTTGAAGTGGCCGACATAGACCGGGTCGAAGCGGATCAGCGTGGTGAACAGCCGCCAGTCGGCCTCGGTCAGCCGGTCGCCGCTGAGGAAGCGCCGGTCGGCGAGGCGCGCCTCGAGCCAATCGAGCGTCTCGAACACGGCGCGGAACGCCTCGTCGTAGGCCGCCTGGGAGGTCGCGAAACCGGCGCGATAGACGCCGTTGTTGACGTTCGGATAAATCCGGGCGTTGAGCGCGTCGATCTCGGGGCGCAGGTCTTCGGGGTAATAGTCGCCTTCCGCCGCGCCGAGGCGATCGAAGGCGGAATTGAACATGCGGATGATTTCCGACGACTCGTTGTTGACGATGGTTTCGCGCTCGCGGTCCCACAACACCGGCACGGTGACGCGGCCCGTCATGTCCGGGCGCGCCTTGAGGTAGATTTCGGCCAGCGTCGCCGCGCCGAACAAGGGCTCGGCGGTCACGCCCGGGCCGGGATCGAAGGTCCAGCCGCGCTCGGCCATCAGCCAGTTGACCACCGAGAGCGAGATCATCCCCTCGAGCCCTTTCAGCTTGCGGAAGATCAGCGTCCGGTGCGCCCACGGGCAGGCGAGCGAGACGATCAGGTGGTAGCGGCCGGCAGCGGCGCGGAAGCCGCCCTCGCCGCTCGGCCCGGGCGCGCCGTCGGGCGTGATCCAGTTGCGGAAGGGCGAGGGCGGCCGAACGTAGTGACCGCTGGCGTCGCGGGGAAAATCCTCGTCGCCTCGCCAGACGCCGTCGACCAGACCGCCCATCGCCCGTCTCCCGCTGCAAGGACCGGGAGCGGCTATAGCACGAGCGGACGGATCTGTGTCCCCTCGCCCGCGAAGCGGGAGAGGGACAGACGCGCGAAGCGCGGCAGGGTGAGGGCTTGCGTGGCCGAGGCCGGTCGTCCGTCGCCTTCCCCGCTTCGCAGGCGAAGGCCTACCGCCGCCCGAACAAGCGCTCGATGTCGGAAAGCTTCAGTTCGACATAGGTCGGGCGGCCGTGGTTGCAGGTCGAGGCGCCCGGGGTCGCCTCCATCTGGCGCAGCAGCGCGTTCATCTCCTCGGGGCGGAGCGCCCGGCCGGCGCGCACCGAATGGTGGCAGGCGAAGGTTCCGAGGATTTGGTCGAGCCGGCGGGACAGGCTCTGCGCCCCGTCCTCGGCGGCGAGATCGGCGGCGAGGTCGCGCACGAGGCCGTTGAGGTCGCCCTGCGCGATCGCCGCCGGCGCCTCGCGCACCAGGATCGCGCCCTCTCCAAAGCCCTCGATGACGAGGCCGAGTTCGGCGAGGGCTTCGGCATGGGCCGCGACCAGCGCCGCGGCGTCCGGATCGAGGTCGACCACCGCCGGGTGGAGGAGCGCCTGGCGCTCGACGCCGCGGCCCTCGCGCTGGGCCTTCAAGGTCTCGTAGACGATGCGCTCGTGCGCGGCGTGCTGGTCGACGATGACCAGCCCGTCCGCGGTCTCGGCGAGGATATAGGTCCGGTGCACCTGGGCGCGCGCCGCGCCGAGCGGGGCGGCGCGGTCTTCAGGCCCCGACGCCGCCGCCGCGACTGCGACAGAGGGCGAGAACTGCATCAGCTCCGCCTGGCGCGGCTCGGCGAAATGCGGCGCGACGGCGGCCTCGGCGGCGGGGCCCGGCGCCGCGGGCGAGGCGCGCCAGTC
>CAMFKX010000247.1 GCA_945957375.1 uncultured Roseiarcus sp.
CCCCGCGTGCGGGGAGAGGGTCGCGGTGAGGGGCTGCGCCAATGTCCGACGATTAGCGCCGCCCCTCATCCGGCGCTTCGCGCCCCTTCTCCCCGCAAGCAGGGTGACGAGGACGCGCTCCAAGGGCCTCCCGATGCTTCGACCCCTCGCCGGCGTGAAAATCATCGAATTCGAGGGCATCGGGCCCGGGCCGCTCGCCGGGCGGATGCTCGCCGAGCACGGCGCCGAGGTGACGGCGATCGTGCGGCCGACCAGGGCGGCGATCGGCAACCCCAATCCGGGCGCGGGCTCCGACCCGCTGCGGCGCGGCAAGCGTATTGTCGCGCTCGACCTCAAGCGCCCCGAGGCGCTCGCGGAGGCGCTTGCGCTGGTGGCCTCGGCCGACGCGCTGATCGAGGGCAACCGCCCCGGCGTGATGGAGCGTCTCGGCCTCGGCCCCGCCGAATGCGCCGCGCGCAACCCAAAGCTCGTCTATGGCCGCATGACCGGATGGGGGCAGGACGGCCCGCTCGCCCAGACCGCCGGCCATGATCTCAATTACGTCGCGCTGACGGGCGCGCTGTCGCTGGTCGAACGCGAGGGCGCGGCGCCGATCGTCCCGCCGACCCTGCTCGGCGACGCCGGCGGCGCGCTCGGCCTCGCCTTCGGCATCGTCAGCGGCGTGCTGTCGGCGCGGGCGACCGGCAAGGGCTGCGTCGTCGACGCCGCGATCCTCGACATGGTCGCGAGCTTGAGCGGCATCGCGCTCTGGGCGCGCGCCAGCGGCATGCTCGACGCCGGGCGGCCGAGCATCTTCCACGATTCGCCGTTCTACGATTCCTACGCCTGCGCCGACGGGCGCTATGTCACGATCGGCGCGCTGGAGCCGCAGTTCTACGCGCTGCTGCTCGACAAGCTCGGCCTCGCCGACCTCGATCCGAAGGCGCAGTACGACACGGCGCAATGGCCGGCGCTGAAGCGACGCTTCCGCGCGCTGTTCGCGAGCCGCCCGAGCGCCGAGTGGCGGGCGCTGCTCGAAGGCACCGACGTCTGCTTCGCCCCGGCGCTCAGCCTCGCAGAGGCGGCCGCCCATCCGCACAACGCCGCGCGCGGGCTCTACCGAGAGGGCCCGGGCGGCGCGCTCGAGGCGGCGCCGGCGCCGCGGTTCGGGCCCATCGGGCGATAGACCGTCAATCCTCGGGTTTCGATCGCCTCAGCCGACGGATCGCGGCGGGCTTCGAGACGGCGCTGACGAGCGCGCTCCAGCTGTCCGGCGGATCGCCCCGATCCAGCATCTTGCGAAACGTCGCGTAGGCGTCGTGGGCGCTTTCGTAGGCGCGCATTGTGGACTCATCGTTCACCCACGCCAGAACGAGGATCTTCGCGCCGCCGGACTGCTGATAGCGGAAGAACAGCCGGAACTGCTGCAGGAATTTCGCGCGGAACCAGTGCTTGTAGTCTTCGCCGAGCGTGTCGCCCTGGCGATAGATGTCCCGAGTCGGATCGCCGGGAATGTCTTCGAACGCCACCTTCAGCACCGCGGCGAGCAGTTTTGCGGCGCGTGTCTTGCGATAGCCGTCGGGTTTTTCCGGCGCGCCGTCTCGACTGCGGCGATCATGGCCTCGAGTTGGTCGAGAAACAGCGGGTGGGCGTAAATCGTCCACCCGTTGATTTCGACGATGTCGTCGCTCAAGCCTCGTCGTCCGTCAGCGCCTCGTCGAGATCGACCTGGACGCCTTCGACTAGCGCTTGCGCTTGCGCGAGCCGCGCCTTTGACGCCGGACGAATCTGCGTCGGGTCCTGGGCCATGTCGCGGACGAGGAAAGCGAGGAATGTCGCCAGCACCGGATCACTGTCCGCGGCGGGCGCCGGCTTCCGGGCGATAACCACGGCTCCGTCGGCCAGCACGCGAAACACTACCTGATCGCGCTTGCCGAGCTTCAGCCGACGACGAATGGCCGCGGGCACGGTGGTCTGCCCACGCTCGGTGATGGTGGCGGGGATTTCCAGGATCTCGGCCGTCTTGGGCATCGGGGACCCCCTTCGTCAACTCGAAGTAATGCATTTGCATTGTATGTCAAGATCGCGCGCGATGGTGCTCCAGCGCCCGAACCCGTAACCTGCCGGTTCGCGGCGGCCCTCTCCCACTCGCGGAAAAGGACGCGCCGACTACCCCGCGACCTTCGAGAAATCGGCGACGGCGTGGACCGCGTCTCGCAATTCGCCGAGCAGGCGCAGACGATTGAGCCGCAGCGCCGGGTCGTCGGCGTTGACGGTCACGTCGACGAAGAAGGCGTCGACCGGCGCGCGCAAGGCTGCGAGCGCGCGCATCGCGCCCTCGAAATCCTCGCGCCCGACCCGCTCGCGCGCGGCGGCGCCGGCGGCGGCGAGCGCATCGGCGAGGTTGCGCTCGGCGGGAAGCGCGATCTTCGCCGGGTCGTGCGGGCCGGAAAAGGCGCCGGCGCCGTCCTTCTTCTCCTCGGCGCGCAAGATATTGGCGGCGCGGCGGTAGCCGGCGAGCAGGTTCTTGCCGTCCTCCGCGTCGAGCAGGCGCCCGAGCGCCTCGACCCGCCAGAGGACCATCAGGAGGTCGTCCTGGCCGGGGAGGGCATAGACGGCGTCGATCAGGTCGTGCCGCGCGCCCTTGTCGCGCAGGTAGACTTTCAGCCGGTCGGCGAAGAAGTCGAGCAGGCTGCGGGTGACGCCGGCGAGGCGCGCGTCGTCGGGCGCCGGCGCCCCGCGCGCGGCGCGCGTGACTGCGCCGACGATCTCGTCGAGCTCCGGCCCTTTCGGGAAGCCGCGCTTCTCCAGCGAATGGACGACGGCGCCGGCCTCGTCCTCGCGGGCGAACTCGACGTCGAGCAGCGCCCCCCAGACGGCGGCGTTGAGCGGGCCGGTCAGCGGCAGGCGCAGGCCGTTTTCCAGCACGATGCGGATCACGCCGAGGGCGGCGCGGCGAAGCGCATAGGGATCCTTGCTGCCGGTCGGCTTCTCGTCGATCGCCCAGAAGCCGCCAAGCGTATCGAGCTTGTCGGCCAGCGCGACGGCGACCGACACCGGCGAGGTCGGAATGCGGTCGTTCGGCCCCTGCGGCTTGTAGTGCTCCTCGATCGCATCGGCGACGCTGGCCTCCTCGCCCTGATGGGTCGCGTAGTAGCGGCCCATCAACCCCTGCAACTCCGGGAACTCGCCGACCATCTCGGTGACGAGGTCGGCCTTGGCGAGCTTCGCGGCGCGACTGGCGAGTTCCGGATCGGCGCCGACCTGCGGCGCGATCTCGCGCGCCAGCGTCTCGATCCGCTCGATCCGCTCCGCCTGCGTGCCGAGCTTCTCGTGGAACACGATCTCAAGCGCCTCAAGCTTGGCGAGCCGTTGGTCGAGCGGCTTGTCGGCCTTGTCCTTGTAGTCGGGCAGGTCGTTGAGATCGGTCAGCCAGAAGTGGCGGGCATCGGAGAGCCGCGCCCGCACGACCCGAGCGTTGCCGGCCGCGATCGCCGCACCGCCGTCGCGGGCGACGATGTTCGACACGAGGACGAAGCGGTTAGCGAGCTTGCCGGCTGCGTCCCGCAGCACGAAACACTTCTGGTTGGCGCGGATAGTGGCGCGGATCACCTCGGGCGGGATGTCCAGGTAGTCCGCCTCGAACTCTCCCATCAGCACGACCGGCCATTCGACCAGGCCCGCGACCTCTTCGAGCAGGCCCTCGTCCTCGACCAGCTCCAGCCCTTGCGCGAAGGCGAGGCTTTTCGCATCCTCGCGGATGATCGCCTTGCGCCGCTCCGGGTCGAGCACGACCTTGCCCTTGTGCAGGGCGTCGACGTAGTCGTCGTAACGGCGCACGTCGATCGGCTCGGGCGCCATGAAGCGGTGGCCCCAGGTGAACTGACCCGATTCGACGCCGTCGACCGCGAAGGGAACGACCTCGGCCATGTCATGCGGCGTGGCGAGGGTGCAGAGGATGCCGCGCAGCGGGCGCACCCAGCGCAAGGCGTCGGGTTTGGTCGAGCCCTTGCCCCAACGCATCGCCTTCGGCCAGGGGAAGGCGCGGATCACCGCCGGCACGATCTCGGCGATCGCCTCGGCGGCGGTGCGGCCGGGCTTCTCGATCACGGCGACATAGAACGCGCCCTTCTTCGGGTCCGTCTCGATGGCCGCGTCCTCGATCCGGGCGAGACCGGCGCTCTTGAGAAAGCCCTGAACCGCCGCCTCGGGCGCGCCGACGCGCGGACCCTTGCGCTCCTCGCGCAGGGTCGGCTGGACGGCCGGCAGGCCGACGACGTGCAGCGTGAGGCGCCGCGGCGTGACGAAGGCCTGCGCCCCCTCGTAAGTCAGGTTGCGGTCGACGAGCGCGTTGGTGACGAGGCGCTTCAGGTCCTCCGCCGCCTGGCGCTGCATGCGCGCGGGGATTTCTTCGGAGAAGAGTTCGAGGAGAAGGTCGGGCATGAGGCCAATGCGCCTGTCTGGTCGGTGGGTGTCTAGCGCCGGTCGCGCACGATCAGGAGGGTCGCGAGCCTTCGCCGCGCGGCGCCATCCAGGTTGTCGATGAAGGAGATCGCTTCCTTAGCTGTTCTGAGGCAATCGCGCGCGTCGTTTGCGCCGAACTTCTTCCGCGCTTTCGCTTTGTCATCTTCGGGGTGCGAGGAAACGCTGTAATCCGCCCAGTGCCGAATGTCCTGCAACTCGGAGAAGGAAGCGCCGAACTGCGCCTTGAACTCGTCGCTTCGCGCGAGCGCCTCCTTGACCTGCTTGTGCTCCAGAGCGCGATAGGCGCGCCAGTGCAAGGGCGTTGCGTCGTATGGTCCCATCAGGCGGTTCGCGCAAAGCGCGCTGAGCCGATGGAACAGCGCATAATAGGCGGTCGAAGCCGCGCGCCTTCGCGCCGCGCTTCCCGGCTGCACGCCGCCGAGCAGAGTTTCAGCGGTCTTCATCAGCTCATCGGAGAGGGCAGGCATCAGAACGAGTCCTTGTCTCCATCGTATGTCGGTTCTTCGTCGTCGAGGCTTGCCTCGTCTGCTCGCGGCCCGAAATACAGGTAAGGAAACCGGTCGTCTCCGATCCGCTCCAGCGCAGACATCATGCCGGCAATCAGGCGGTTCCGATCGCTAACTTTGGGGATGTCCGTTTCGGCCGGCATTTCGACACTGACGTAGAGGGCCGGCTCGCCGGAGTGGTTGTCTCTTGCGCTTACGGACCAACTGCTCGGCGGAGGCGACCTCAAACCGTCCCGAAGGACAGAGTTGATCGCATCCCGCGCGATCTGGTTCCGGTCGAGCGCCTGAAGTCTCGTCACGCCCCGCCTCCCGCCGTCTTCAGCCACGCCGCCCCGCAAGCCTTGGCAAGCTCGCGCACCCGCAGGATGTAGCTCTGGCGCTCGGTGACCGAAATCACCCCGCGGGCGTCGAGCAGATTGAAGGCGTGGCTCGCCTTGATGCACTGGTCGTAGGCCGGCAGCGCCATGCGATGGCGCTCGCCGTCGGCGCCGCGCTCGATCAGCGAGCGGCACTCGGCCTCCGCGTCCTTGAAGTGCTGGAACAGGATCGCCGTGTCGGCGTGCTCGAAGTTGAAGCGGGAATATTCCTGCTCGGCCTGCTTGAACACGTCGCCGTAGCTGACCCGCGCTTCGCCCTCGCCGCCGTTGAAATTGAGGTCGTAGACGTTCTCGACCCCCTGCACGTACATGGCGAGGCGCTCGAGGCCATAGGTCAGCTCGCCCGAAACCGGCGCGCATTCGAAGCCGGCCACCTGCTGGAAATAGGTGAACTGCGACACTTCCATGCCGTCGCACCAGCACTCCCACCCCAGGCCCCAGGCGCCGAGCGTCGGGCTCTCCCAGTCGTCCTCGACGAAGCGCACGTCGTGCAGGGTCATGTCGATGCCGATGGCGCGCAGGGATTCCAGGTAGAGCTCCTGAAGGTTCTCCGGCGAGGGCTTCAGGATCACCTGATACTGGTAATAGTGCTGGAGGCGATTGGGGTTCTCGCCATAGCGGCCGTCCTTCGGCCGGCGCGACGGCTGGACATAGGCGGCGCTCCACGGCTTCGGCCCGAGCGAGCGCAGCGTCGTCGCCGGATGAAAGGTGCCGGCGCCGACCTCCATGTCGTAGGGCTGCAGGATGACGCAGCCCCGACCCGCCCAGAAGGCCTGCAAGGTCAGGATCAGCCCCTGGAAGGACTTGGTCGGATCGAGTGAGGAATCGGGCGGCATGTCCGGCGGGTTCCGTGGAACTTTCGAGGCGGCGGACCCTAGTGAGGCCGGATGGCGGGGTCAACGGCGGGCCTCGCCTGCAAGCGGGGAGCCGCGGGCCGCGTTGCGCCCCGGCCCGTCTGCCGCTAAAGCGGGCCGACATTCAGGCAAAGGGCCGGATTTCATGCGTCCTTCGAAACGCGCCGACGACGAGATGCGCAAGGTCAGCTTCGAGCGCGGAGTGGCGCGCTACGCCGAGGGCTCCTGCCTCGTGCGCTTCGGCGAAACGCACGTCCTGTGCGCGGCCTCGCTTGAGGACAAGCCGCCGCCGTGGCTGCGCGGCCAGGGCCGCGGCTGGGTGACGGCCGAATACGCCATGCTGCCGCGCGCGACTCTGACGCGCAGCCGGCGCGAATCCGCCGGCAAGGTCTCCGGGCGCACGCACGAGATCCAGCGGCTGATCGGACGCAGCCTGCGCGCCGTGGTCGACCTGCCGAAGCTCGGCGAGCGCCAGATCACCATCGACTGCGACGTGCTGCAGGCCGACGGTGGAACCCGCACCGCCTCGATCACCGGCGCGTGGCTCGCGCTGCGCGACTGCATCCAGTGGATGGTGCAGCGATCGATCCTCAAGGAGAGCCCGCTGCGGGATCACGTCGCGGCGGTTTCATGCGGCGTTGTCGGCGGCGCGGCGGTGATCGACCTCGACTACGCCGAGGATTCGACCGCCGAGACCGACGCCAATTTCGTCATGACCGGCTCGGGCGGCCTGGTCGAGGTGCAGGGCTCGGCCGAAGGCGCGCCGTTCAGCGAGGCGGAGCTTCTGAAGATGCTGGCGCTCGCGCGCGGCGGAATCGGGACGCTGGTCGGGTTGCAGAAGGCGGCGCTGGCGTAAGCCGGTGTCGATCCGGCTTCGAACGAGGCTCGCAGCGCTCACGGCCGGCCTCCTCCTCTCGGGCGCGACCGCCCTGGCGCAGTCCGACCCGAGCGCCGCTGATCCCGCCGCCTGGCTGCGGCAAGTCTACGATCTCTACCATCGTGCCGAGGCGGCGCCGGCGCTCCAGGCGAGCGACCGGCTGATCCGGCGGCGCGCCTCGAAGGCGTTCGCCGCGCTGTTCGCCAGGAACGCCGCCTGCGAAACCAGGGGCGAGGGCGTCTGCGCGCTGGACTGGGATTTCGTGATCGACGGCCAGGACTACGCGCTGTCGAATGTGACCGTCGGACCGCTGGTGGTCGCCGGCGAACACGCGACGGTGACGGTCAAGTTCCGCGATTTCGACACTGACTGCGTCAACGTCTATGCCTTCGTGCGCGAAGGCGGGATGTGGAAGGTCGACGACGTCGAGACGCGTCACGGCTCGGACGCCCCGGTGCGGATCGCTGAACTTTTAAAAGCCTACGATTTCTCCAAATGAGACGGCGGCGAACCGCAGATCGCCGGAACCCGGAGCCCCGATGCCGACCCATGCGACGCCGCAGACCCTCGACTTCCCCTTCGCGGCGCCGCCGGCGCCGGGCGATGTAATCGAGGTCAGGCCCGGCCTCTTCTGGACGCGGCTCGCGCTTCCCTTCCGCCTCAACCACGTCAACCTGTACCTGATCGAGGACG
Organism: uncultured Roseiarcus sp.; assembly: GCA_945957375.1. Taxonomy (GTDB): domain Bacteria; phylum Pseudomonadota; class Alphaproteobacteria; order Rhizobiales; family Beijerinckiaceae; genus Roseiarcus. Next base: position 7,772 of record CAMFKX010000247.1, read on the forward strand.
GCGACGGGCTCGCGCTGGTCGACACCGGCATCGACAATCCGGCGTCGCGCGCGGCCTGGGAGACGCTGCTCGAAGGGCCGCTCGCGGGGCGGCGGCTCACCCGCCTGATCGCGACCCACTTCCACCCCGACCACATCGGTCTCGCCGGCTGGCTCTGCGAGCGCTTCGACATGCCGCTGATGATGAGCCAGACCGAATATCTGCTCGCGCTCAACATCCGTCTCGACCCTTCGGCGCTGAAGTCGGAGCCCTATCGCAGCTTCTACCGCTCGCACGGGCTGAGCGACGAAAGCACCGAGATCCTGCTTGGCAACGGCCTCGCCTATCTGCGCATGGTCGCTCCGCCGCCGAAGACGTTTCAGCGCTTGATGGCGGGCGATCGCCTGACCATCGGCGCCCGCTCGTTCGAGGTGATGACCGCCGGCGGTCACTCGCCCGAGCATGTGATGCTCTATTGCGCCGAGGACGGCCTGCTGATCGCCGGCGACCAGATCCTGGCGAAGATCTCGCCCAATGTCAGCGTCGAGGCGATGGAGCCGGACGGCGATCCGCTCGGCGTCTATCTG
>CAMFKX010000248.1 GCA_945957375.1 uncultured Roseiarcus sp.
CCGCGAGAACAAGGCGCAGGAAATCTACATCGTCATGTCCGGCGAGATGATGGCCCTCTACGCCGCCAACAACATCGCCAAGGGCATTCTCAAATACGCCCATTCCGGCGGCGTGCGTCTCGGCGGGCTCATCTGCAACGAGCGCCAGACCGACAAGGAGCTGGAGCTGGCCGAGGCCCTCGCCAAGCGCCTGAACTCCAAGCTCATCCACTTCGTGCCGCGCGACAATATCGTCCAGCACGCGGAACTCCGCCGCCAGACGGTGATCGAATACGCGCCCGACAGCAAGCAGGCGCAGGAGTACCGCCAGCTGGCCGAGAAGATCCACGCCAACTCGGGCAAGGGCACCATCCCGACCCCGATCACGATGGAAGAGCTCGAGGAGATGCTGATGGAGTTCGGCATCATGAAGACCGAAGAGCAGGCGCTCGCCGAGCTCCAGGCCAAGGAAGCGGCCGCCGCCGCCGCTCACTAACCGACAGCCGGCCCCGGCCCTTGAACCCGGCGGCCGGCTCTTCCCCCGCATTTGGAGAGCGCCATGAGCCTCGATGCCGAAAACGAAGACGCCAAGATGGAAGCGCTGATCGCTGAGGTCTTGACCGCTTATCCCGACAAGTTCGCCAAGCGCCGCAAGAAGCACCTGAGCGTCGCCAAGCCCGTCGCCGAAGCCGCCGAGACGGAAAACGCCCTCCTCACCGAGTGCGACGTCAAGTCGAACATCAAGTCGGTGCCGGGCGTCATGACCGTGCGCGGCTGCGCCTACGCCGGCTCCAAGGGCGTCGTCTGGGGCCCGATCAAGGACATGGTCCACATCAGCCATGGTCCGGTCGGCTGCGGACAATATTCCTGGTCGCAACGCCGCAACTACTACATCGGCGCGACCGGCATCGACACCTTCGTCACCATGCAGTTCACCTCCGACTTCCAGGAGCGGGACATCGTGTTCGGCGGCGACAAGAAGCTCGACAAGATCATCACCGAGATCGATCAGCTGTTCCCGCTCAACAACGGCGTCACCATCCAGTCGGAATGCCCGATCGGCCTGATCGGCGACGACATCGAGGCGGTCGCCAAGAAGAAGGCCAAGGAGATCGGCAAGACCGTCGTTCCGGTCCGCTGCGAAGGTTTCCGCGGCGTGTCGCAGTCGCTCGGCCATCACATCGCCAACGACGCGATCCGCGACTGGGTGTTCGACAAGAAGGAGACCGAGTGGGAAGCCGGCCCCTACGACGTCAACGTCATCGGCGACTACAACATCGGCGGCGACGCCTGGGCCTCGCGCATCCTGCTCGAGGAAATGGGTCTGCGCGTGGTCGGCAACTGGTCGGGCGACGCGACCCTCGCCGAAGTCGAGCGGGCGCCCAAGGCCAAGCTCAACCTCATCCATTGCTACCGCTCGATGAACTACATCTGCCGGCACATGGAAGAGAAATACGGCGTCGCCTGGATGGAGTACAATTTCTTCGGGCCGTCGCAGATCGAAGCCTCGATGCGCAAGATCGCCAAGCACTTCGGCCCGGAGATCGAGGCCAAGACCGAGGCGGTGATCGCCAAGTACCGGCCGATGGTTGACGCCGTGATCGCCAAGTACCGGCCGCGCCTCGAGGGCAAGACCGTGATGCTCTATGTCGGCGGCCTGCGCCCCCGTCACGTCATCACCGCCTACGAAGACCTCGGCATGGAGATCGTCGGCACCGGCTATGAATTCGGCCACGGCGACGACTACCAGCGCACCGGTCACTACGTGAAGAAGGGCACGCTGATCTATGACGACGTGACCGGCTACGAGCTCGAGAAGTTCGTCGAGAAGATCCGCCCGGATCTGGTCGGCTCGGGCATCAAGGAGAAGTACCCGGTGCAGAAGATGGGCATCCCGTTCCGTCAGATGCACTCGTGGGACTATTCCGGCCCCTATCACGGCTACGACGGCTTCGCGATCTTCGCTCGCGACATGGATCTCGCGATCAACAATCCCGTCTGGGACCTGTTCGACGCGCCCTGGACCGAGCCCGACAGCCTCGCGATCGCCGCGGAGTGACCCTGTAGGCGCGGTCGCCGATCGCGCCGCCCTCGATCGCGCCGGCCGCGCTCAGCGAGCGCGGCCACATCCCCAACGCATTCCCGACCGGAGCCGCCGTATGGCGCGGCCCGGCAGCAGAGGAATATTGCTATGCCACAGTCAGCCGAAAAGGTGCTCGATCACGCCCCCCTGTTCCGCGAGCCGGAATACCAGGAAATGTTCGCGCGCAAGAAGCAGATGTTCGAATGCGGCGTCTCCGACGCCAAGATCGCCGAGCAGGCCGACATCACCAAGACCTGGGACTATCGCGAGAAGAACCTGGCCCGCGAATCGCTGGTGGTCAATCCGGCCAAGGCCTGCCAGCCGCTCGGCGCGGTGTTCGCCGCCGCCGGCTTCGAGAAGACGATGAGCTTCGTCCACGGCTCGCAGGGCTGCGTCGCCTATTATCGTTCGCACCTCTCGCGCCACTTCAAGGAGCCGTGCAGCGCGGTCTCGTCGTCGATGACGGAAGACGCCGCGGTGTTCGGCGGCCTCAACAACATGGTCGACGGCCTCGCCAACACCTATTCGCTCTACGCCCCGAAGATGATCGCGGTCTCGACCACCTGCATGGCGGAAGTCATCGGCGACGACCTGCATTCCTTCATCCAGACGGCCAAGGACAAGAAGTCCGTCCCGCAGGAATACGACGTCCCGTTCGCCCACACCCCGGCCTTCGTCGGCAGCCACGTCGACGGCTACGACGTCATGGTCAAGGGCGTGCTCGACAACTTCTGGAAGGGCGTCGAGCCCAAGCCCAACACGTCGATCAACATCATCCCGGGCTTCGACGGCTTCTGCGTCGGCAACAACCGCGAGCTGAAGCGCCTGCTCGATGTGATGGGCGTCGAATACACGATCCTGTCCGACGCCTCCGATCAGTTCGACACGCCCTCGGACGGCGAGTTCCGCATGTATGACGGCGGCACCAAGATCGACGACGTGAAGGCGGCGGTCCACGCCAAGGCGACCGTGTCGCTGCAGCGCTGGAACACCCGCAAGACGCTCGACTACGCCGAGACCTTCGGGCACGAGACCGCGTCGTTCCACTATCCGATGGGCGTGCGCGCGACCGACGAGATGCTGATGAAGATCTCGGCGCTGTCGGGCAAGCCGATCCCGGAATCGATCCGGCTCGAGCGCGGCCGGCTGATCGACGCCATGGCCGACAGCCAGGCCCATCTGCACGGCAAGAAGTATGCGATCTACGGCGATCCGGACTTCGTCATCGCGATGGCGCGCTTCGTGATGGAGACCGGCGGCGAGCCGGTCCACTGCCTCGCCACCAACGGCACCAAGGCCTGGGAGGAAGAGCTTCGTCCGATCCTCGACGCCTCGCCGTTCGGCAAGGACGCCAAGATCTGGGCCGGCAAGGACCTCTGGCACCTGCGCTCGCTGCTGTTCACCGAGCCGGTGGACCTCCTGATCGGCAGCTCCTACGGCAAGTACCTCGAGCGCGACACCGGCACGCCGCTGATCCGCCTCACTTTCCCGATCTTCGATCGCCACCACCACCACCGCTTCCCGCTGTGGGGCTATCAGGGCGGCCTGCGCGTCCTGACCACGATCCTCGACAAGGTGTTCGACAAGCTCGACGCCGACACCATCGTCCCCGGCAAGACCGACTACTCGTTCGATCTGACCCGGTGACGGCAGCGCGCGGCGCCGGGCGCCCTTGATCGCCCGGGGCCGCGCATCCTTTCTCTTCGAGAAGGCTACCGCCATGTCGAGCCAAGCCCGCGTCCAGACCCTGTTTCAGGAGCCGGCCTGCGACCTGAACCAGGCCAAGGGCGAAAACGCCCGCAAGAAGGGCTGCTCGAAGCCGTTGACGCCTGGCGCGGCGGCCGGCGGCTGCGCCTTCGACGGCGCCAAGATCGTGCTCCAGCCGGTCACCGACGTGGCGCATCTGATCCATGGGCCGCTCGCCTGCGAGGGTAATTCCTGGGACAACCGCGGCGCCGCCTCGTCCGGGCCGGGCCTGTGGCGGACGAGCTTCACCACCGACCTCACCGAGCTCGACGTGGTGATGGGGCAGGGCGAGAAGAAGCTGTTCAAGGCGATCCGCGAAATCATCGAGGCGCACGCGCCGCCCGCGGTGTTCGTCTACGCCACCTGCGTCACCGCGATGATCGGCGACGACCTCGACGCCGTCTGCTTCCGCGCCTCCGAGCGCTTCGGCACGCCGGTCGTGCCGGTGCACGCGCCAGGCTTCGTCGGTTCGAAGAACCTCGGCAACAAGCTCGCCGGCGAAGCCCTGCTCGACCATGTCATCGGCTCGCACGAGCCCGACGACGTCGGTCCGATGGACGTCAACATCCTCGGCGAATTCAACCTCGCCGGCGAATTCTGGATGGTGAAGCCGTTGCTCGAGAAGCTCGGCATGCGGGTGCGCGCCTGCGTCCCTGGCGACGCGCGCTATCTCGACATCGCCGCCGCCCACACCGCGCGCGCCAACATGATGGTGTGCTCGACCGCGCTTATCAACCTCGCCCGCAAGATGGAGGAGCGCTGGGGCATCCCCTATTTCGAGGGCTCGTTCTACGGCGTCTCCGACACCTCCGACGCCCTGCGCCAGCTCGCGACGCTGCTGGTGCGCGAAGGCGCGGAGAAGAGCCTGCTCGACCGCACGGAGCTTCTCATCGCCGGGGAGGAGGCGCGCGTCTGGGCGCGGCTCGAGCCCTACCGCAAGCGCCTCGCCGGCAAGCGGGTGCTGCTCAACACCGGCGGCGTCAAGTCGTGGTCGGTGGTGGCGGCGCTTCAGGAGATCGGCATCGAGATCGTCGGCACCTCGACCAAGAAGTCGACCGACGAGGACAAGGAACGGATCAAGGCGCTGCTCAAGGACGAGAAGCACGCCTTCGACGCGATGGCGCCGCGCGACCTCTACGCGATGCTCGCCGGCGGCAAGGCCGACATCATGCTGTCGGGCGGCCGCACCCAGTTCATTGCGCTGAAAGCCAAGACGCCCTGGCTCGACATCAACCAGGAGCGCCACCACCCCTACGCCGGCTACGACGGCATGGTCGAACTCGTGCGTCAGATCGACCTCGCGCTGCATAACCCGATCTGGGCCGACGTGCGCGCGCCGGCGCCGTGGGACATCCCGGCTGCGGGCAAGGTCGCCGTGCGCGACGGCGACGCGGACTTCGTGGCGGCGAGCCGGAAGAAGTTCGCCGCGACCGTCGCCGACGACATGGGCGAGTGCTGATGGGCGCGACGCCGCATCCCCTCACCCTGCCGCTTCGCGGCGTCCCTCTCCCGCTGCGCGGGCGAGGGGGCGCGATTCCCTTCCCCCTCGGGGGGAAGGTGGCGCGAAGCGCCGGATGAGGGCCCTATGCTCCCTATCCCTCATTCCCCGCCGCAGGAGCCCGCGATGACCAAGATCATCCCCGTCTCGAAGGCCGCCAGCGTCAATCCGCTGAAGTCTTCGCAGCCGCTCGGGGCCGCCTTCGCCTATCTCGGCGTCGCCGGCGCGGTGCCGCTGTTCCACGGCTCGCAGGGCTGCACCTCGTTCGCCCTGGTGCTGTTCGTGCGCCACTTCAAGGAGACGATCCCGCTCCAGACGACGGCGATGGACGAGGTCGCGACCGTGCTCGGCGGCGCCGATCACCTCGAGGAGGCGATCCTCAATCTCAAGGCGCGCGCCAAGCCCGCCTTCATCGGCGTCGCCACCACCGCGCTGGTCGAGACCCGCGGCGAGGATTTCCCCGGCGACCTCGCCGCGATTCGCGAGCGCCGCGCCGCCGACCTCGACGGCACCGAGATCGCGCTCGCCCAGACGCCCGACTTCGACGGCGCGATCGAGGAGGGCTGGTCGAAGGCGGTCGTCGCGATGATCGACGCGATCGCCGGCCGCGAGCCGCGCGTCCGGCGCAACCCGCGCCGCGTCAACATCCTGCCGGGCTCGCATCTGACGGTCGCCGACGTCGAGCACATCCGCGCGCTGGTCGAGGCCTTCGGGCTCGAGCCGGTCGTCTTCCCCGACATCTCCGGCGCGCTCGACGGGACGGTGCCGCCGCGCTGGATCCCGACGACCTACGGCGGGACCTCGGTCGACGACATCCGCTCGCTCGGCGACGCCGCCCTCACCATCGCCATCGGCGAGCAGATGCGCGCCCCGGCCGAGCGCATCCAGGCGCTGACCGGGGTCGAATATGCGCTGTTCCGCCAGCTCTACGGCCTCAAGGCGGTCGATCGCTTCGTCACGTTGCTGACCGAACTTTCGGGACAGTCGGCGCCGGCCTCGGTCCGCCGCCGCCGCGCCCAGTTGCAGGACGCGCTGCTCGACGGCCACTTCCATTATTCCGGCAAGAAGATCGCCATCGCCGCCGAGCCCGACCTGCTCTACGGCCTTGCGACCTTCTTCGTCGGCATGGGCGCCGAGATCCACGCCGCCGTCACCACCAGCGGCCACTCGAAGGCGCTCCAGCATGTGCCTTGCGAGGCGGTGAAGGTCGGCGACCTCGGCGACTTCGAGGCGATGGCGGAGGGGGCGGACCTGCTCGTCACCCACAGCCACGGCCGGCAGGCCTCCGAGCAGCTCGGCATTCCGCTGATGCGGGTCGGCTTCCCGATCTTCGACCGGCTCGGCAGCCAGCACAGGCTGCGCGTCGGCTACGAAGGCGCCCGCAACCTGATCTTCGAGGCCGCCAACATTTTCGAGGGCGCGCGCTCAGAGGTCACCCCCGATTCCCTCAACCCGTTCCTCAACCGGGAGACAAGCCATGACCGCCGTCAGGCGTCTGCAAATCGTCAACACTGACGACGAGGCTCCGGTCCGCGCGGCGCCCGCTTCCGGCGTCGTCCGCGTCGCGATCGCGACCCGCGACATGAAGAGCCTCAACGCGCATTTCGGCTCGGCGCCGAAATTCGCGATCTACGACGTGACCCAGGACGGCTGGTCCTTCGTCGAGGCGGTCGGCTTCGGCGACACGTCCGACGAGACCGGCTCGCACAAGACCGACGGCGACGACAAGATCGGGCCGAAAGTCGCGGCGCTGGACGGCTGCCATCTGCTGTTCTGCCTCGCGATCGGCGGTCCGGCCGCGGCCAAGGTGGTCGCCTCGCGCATCCATCCGATCAAGACGCCGCAAGCCGCGCCGATCCCCGAGGTGCTGGAGCGCACCCGGGTCATGCTCGCCGGCGCGCCGCCGCCGTGGCTGCGCAAGGTGCTCGCCAGCGCCGGCGTCGGCCCCGCCAAACCCGATTTCGAAGAGGATTGACGCCATGACCGATACGATCGCCAGGCCCGCCGGGCTCGACGCGCCCTTCGTCAAGACCCTGATCAGCGTGTGGCGCGCCGAAGACGCCTATGGCGTGTGGGAGAAGCTGCCCGATTCCAAGGTGATCGGCGAGTTCATCGTCACCAAGGCGCAGCGGCGCGAGATCCCGATCATCGGCGATCCCGATCCCGACGTCATGAACCGGGTGGAGAAGTTCTACGTCGCGGTCGGCCTCGACATCGAGCGCGTCACCGGCCGGATGGCCTCGCCGATGATGAAGATGTCGCACGAGGGATTCGGCCGGGTGATCCTCACCGTCGGGCGCCTGGTGGTGATCTCCAAGTCGCTGCGCGACGTGCACCGGTTCGGCTTCGAAAGCTTCGAGAAGCTGGCCGAGGCCGGCGAGAAGCTGGTCGACGAAGCGAAGAAGTGGATCGACGCCTATCCGGCCGTCGCGGACATTTGAACCCCAGCCCATCACGACCCGCCCGGAAGCCAAGGAGCATCCCATGTCCGACGTCGACGCGCTGAAGGCCGAAATCAAGAAACTGTCCGCCCGGGCGACCGCCGCCAAGATGGACCTGCACGACCTGTCCGAGGAGCTGCCGCTCAACTGGACGAGCATCCCCGAGGTCGCCAAGGCCGCCCACGACGCCTTCGCCGAACTGGTCGCCGCCCGCCAGAAGCTCGCCGCGCTGGAGAACGCGTGATGCCCTTCACCACCCGCGACGGCTCCGACTGGACCCCGGAATATCTGACCGACATCAACGCCGCCAAATGCATCGGCTGCGGCCGCTGCTTCAAGGTGTGCTCGCGCGACGTCATGCACCTGCACGGCGTCGACGAGGACGGCAAGGTGCTCGGCAAGATCACCGGCGACGACGATGATGATTTCGACGGCGAACTGAACCGCAAGATCATGGTGCTCGACAATTCGGGCGCCTGCATCGGCTGCGGCGCCTGCGCCCGCGTCTGCCCGAGCAACTGCCAGACGCATGTCGCGGCCGGCAAGATCGCCGCCGAATAGGCCTGTAGGCGCGGTCGCCGAC
>CAMFKX010000249.1 GCA_945957375.1 uncultured Roseiarcus sp.
TCTACACTTATGCGATCGTCGGCAGCGTCAGATGTGTATAAGAGACAGGCCCCGCACCTCGCCGCCTGGCGCCGCGGCGCGCTTCTGACCGTGGTGCTGCTCGGCTCGACGCTCGCGCTGATGATCGCCGGGGCGGGCCTCTACGCCGCCGAGGGGCGGGCGCGCCTCCGGCGCCTCCGCTGCGAGCGCGCGCGCCGGGCGCGGGTGGACCTCGCGCTCAACCGCGGCCGCTGCGGCTTGTGGACCTGGGATCTCGCGCGCGGCCGGATCGACTGGTCGGCCTCGATGTTCGCCGTTCTCGACCTCGCCGGCCGCCCGGAGTCCTGGGCGATCGCGGACCTGCAGGCGCTGGTCCATCCCGAGGACATGAGCCTCGAGGACATCGCGCGCATGGCGGCCGAGCGCGCCGGCGGCGTCGACGTCGAATTCCGCATGCGCGCCGCCGACGGTCGCTGGGTGTGGCTGAGAAAACGCGCTGAACTGGTGTTCGACGAGGAGACGGGCGGCGCGGCGCTGGTCGGCATCGCCTTCGACGTCACCGAGCGCCGGCTCGAGGCCGAGGCTTCGGCGACCGCCGACCAGCGGCTACGCGAAGCGGTCGAGGCGATCTCCGAAGCCTTCGTGCTGTGGGACTCGGGTCAGCGGCTGGTGTTGTGCAATTCCAAGTACCAGCGCCTGCACGATCTTTCCGAGGCGACGGTTCGCCCGGGGGCGCGCTACGCCGATCTCCTGCCGCACGAGGCCGGACGACCTTTCCCGACCCGGGACGAAGCGCGCGCCTACGAAGCCCGGCTACCCGACGGCCGCTGGCTCCAGGTCAACGAGCGGCGCACGCGCGACGGCGGCCTGGTCTCGGTCGGAACCGACATCACCGCGCTCAAGGAGCACGAAGAGCAGCTGATGAACTCCGAGCGCCTGCTGCTCGCCACCGTCGCCCAGTTGCGCCAGTCGCGCCGCTCGCTCGAGGAGCAGGCCCAGCAGCTCGTCGACCTCGCCGAGCGCTATCACGAGCAGAAGGCGCGGGCGGAGGCCGCCAATCGCGCCAAGGCGGAGTTCCTGGCCAACATGAGCCACGAACTGCGCACCCCGCTCAACGCGATCATCGGCTTTTCCCAACTGATGGGCAGCCAGACCTTCGGTCCGCTCGGCTCGGAGAAGTACCAGGATTATTGCCAGCACATCCTCGCCAGCGGCGAATATCTGCTGCACGTGGTCAGCGACATCCTCGACATGTCGCGGCTCGAGGCGGGCCGCGAGCGGCTGAGCTACAGCCGGTTCTGCGCCGACGAGGTGGTCGGGCTGGCGGTGCAGGAGGTCGCGGCGACGGCGCGCGAGAAGCGCGTCTCGGTCACGGTCTCGGCGCCGTCGGGCCTCGGCCTCGAGGCCGATCCCTCGGCGGTCGAGCGCATCCTGACTACGCTGATGCGCAATGCGGTGAAATTCGCGCCGGAGGGCGGCGCGGTCGAGGTCGGCGCCGAGGCAATCGCCGACCGCATCTATTTCTACGTCGAGGACAACGGTCCGGGCATCGCCGCCGAGGACATCGAACGGCTCGGCCGCCCGTTCGAGCAGGGCGGCGCCGTTATGGCCAACGGCATGAAGGGCTCCGGCCTCGGCCTCGCCATCGCCAACTCGCTGGTCGAACTGCATGGCGGCGCGCTGCGGATCGCGTCGCGGATGGGCGAGGGCGCGGTCGCCGTCGTCGCCCTGCCGCGCGCGCGGCGCGGCGCGAAGACGCTCGCCCTGGCGAAGGTGGCGTAGGCGGCGCCCGCAATCTCCAGGGCAAAACCCCCGAACGCCGTCGACGGCGCTCTTCTCCCACCCGCGGGGACGCTCACGCCGCCGAAGGGAAGCTTCGCCGCGGTCTCGGAAAGCTTGCGCAAACCCGCGATCGGGACCAGTGTCGGGAAAGGAAACAGTGATCCGCCGAAGCGGCGGAGCGGGAACGGCAGGCGCGTGCCTTCTGACTTTCGTGACCTGAGCATGCGGGAGGAGCGCGACGGCGACCGCCGCGCGGGCGCGGGCTGGACCGCCCGGATCGAGGCCGCGGTCATCCGCTTCCGCACCGTTTTCGGACCGTGGAAGGTCATCGCCGGCGCAGCGCTCGGCTTGCTCCTGGTCGCCGGCCGGCTGGCCGCTTTCGGCTTCTCGCCCGAACTGCCCTTTCTGGTCTTCTACCCCGGCGTCGTGATCGCGGCGGGGCTCGGCGGCGGCGGGTCGGGCGCCGGCGTGGCCGTGGTCGGCTTGCTCGCCGCGTCGCTGTGGACGCCGCCGGCGGCGTCGGCGGCGTTCGCCGTGCGGCTCGGCGGGTTCCTCTTCTACACGTTGGCCGTCTGCACGCTCGCGGAGGCGTTCCATCGCGCGCTGTTGCGCCTCGGCGAAGCCAACGACCGGCGCGAGGTCGCCGAGAAGCTCCTGGTCGCGAGCGAACAGGTCCGCCTCGCCGCCTCGGAACGGATGGGCACGTTCGACATCGATCTCGTCCGCGGCGAAGCCACCGAGGCCGAGGCGGTGCGTCGCATCTTCGGCCTGTCGCACCTGGGGACCGTCAATTTCGCCCGCGTGCTCGGCCTCGTGCTCCCGGAGGATCGGCCGAAGATGCAGGCCGCGCTCGCCGCCGCCTGCGACCCCTCGGGCGAAGGCGCCTATCAGGCCGAATACCGCATCCGCCGCGAGGACAATCGCGAACCGCGCTGGATCATCGCGCGCGGGCAGGTCTACTTCGAAAAGGGCCGGGCCGTCCGGATGATCGGCGTCTGCAGCGACATCAGCGACCTGCGCACCGCGGAACTGGCGCTGCAGGCGAGCGAGCGGCAGATTCGCGGCTTCGTCGAACGCGCGCCCACCGAGATCGCCATGCTCGACCGCGACATGACCTATATCGCCGCGAGCCGGCGGTGGATCGCCAACTACGGCCGCGGGCTCGACAGCCTCGTCGGCGTCAATCTCTACGAACTGCACCCGAGAGTCCCCGAGCGCTGGAAGATGGTTCATCGGCTGGTGGCGACAGGCGAATTTCATAATTACGACGGCGAATTATGGGTCGACGCCGACGATCGGACCCGCTGGCTCAGATGGTCCGCCTTTCCCTGGACCAATCTCGCCGGGGCGATCGGCGGCGTGATCCTGGCGTCGGAAGACATCACCGCGCAGAAACAGGCCGAGGCCGCGCTGCGCGAGAGCGAGGAGAAGTTCCGCAACGCCTTCGCCGGGGCGGCGATCGGTTTCGTCATGGCGCAGGCGCGCGGACGGATCATCGAGGTCAACGAGGCGTTTCGCCGACTGACCGGCTACGAAGCCGACGAGCTCCGGGGGATGCGCCTCGCCGACCTGGCGCATCCCGAGGACCGCGACGCCGCCTTCGAGGCGACGGATGCGCTCGGCGGCGGGGCCGGGTCGGCCTTCGTGGTCGAGCGCCGTCTCCGCAAGAAGAGCGGCGAGACGATCTTCGTTCGCGACAGCGCCTCGCTGACCAACGACGCCGAGGGCGCGCCCTGGATCGTCCATCTGGTTGAGGACGTGACCGAGCGAAAGCGCATGGAGGACATCGAAGCGCGCACTGTCGCCCAATTGACCGCCGTTCTCGACGGCGCGAAAGATGGGATCCTTTCTATTGACGTCGAGGGTGTAGTTCGTTCGATCAATGCAGCGGGCGAGCGGATGTTCGGCTATGAGCGCGACGAAGTCATCGGACGCAACGTGACCCTGCTGATGCCCGAGCTGCTGGCGGAGCATCACGACGGCTATCTAAGGAATTACCTCAAGACTGGCGTCGCCCGAATGATCGGGTCGGGCGGCGAATCGGAGGGACGCCGAAAGAACGGCGAGGTTTTCCCGATCGAGCTGGCGATCACGGAGGCTGCCGTCTACAACGATCTTATGTTCGTAGGCTTCGTGCGGGATCTTTCGGAGCGAAGGCGGATCGAGTTGCGCATCGATCAGCTCGCGGCCCAGCGCCTGACCGCGATCGGCGGCATGGCGGGCGCCCTTGCGCATGAACTCAACCAGCCGCTGGCCGCAGCCCGCGTCTATCTGGAGACGGCGCGCCGCGTACTGGCGAAGCCGGCGAAGCAGGGCGGCCCCTCGGTCGACGACGTGATCGCGCGGGCGTCGGCGCAGGTCGTCCGGATGGGCGAGATCATCGCGCATCTCAGGGATTTCGTCGGCCACGGCGAGCCCGACAAGATTCATCACGGCTTGCATGCGCTGATCCGCCGGGTGGTCGCCGAGGCCGATGCCGACGCAAGGGGCCATGGCCCGGCGGTGTCGCTGGCCCTGACCGCAGAGCGCGACGAGGTCCTGATGGATCCGGTCCAGATCGGCCAGGTTGTGTCCAATCTCATCCGCAACGCCCGCGAGTCGGTCGGGGACTCGTCGGACGGGCGGATTGAGATCCGCACCGCGCTCGACGGCGACGCGATCCGCTGCGATGTTTCCGACAACGGTCCCGGCGTCGCCGAGACCATCATGGACCGGCTGTTCGAGCCGCTGACGTCGACCAAGGCGAGGGGCATGGGCGTGGGGCTGTCGATATCGAAGTCGATCGTCGAAGCGCATTACGGCGCGATCTGGGCGCATTCCAATCCAGGCGGCGGGGCGGTCTTCAGCTTCGCCGTGCCGCTGGCGGCGGCGGAGAACGACGAATGACCGCGTCTCCGGTTGTCCATGTGATCGACGACGACGACGCGCTGCGGGATTCGATCCAGATGTTCCTCGCCAACGAGGGTCTCGACGTCCGCACCTACGCCTCCGCCGACGCGTTCCTGGCGGCGCTCGATTCCGCGCCGGCGGGTTGCGTCGTCACCGACGTCCGCATGCCCGGCATGAGCGGGATGGACCTGCTCGCCGAGATCGCCCGGCTCGGCGTCGCCCTGCCGGTGATCGTGGTGACCGGCCACGCCGACGTGCCGCTGGCGGTGCGCGCGATGAAGCAGGGCGCGGTCGATCTTCTGGAAAAGCCGTTCCAGGGGGACGAGCTGGTCGACGCGGTCCGGCGCGCCCTGGAAGTCGGCCGCGATTCGCAGCGTAACGCGCTCAGCGTCCAGGAGGCGCAGGCGCGGCTGGCGACGCTGACCGCGCGCGAAAACGAAGTGCTCGACCGGCTGGTCCGCGGCCAGCCCAACAAGATCATCGCCTACGAAATGGGCATCAGCCCGCGCACCGTCGAGGTCCACCGCGCCAACGTCATGAAGAAGACGCAGGCGGGAAGCCTCTCCGAACTGATCCGGATGTTCCTCAACATCGAGCGCGGCTGATCGGATTGCGTTCCCGCGTCGCCGCTCGCCGCCGGCTGTTTCGCCGGGCCGCCGCGGCGCGCGGCCTGAACGGGTCCCCGTCAACATCGAAAGACTTGTCGTTACTTTGGACGTGAGTCGCGGATAGCGCATTCTGTCGCCATGGCTTCCAGATTACGGCTGACAACTTGAAAGCAAAGGGAAGCAGAAGCCGCAATTATGATACTGAATAAATTAACATTTCTTCTAGATTGACGAGGTCGGCGGCCCCTTCCCGGAGGTCGAGGCGGGTCTCGTCGCGCTCAAGCTTAACGGCGTTATCCTTGAGATTTTGCTGATATTCAGCAGAAAATGACGCCCGGACAGCACCAAGCCTAAGTAGATTCCCGGATTGCGTTCGGTGTCTGGCTCATAAATGGTCTTTCGTGTAATCGCGCGTTCTTTCTCCGGCGCGCAGCATCCAGACGAGCGGCCGGAGCGGGGAGCCTGCCGTTTTCCCGCCCTACGGGGAATTGAGGACCGACGAATGAGCGTCTCGGATTATGTCGAGGTTGGAAACGCCGCGCCTCAGCGAAACGCCCTCCGCACGGCGACGGATCGCAGCGTGGTCCTGATCATCGTCGACGACGAGTCCCTCGCAAAAGACATGCGCGCCGAGCTCGAGGCGTCGGGGTTCGAAGTGCACGTCGCCCGATCGCGGGCCGAAGGCCTTCAGGCCTATCGTTCCGAGGGCGCCTCGGCGATCATCGTCGATCGCATGGACGGCAAGGAAGGCCTCGGCGTGGTCGAAGCACTGCGCGCCTCGAGCGACACGACCCCGGTGCTGGCGGTCGGCGCGCCGTCCTCGGTCGATGAGCGAATCGCCTATATCCGCTCCGGCGCCGACGACTATCTGACCCGGCCGTTCGATCTGCGCGAGATGACGGCGCGGGTCGAGGCGCTGCTGCGGCGCTGCCGCGAAGACCGGCAGACCATGCTCGAAGTCGGCGCCATCGAGATGGACCTCGTCCGTCGCGAAGTCCGCTGCGGCGGCCGCAGAGTCGAACTGCTGCCGCGTGAGTTCACGCTGCTCGAATATTTCGCGCGCAATCCCCGCCAGGTCCTGTCGAGGCGCAAGTTGCTCGAGGACGTCTGGCGCTACAAGAGCTACGTGCGCACCAATGTCGTCGATGTTCAGGTCGGCAATGTCCGGCGAAAGCTCGATCCGACCGGCGAGCGGCGCTACATCGTCAGCGTTCGCGGCGCGGGCTTCCGCCTCGAGCCCGAAGGCTTGAACTGAGCCGGCGCCGCCGCAGTCTTGAGCGCCAGCCTGGGAGTTAGCGCAGCGGACGGAACGACGTCAGTCGGTATCGCGGGCGATGCGGACCGGGGCGGAGGCGTCGGCGGTGCGCAGGTTTGAAAACTCGGCGATGCGCGGCGTGTTCGCCTGGGCCGCGACCGGCAGGGACTGGAGCCGCGTCACCTCGGAGCGGATTTCCGCGCCGGCCAGCAGTCCGCCGATCAGCAAGGACGCCGCGATCCAGCCCGCGGTGAAACGCCGCTTGGGCTTCGTCGCCGCCGACGGAACGATCAGGATCTCAGCGCGGGGCGAAATGCGGTGGGTCACGGTCTCCTCCAGTTCCACGTCTGGGCGGGCGACGCGTTCAGTGCGTCGCCCCCGCAACTGGGAACGCCTGGAATGTAAACAGGTTCCATGCCGTCGATCGGGGCGGCTGCCCGCCGCCTCGCGGGCGCAAGCCCACCGCCCGATAAGCCTATGACAAGAAAGAACTCTCGGGTCCCTTGGGTCGCCATGGCCGGGGCCACGGCGCCGCCGGCGGCGGGATCCGGCAGGAGCTGGCGCCCGGCTGGTTCGCGAAACGCGACGCGAAATGCGGGTCAACTTCGGGATTGAGGCCCCGCAAGGCGCGGCGCGATCGTGGATCCGAACGCGCCTTGCGGCAGCTCCTTCCAGAAAACAAAAACTGTGCGACTATGGGCGCGGGAAGGGCGCAGCAAATGGTACGCTGCTTGGAAGTTGCAGGCGAATCCCGTCGGCGACGAAAGCCTTGAAAACCAACGTCCCTGGCGAAACGCGCCGGACGAGGCATCACCCGCCGACGGCCTGCTCCAACTGGGCGCTGAGCGTGAGCACGTCGGTGATGACGATGGCGCCGCGCCGCCGCTCGATCAGGCCGCTGCGCTCCATGGCGTTGAGCTCGCGCGACACCGTCTCGCGGCGGGTGTTGATCCGCGCGGCGAGCTCCGACTGGTTCGGCGGGGTCACGATGATGGCGCGCCGGGGATCGTCCCGGTCCTGGCGGGCGAGGCGCAGCAGCTCCGCGTGGACCCGCGAGCGGACGTTGAGGGCGCCGAGCTCGCTGACGCGGCTCGACATCGCCCGGAGGCGCTGGCTCAGCGTCTTGATGACGGCTTCCGCCAGCGGGCGATGGCTGTACATCGTCTCGACGAACACCGGCCCGGGCATCTTCGCCACCACCGAGTCGACGGTGGCGAAGACGCTCGCCGCCCGCGGCGCGCCCTCGATCGCCGCCATCTCGCCGAAGATCGAGCCGGCCTTCATGTCGTTGAAGATCAGATCCTGACGCGCGGTGTTGAACACGGCGCGCAGTTGCCCCGACATGACGAAATAGACGTCGCGGTCGGTCGCCGACTGGTCGACGATCCAGGACCCGGCCGACGTGCGCAGCCACACGCATTGCCGATCCAGAACCCGGCAGGATTCCGCATCGAGCGTCCGGAAGCAGGGGTGCGCCGCCAGCGTGCTGGGGACAGACATCGCGTTCGCCAAGGCCTTTGGCCGACCGTGACCGACCTTGGCCCGGCCGTCAAGCGCGCGAGGTCGGCGCAAGCGGCGTCCCTGCGGCGATTTCGCGTGGACCGCCGCCGCCGATGAAACCGATGCGGGCATGCGCGCGTATAGCCAGGGAGCGGTCCCGCGCGATCGTGATCGAGACCGCAACGGGCGCGCCGGTCCGCCGCCCGAGGGTTCGCCGCGCAGGTTCGCCGAGGGGGCGGTTGCGCGGCGCCCGCGCCGGGTCCTGTCTCTTATACACATCTCCGAGCCCACGAGACGTAGAGGAATCGC
>CAMFKX010000250.1 GCA_945957375.1 uncultured Roseiarcus sp.
CGCTGATGTGCTGTTGCTGGTCCGGCCGATCGATGTCCGGGCGGCTTCTCACGAAGCCGCCCGCCTCCGCCGCATTCGAGGTGAGGAGGCCGCTTCCGCGGCGGAGGAAACTCATGAGTTCGCTGGGTCCCGAGGTCAGCATCGGCAGAGCGACGCCGAACAGTCCCGGCCCCTTGGCCTTGAGGTTGGCGACATAGTCGCAATGGTCCTGAAGGTTTTCGCCGACCTCGGGCGCGTCGTGGACGACCGCGACGCCGAACCGGCGCAACGCCTCGCCCGGTCCGATCCCGGACACCATCAGGAGTTGCGGCGAGCCGAACGCGCCGGCCGAGACGATCACCTCGCGCCGCGCGTCGATCCGCTCCTCGCGCCCGCCGCGGCGGACAACGACGCCGACGGCGCGCTTGTCCTCGATCACGACGCGCTGCGCCTGGGCGTCGGCGAAAATGGAGAGATTGGCGGCGGGACGGGCCTCGAGATAGGCGCGCGCGGCGTTGTAGCGCCAGCCGTGCTTCTGGAAGAGCTGGTAGGCGCCGACGCCTTCCTGGGTCGCGCCGTTGAAGTCGTCGTTGCGCGGGAATCCCGCCTGCACCGCCGCGTCGACGAAGGCGTCGACCGCGGGGTTGCGGTGAGCGAGGTCGCTGACGTGCAGCGGACCGCCGACATTGTGCCAGGCGCTCTTGCCGCGGGCGTTGTCCTCGGCGCGCAGGAAATAGGGGAAGACGTCGGACCAGCCCCAGCCCTTGCAGCCGAGCGCCGCCCAGGACTCGTAGTCCTGCGGCTGGCCGCGCATGTAGATCATGGCGTTGATCAGGCTCGATCCGCCCAGGCCCCGCCCGCGCGGCTGGAATCCCTTGCGCCCGCCGAAACCGGCCTGCGGCGTCGTTTCGTAGGCGTAGTTGCGCGCGGTCCGGTACGGCACCAGGATCGCGATGCCGAGCGGCACGTCGGACAGGAGCGAAGCCTTGGCCGGCCCGGCCTCGATCAGCGCGACGCTGGCGTCGGGGGCGTATTCGGCGAGGCGCGCGGCGACCGCGCAGCCCGCGGGCCCGGCGCCGACGACGACATAGTCGAACGCGGGTCGATCGGTCCGGTTCATTGCGGAATGGGTCATGACGGCTTCCTCGCTCTCCGTTCAGGGAGCGCTGGCCCCGGCTCGCGCCGGCGGACGTCTCGGGTTCCCCGTCCGAGCGTTGCGGCTCACGCGCTCTTCTGCTCGGCGGTCTCCTTTGGTTTCGCCGCGGCTGCGTTCGGATCCTTCAGTTCGCGCCGCAGGATCTTGCCGATCGGCGAGCGCGGCAGGGTGTCGCGGAACTCGACGTGGCGCGGCGTCTTGTAGCCGGTCAGATGCTGGCGGCAGTGGGCGATGATCTCGGCGTCGGTCAGCGCATCGTCCTTGCGCACGACCACGATCTTCACCGCCTCGCCCGACTTCGCGTCCGGCACGCCGACCGCGCCGACTTCGTGCACGCCGGGATGGGACATCACCACGTCCTCGATCTCGTTCGGGTAGACATTGAAACCCGAGACGATGATCATGTCCTTCTGCCGGTCGACGATGTAGAAGAAGCCGCGTTCGTCGACCCGGGCGATGTCGCCGGTGCGCAAATAGCCGTCGGCGGTCATGACGTTGGCGGTCTCGTCCGGCTTCATCCAGTAGCCGGCCATCACCTGCGGTCCCTTGATGCACAGTTCGCCCGCTTCGCCGAACGGAACGTCTTTCCCTTCGGAGTCGCGGATGGCGATGTCGGTCGAGGGCATCGGCAGGCCGATGGCGCCGGTGTAGTCCTCGATCGACAGCAGGTTGCAGGTGGCGATCGGCGCCGTCTCGGTGAGGCCGTAGCCCTCGATCAGCGGCCTGCCGGTCACCTGCTTCCAGTGCTCGGCGACCGCGCGCTGCACCGCCATGCCGCCCGCGACCGCCAGATGCAGGCGGGAGAAGTCGAGCCGCAGGAATTCGGGATTGTTCAGCAGCCCGTTGAACAGGGTGTTGACGCCGCTCAGCACCGTGAACGGCGTCTCGGACAGCGCCTTGACGAAGCCCTTGATGTCGCGCGGATTGGCGATCAGCAGGTTGTGCGCGCCGATCATCATCGGCACGAAGGCGTTCACCGTCAGCGCGAACACGTGATAGAGCGGCAGCGCCGTGACGAAGGTCTCGCCCTCCGACTTCATCACCGGCGAGATCCAGGCGGACACCTGCTGCAGATTGGCGATCATGTTGCCGTGGGTCAGCATCGCGCCCTTCGGCACGCCGGTGGTCCCGCCGGTATATTGCAGGAAGGCGAGGTCGGCCGCCTCGATCTTGGGCAGCTCCGCCCGGCGCCCGCGTCCCGCCGCCAGCGCCCGATTGAAGCGCACCGCCTGCGGCAGCCGCCATGGCGGCACCGCGCGCTGGATCCGGCGCAGGACGAAATTGGTGATGAACCCGCGCGGGGCGCCGAGCAGGTCGCCGGCGCCGGTCACGATCACCTCGCGCACCTCCGTGCCCGCGATCGCCTTCTCCAGGGTCTGGGCGAAGTTCTCGAGCACCACGATCGCCTGCGCGCCGGAATCGACGAGCTGGTGGTGCAGCTCGCGCGGCGAATAGAGCGGATTGCAGTTGACGACGACGTAGCCCGCGCGCAGCGCGCCGAACAGCGCCACCGGATATTGCAGCACGTTCGGCATCATCAGCGCCACTCGCGCGCCGCGCGGCAGTTTCGCGGCCTCGATCAGGTAGCTCGCGAAGGCGCGCGACAGGCCGTCGAGGTCGCCGTAGGTGATCGTCCGCCCCATGCTGACGTAAGCCGGGCGGTCGCGGAAGCGGTCGACGCTCGCGGCGAAGAAATCCGCCAGCGACCCGTAGGCCGCCGGGTTGATGTCGGCCGGAACGCCCTCGGGGTAGGACTTCAGCCAGATCCGTTCCATGACGTCCTCTTTAGAGATGCAGACCCTTGAGCAGCTGGGTGAAGGCGATCTGGTCGGCGCTCGGCGCCGCCTCTCGCTCCTTCTCGCCGCGCGCGGCCGCGCTCTCGGGGAACATGCGGAAAGCCGTGTTGAGAATGATGCGGCCCATGTTGGGCGCGATCGCCTGCAGCGCCTGGCCGAACCGCCCGAGCCGGGTCGCGACCCGCGCCGGGCGGTCGATGATCGCCTCGACGATCAGCGCGGACGCTTCGTCCGGGTCGAGCGTCGGCACGTGCTGGTAGATCTTGGTCGGCGCGATCATCTCGGTGCGCACCAGCGGCATGTTGACGTTGGTGAAGGCGACGCCGCGGTCGAGAAACTCGCTCGCCGCGCAATTCGTCCAGCCCTCGAGCGCCGCCTTCGAGGCGACATAGGCCGAGAACCGCGGCGCGGTGGTCAGGACGCCGATCGACGAGACGTTGATGATGTGGCCCGCGCGCCGCTCCGACATGCCGGGGAGGAACCCCATGGCGAGCTGCACCGCCGCCAGATAGTTCAGCCGCATCAGCCGTTCGAGGTCGTGCATGCGGTCGTAGGACAACTCGATCGAGCGACGAATCGAGCGCCCGGCGTTGTTGACCAGGATGTCGAGGCCGCCGTGCTCGGCGATGATGGTCTCGATCAGCGTCGCGCATTGCGCCGGATCGGCGATGTCGGCGCTGTAGGTGATGACTTCGAGGCCTTCGAGCGCGAATTCTTCGCGCGTCAGCTCGAGCTTCTCGACGTCGCGCGCCGCGATCATGGTCTTGGCGCCGGCCTTGGCCAGCCGGTGGGCGATCGCCTTGCCGATGCCGGCCGAGCCGCCGGTGATCAGCACCCGCTTGCCCGCGACCGCGCCCTTCAGCGTCCGGTCGACGAACAGCGCCGGATCGAGGTGACGCTCCCAATAGTCCCAGAGCCGCCAGGCGTAGTCGTCGAAGGCCGGGACCTCGATGCCGGCGGGTTTGAGCAGCCGCTGGGTCTCGCGGCAGTCGAACCGGGTCGGGTAGTTGACGAACATGAAGATGTCGTCGGGCAGCCCGAGCTCCTTCATCATCATCTTGCGCATGCGCCGGAACGGCGTCAGCTGCATCAGCCCGCGAGTCAGCATCGGCGGGGCGAGGCCGAACAGGCCGGCGTTGACGCGTACGGTGAAGGAGGGCGCGTGCGCGGCCTTGGCGAGCGCGTTCATCATGTCGCCGACCCGCATCGGGTTCGGGTCGGTGAGATGGAAGGTGCGGCCGTCCTGGCCTTCGAGGTGGGCGAGGTGATCCATCGCCGCGACCACGAAATCGACAGGCACGAGGTTGATCCGCCCGCCCTCGATGCCGATCATCGGCGCCCAGGAGGGCACGACTTCGCGCAGCTTCTGGATCAGCTTGAAGAAATAATAGGGACCGTCGATCTTGTCGATTTCGCCGGTCTTGGAATCGCCGACGACCACGCCGGGACGGTAGATGCGCCAGGCGATCTCGGTCTCCTTGCGCACCAGGCCCTCGCCCTTGTGCTTGGAGGCGTAATAGGGATGTTCGAGGCCGCGCGCTTCGTCGAACATGTCCTCGCGGAACACGCCGTCGTAGAGGCCGGCGGCCGCGATCGAGCTGACGTGATGGAAGCAGCCCGCCTTGACGCTCTTGGCGAAGGCGAGGGCGTTGGCGACGCCGGCGACATTGGCCGCGACAACCACTTCCGGCTCGGCCTTGAGGTCGTAGACGGCGGCGAGATGGAAGAAGTGGTCGATCTTGCCCCTGAGCTTGCCGGCCTCCTTCTCGTCGACGCCGAGATTGGGGCGCGAGATGTCGCCCTCGACGAACTTCACCCGCTTGGCGTCCGGGCCCCAGAAGGTCCGCAGGCTCTCGATCGTCTCCGGCTTCGGCGCGCGCACGAGCACGTGGACCGTCTCGTGATCTCGCTCCAGCAAACGGCGGATCAGACGCCTGCCGATGAATCCGGTGCCGCCGGTGACGAACGCGCTCATGAGCCTTTCCTTTCCCCTCGATCAATTTCCTAGCGGATATCTCTAGGTTCGGCCGCCTAGAACTTTGGGCGGTGGATTCTAAAATCCTATGATCAAATGCCTTCCGCAATAAGGCGGATTGGCCGCCGTAACCCAACGAGGATGGTCATGCCAAAGAAACTCAAGGAACTGGCCGGCGAAACGACCGAAATGCAGCTTGCGACGCGGATCCGCGAATCCGCGAGCCAGATCTGGCTCGCCGGGCTCGGCGCGTTCGCGATGGCCCAGAAGGAAGGCCTGAAGGTGTTCGAGAACCTCGTCGAAGAAGGCGAGAAGATCCAGGAGCGCACCAAGTCGATGGCCGACGAGAAGCTGTCCGAGGGCCGCGCCAAGGCGCAGGGCGCTTGGGACAAGCTCGAGCAGGTGTTCGAGGACCGGGTGGCGCGCGCGCTTCACAGCCTGAACGTACCGTCCCGCAAGGACGTCGACGTGCTCACCCAGCGGGTCGCCGAACTGACCGAGATCGCCAAGAAGCTGTCGCCGGAAGGCGAAGAGCCGCACCGCGGCCGCGCGCCCCGGGCGAAAGCTGAGTAAGCGCCGCGTCGCGCTCGAAGCCACGGCGAGCGGGGCTCGGGCCCGAGGAGGGGTCCCATGGGCAAGCGGCGTTCAAACGAAAAACTGGGGATCGCCCTCGCAGGGGGCGGTCCCCTCGGCGGCATCTACGAGATCGGCGCGCTCGTGGCGCTCGAAGAGGCGCTCCGCGGCCTGTCGCTCACCGACCTCGACCTCTATGTCGGGGTCAGTTCCGGCGCCTTCGTCTCGGCCGGCCTCGCCAACGGCGTGTCGCCGCGCGAAATGTACGCCATGTTCATCCTCGACCGGTCGCATTCCGACCCGTTCGAACCGGGGCTGTTGCTGCGCCCCGCGGTCGGCGAGTTCATGAACCGGCTGATGATGCTGCCGCAGTTGATGCAGAGCGCGTTGTTCGCCTACGCCGGCGCCGCGCCGGTGCGCGGCTTCTTCGAGTCCTTCGCCCGCCTGACGCGCGGCCTGCCGAACGGCCTGTTCGACAATTCCGCGATCGCCTCCTATCTCGCGCGTCTGTTCAGCAAGCCGGGCCGGACCGACGACTTCCGCAAGCTGCCGCACAAGCTGTTCATCGTCGCCGCCGACCTCGACAGCGGCAAGGCGGCGCCGTTCGGCGCGCCGGGCTTCGACCACGTGCCGATCTCGGAGGCGGTCAAGGCGAGCTCCGCCCTGCCGGGCCTCTATCCGCCCGCGCGCATCGACGGGCGCGACTACGTCGACGGCGCGCTGAAGAAGACGCTGCACGCCTCGATCGCGCTGAAGGAGGGGGCGAAGCTGCTGATCTGCGTCAATCCGCTGGTCCCGTTCGATGCGGACCTCGCGACGCAGGCGCAAGGCGCAAGGCCCGCCCCGCTCGCCGACCGGGGCCTGGTCACCGTCCTGTCCCAGACGTTCCGCGCGCTGATCTATTCGCGCATGAAGGTCGGCATGGAGCGCTACGCGCGCGAGTTCCCGGACGCCGACGTCGTGCTGTTCGAGCCGGCGCGCGACGACGAGGTGATCTTCTTCGCCAACATCTTCAGCTATTCCGACCGCAAGCGGCTGGCCGAGCACGCCTATCGCCACACGCTCTCCGAACTCCGGCGGCGCGCGGCCGAACTCGAGCCGATTCTCGCCCGCCACGGCGTCTCGATCGACCACGCCGCGCTCGAGCGCAAGACCCCGTCGCCGGTGGCTCGCCAGAGCGGCCGGTTCTGGGATAGCGTGCAGCCCGTGCAAGCCACGCTCGGCGCGCTTGAAGCGGCGCTGGGCCGCAGCGGGGCCGGCCGCGCCTGAGGGGGAGGGGACATGGCGACCAAGCCGCCGCGCCGCACGCGCGAGCGCATCCTCGAAACCGCGCTGGCGATGTTCAACACCTACGGCGAGCCCTCGGTCGCGACCACCTCGATCGCGGTCGAGATGGGCATCAGCCCGGGCAACCTCTACTACCACTACCATTCCAAGGAGGCGATCGTCGCGGACCTGTTCGCCCAGTTCCGGCGCGAGATCGAGACGACGCTCGCCGCGCCCGAGGAGCGGCTGCCCAACGCCGAGGACTGCTGGCTGTTCCTGCACCTGATCTTCGAGGCGATCCGCAAGTACCGCTTCATCTACCGCGACATCAACGACCTCGTCGCCCGCTACCGGGTGATCGAGGTGCAGTTCCGCAAGATCCTCGCCCACAAGATCCGGGTGGTCGAGCAGATCCTCGCCGGCCTGGTCAAGGGCGGTCAGATGCGCGCCTCGCCGGCCGAGATCGCGACGCTGGCGCAGAACATCGTGCTGGTCGCGAGCTACTGGCTGTCGTTCGAATTCGCCCGCAACCCGCGCGCCGACCAGGACGACCAGACGCTCGCGCGCGGCGCCTTTCACGTGATCGCGCTTGCGGCGCCCTATCTCGAGCCGCGCGAGCGGGAGCTGTTCGATCAACTGGCCAGGCGCTACATCGCCTGAGGAGAAACGCGCCACAACGACGCAGGACGCCTTCGGGACGCGTGCGGCGAAACCGGCTATGGAGCGGGAAGTTGCCCCTACCGCACCCCCTCGTGCCTCGTGGAGCCCGCGCGAGCGGGCGTCTCGAAGGACGCTCCAGCAGACGCTTCGGCGCAATCTGGAACGTCCTTCGAGACGCGACGGCTGCGCCGCCGCTCCTCAAGACGAGGGCGGCGCGGCGATAGAATGTAGATCGTAGAGATCATTGGAGGTTAGCATGGCCGCCTGGAAAAAATTTCCGTTCGACGCGTCGCGCTTCGCCTATGAGGGCGCGGCGCTGAAGGCGGCCTGGCCGCAGCTTCACCACGGCGATTGCGAGCCGTTCCCGGACGAAGCCTTCGTCGAGGCCGCCTTCGCCCGCCATCCGGCGCTCAAGGGCAAGCTCAGCGCGAAGGCGACGGCCGAGGCGGTGCAGGAGGCGTGGCGCGCCTATCACCGCGGCGACTTCGGCGCGGCGGTCGAGCAGGGCTCGGCGCTCGGGCCGATCGGCGCCAACGCCGCCAACAAGGCGGCCAACATCTACGCGACCTATCTCGAGTCCGAGAGCGAGGCCAAGCGCGACCTCTACCTCGCCGCGGCCCGGCGTGCCGAGGCGCTGCAGGCGGCGGCGCCCGACTTCGCCAACGCCTATTACTTTCACGCCCAGGCGCTCGGGCGCTACGCGCAGGAGATCTCGATCCTGAAGGCGCTCGCGGAAGGGACCGCCGCCAAGGTCAAGGCCAGCCTCGACAAGACGCTCGCGCTCGCGCCCAAGCACGCCGAGGCGCATATCGCGCTCGGCGCCTATCACGCCGAGATCGTCAACAAGGTCGGCGGCACGCTCGCCCGCCTGACCTACGGCGCGACCAAGGACGAGGCGGTCAAGCACTTCACCG
>CAMFKX010000251.1 GCA_945957375.1 uncultured Roseiarcus sp.
GCGCACGGCCGCGGCGCGCGTGCTCGCGCGCGACCGGTCCGCGGCTCGTCCCGCCTCACGGCGCGACGTCGACGACGACGGTCCTTGTGTCGACCGGCGGCGCCGATTCCCAAGGGCGGCGGTAGACGAAGGCGATTTCCGCGTGGCCGGACTTCAGCGCCCGAAGCGTCCAAAGCCGCTCGCCGGGCGCGCCGGGCATGGTCTTGCCGGGCTTGTGGCCGCGGTCCTCGACGGCGACGACGTCGAGGCCCTTGCTCGCTGCGGCGTCGATCGCCCAGCTGTAGCCGGTCGACGGGTTCTCGGAGAGGATCAGCGCGTGATCCTGCCCCGGCGCAAGCCGGATCGCCGGCTGGGCCGTGGCTGGCGGCGGCCCCAGCGCCGCCAGCGCGACCCAGGCCGCGCCGGTCGCTGCACGGCGAACAGCCCGCGGGATTTCGTTGAACATGCGCGCTCCTCTCCCGTTCGGGCCGAACAGCGCGCCCGAGCCGGTCCGAAGTCAAGCCGGCCAGCGGCTCACACCAGCGGGTAGCGCGCCTCGCCGACCGCCGGGCGGCCGCGCAGTCGCGGGCCGCGCAGCATGTCGCCGAGCGTCGCCCGGCATTGGGCCAGCGTCTCCGGGCTCGCCCGGGCCAGCGCCGCGAGATCGCCGTTCATCAGCGCGGCCGCCAGTTCGGCGCCGCCCGCATCGGCGCAACAGCCGAGCGCCGGCTTTCCCCCGGCGTCGACCACAATCCATCCCCTCTCGGCGTCCACGCGCGCCGAATACCGAACCGCCCCCGTCATCTCGACACCGCCCGGGCGATCGGCCCCGCCCGCCGGTCCGCCGTCCTGTGCATACGCCCGCACCTCGACAGTGTTTACCGACGTTATGAAAGTCAAGAAGATTTTACGTTCCCGATTTTCGCTGCAATTCCTGTGGATCGGGTCGACCGCAGCAACGGCTCGAACGGCCTCAACGGACCTCCCCAGGCAGCAGACCCTTTGCCGCGCCCTCGTCCTGCGGAGCCCGCGAAGCGGGCGTCTCGAAGGACGGTCCCGTCAGCGCCGACGGTTCAGGCGCGTTCTGGAGCGTCCTTCGAGACGCGCCGCCTGCGGCGGCGCTCCTCAGGAAGAGGTCGGCGGTTCAGCCGGCCTCGACAGAAACGGCGCCGCAGGTCGCGGCGCCGTCGCATGTCGGCCGAGGCTGCCGCGCTCAGCGGGTCTCGGCCGCGCCCAGATGAACGAGCTTGGCCGGGTTGCCGCGCCAACGCGAGCCGGGCGGAGTGATCTCGCCCTTCATCAGGAAGGAGTCCGAGTCGAGATGGGTGCCCTCGCCCATGGTGACGCCGTAGTGGACGAGGCAGCCGACCCCGATCGAGGCGTGCGCGCCGATTTGGATGACGTCCGACTTGAACACGCCCTCCTCGAGCGAATGGGCCTGTACGATGCTCTCCTCGTTGAGATTGGCCTCGTCGCCGATCTCGACCAGGGTGCGCTCCGACAGGATGCAGCCGTCGTCGAACACCCGCTTGCCGACCTTGACCCCGAGCAGGCGCATGATGACGTTGCGCATCGGCGTGCCGGCGAAGGCGGTGGCGAGCAGATTGTCGGACAGCTTCCAGTGCCGTTCGACGCGCCAGAAGGCCGGGTCGTACACGGTGACCATCTCCGGCTTCAGCCGGCCGAAGCCGAGCGAGGCGCGCTCGATCAGGATGAACGCCGCGACGCTGAGGACGAACAGCGCGCCCGCCGCGACCGTCATCGCCGGCACGTCGTTGACGCCGTAGACCGCGGCGGTCCAGCCGAACACGTAGACGCCGAGGAACACGATCAGCCAGCGCGAGCCGATCAGCCCGAGGATCGAGGCGATGTTGAACCAGGTCTTGCGACGCAGGCGGCGCGCCTTCTCCTTGGAGCCGATCGAGGCGAGCATCTCGACGTCGCGGGCGGCGACGCGCGGGATCTCGAACGCCGGCGAGCCGAGCAGGCCGACGTTCTCGCGCACCGGACCGTCGATCGGCGCCATCACCTTGGTGGCGAACATCACGTTGTCGCCGGTGCGCGCGTTCGGCGGCACGTAGATCATGGTGCCGAGGAAGTTGTTCTCGCCGATGCGGCACTGGCCGAGGCGGAAGGCGCGGCTCGACATCGTCAGGTTGCCGAGCCACAGGCTGTCGGAGGCGACCGTGTTGGCGCCGATCGAGACCAGGAACGGGTTGTCATGACCCTGCTCGCTGCCGAAATTCGATCCCGTCTCGACGCCGACGCCGAGCTTCCAGCCGACCCAGCGCAGGTAGGGCTCGATGAAGATCGAATCGCCGAACATCAGGTTGAAGAAGCGCGAGTTGCTGACGATCCCGACGATCTGCTGCATGGTGTGGTGGAAGCCGTACAGCGGATAGACCTTGCCTTCCTCGAGGAAGAGATTGGCGAGGCGCGGCAGGACCCAGATCGCGACCAGGCCGGCGATCAGCGAGGCGAAGGTGACGACGAGCGCGGTGAAGGCCGCCATCGGCAGCACCGCGAACAGCGCGTCGAAGGGCTTCAGCGCCATGGCGTCGTCGCCTTCGGTGAGCGCATTCATCAGGTAGATCACGACCGCTTCGGCGAGGGCGCCGGCGACGGCGATGACGAAGGCGAGCCGGAAGATCGCGAACGCCGCCCGCTGCACGGGGCGCGCCGGCAGGTCGTCGGCGAGCCGGAAGCGGGTCGTCGTCTCTTCCGCCGGCGAGCCGGCGAAGAACTTGCCGTCGGGCACGCGCTGGCCGCTCTGGAGCGACGAGGCGTGGCCAAGCTGGCCGAAGTCGCCGATCGTCGAGCCGATCTCGAGGATCGCCTGCTCGCCGACATAGGCGTGCCGGCCGATTCGGATCGGGCTCATGTGGATGCGGTTGCCATAGGCGATGTAGCCCGGCAGCAGGGCGCTGCGCATCACGACCGCGTCCTCGCCGACCTCGAACAGGTCCGCCGCGGCGACCGGGACGTTGCGCGACAGGATCGCCGCGCCGGCGCCGATTTTCGCGCCGAGCAGGCGCAGATAGAGATTGAAGATCGGCGTGCCGACGAAGGCCATGGCGGGAGCGGTGCGCACCAGCGCCTTGGCCGCCCAGAAGCGCAGATAGCGCGCGCCCCACAGCGGGATCGCGGCTTCGCGCACGCGGCCGACCAGCAGCCACTTGCCGAGAATGGCGAGCGCGTTGTGGCCGAAGAACCAGACGGCCGCGACCGCGAGCGCGCGATCGTAGAGGGCGATCGGCGATTCGACCGCGTCATAGACCCAGTCGAAGGCGGCGTCGGCGGCCGAAACCGCGACCGCGCTCGCGACGACGTAGAACAGCATCTGCGCCGCGCCGCAGGCCCAATAGGCGAAGTTCGAGGGCCGGTACGCCGGGGCGACCGCGAGAGAAGCGGTCTCGACGGGCTTCTGCGCATCGAGCGCCCGGGCGAGCCGGCGGATGGTCGGGTTGGCGTAGACGTCGCGCATGGCGACCTGGAGCGACGCGTCGGCGGTGCGCACCCGGGCGCAGAAGCGCGCCATCAGCAGCGAATGGGCGCCGTATTCGGCGAACAGGTCGGCGTCGATCGAGGCCGCCTCGAGGCCCAGAACCTGCTGGAGCGCCGCGCACAGCGTCTCTTCGGTCTCGGTCTCCGGCGGGACGATCGTGTCGCTGAGCCTCAGGCGCGGCGACTTCGGCGCCGGCAGCTGCTTGCGGTCGGCCTTGTTGCTGACCAGCGTCGGGATGAACGGCAGACGCTCCAGATAGGCCGGGGTCATGTAGGCCGGCAAGCGCGCGCGCAGGCGCTCGACGATCGCCGCCGGATCCGGCGCGACGGCGCCGTGCTTGACCGCGTAATAGGCGACGAGTTCCTGCGCGCCAGGCTCCGGCTCGAAGATCGAAACGACGGCCTGGGCGATCTCGGGGATCTCGATCAGCACCGATTCGATCTCGGTCAGCTCGATGCGGTAGCCGCGCAGCTTGATCTGGGTGTCGATGCGGCCGAGATATTCGATCTCGCCGTCGTCCGTCAGGCGGCCGAGGTCGCCGGTGCGGTAGATGCGGCCCGAGCGGTTGTTCGGCAGGTCGAGGAAGTCCTTGATGAACTTCTGCGCGGTCAGCTCCGGCCGGTTCAGATAGCCCTCGGCGACCGCGACGCCGGCGATGCCGATCTCGCCCGGCTCGCCATATTCGAGCGCGACGTTCTCTTCCGGATCGAGGATGACGATCGAATAGGTCGGCAAGGGCTTGCCGATGGTCACCGGCCGGTCGGGCGACAGGACGCCGAGGGTCGCGGTGACGGTCGCCTCGGTCGGCCCGTAGCTGTTGAGCAGCGTGCGGCCCGGACGGCTCCAGCGCTTGACCAGCGCCGGCGGGCAGGCCTCGCCGCCAATCAGGAAGACGCGCAGCTTCGGCAGATCGCGGTCGATCGAGGCGAGCAGCGTCGGCACGCAGGCGAAGCAGGTAATCGCCTGGGCTTCGAGGAAATCGGCCAGCTCTTCGCCGAACAGGCTGGTCGAGGCGGTGTTGGGGACCAGCGTCGCGCCGGCGACCAGCGGCACCCACACCTCCTCGATCGAGAAGTCGAAGGCGATCGACATGCCCTGGTAGACCCGGTCGCCGGGGCCGAAGCCGTAGCTCTCGGCGGCGACGCGGACGAAATTGCAGATGCTCGGATGGGCGATCGCGACGCCCTTGGGGTTGCCGGTCGTGCCCGAGGTGTAGAGGACGTAGCAGACCCCTTCGCCCCTGCCGGCGCGCTCGGCCTCGGCGAGCGCGGCGTCGTCGAAACCGGCGAGTTCGGCGCGCGCCGTGTCGAGCACGACGACCTCGGCCTCGACGGCGGCGAGCTTGTCGGCGAGGCGCAGGTGCGCGACGACGAGCTTCGCGCCGGCGTCGGCGAGAATGTAGCGCATCCGGTCGGCGGGATGATTGGAATCGAGCGGGACGTAGGTCGCGCCGGCCTTCAGCAGGCCGAACAGCGTGGCGTAGGCTTCGGCGCCGCGGTCGAGCAGCGCGCCGACCCGGTCGCCCGGCTTGACGCCGCGGGCGCGGAAGAACCGCGCCATCTGGTCGGCGCGGCGGGCGAGTTCGCCGTAGCTGACCTCGACCCCTTCGGCCGAGACCGCGACCCGGTCGGCGAATCGCCGGCAGGCCTCGTCGAGCACGTCGTCGAGCCGCTCGCCGAAACGCCAGCGCAGCGGCGAGGCGTCGCTCAGAATTGAAGCCGGCCGCGCCTGCTGGAGGCGCCGCAGTTCGGCCAGCGGATCGCGAGAGGTCTGTTCCCCAACGCCCAACGCAGAATTCAGCATGATTCGCCTGTTCCCGTACCTGGCCGCGCCAGAACCCGACGCGGCGTCCTCGGGTCGTTGTCCGCTAGCGCCGACGCGGCGCTCGCGGAATTCGACCTTCGTTGGCGGCGATAACAGCGCTCAGCACGCTGAACGGAGGCTGAACGGAGGCGAGGCGGACGGCGGCCGCGGGTCGGGGCGGCGAAAAAACGAAGCGAGGTCTGCGTTTGCGGGGCGGACGCTGGAAGCGTCGAGTCCTCTTCATGTAACGAGCGCGGGCGCCTTCAGACGCAAAGCGGCCGCGCCGACGTTTCGTGTTATCGGGTCCGACGGCGCCAAGCCGCTTGCGAGTTCGACGCAGGCGCCGTGACCACGATCAAGCGAATCATTGACGATATACCGCTCAGTGAGTTATAGTTTGACACGGATCTTCAAGCTGAAAGGGTTTGCCCGGTTTCAGCGCAAGGAACGAATTGGCGACGGTACGCCTCGCAAGGCGATCGACGCTGTCGAGGGCCGGTCTTGTCGACGCCGATCTCGGGGGCGGCCTGGTCAAGCCGCGGCTGTACGGCTTCGGCAAGAACGACCGCAGCAATATCGACGTCGACGAGCTTGAGGAATTCCGGCGGCTGGCGCGCGGCTATCTCGGCCTCACGGCGGAGCAGATCGCCACGCTGATCGCCGAGAACGAACGGATGGAGGCGACCGATGACGACGACAGCTAAGGCCGGCACGACGGCGCCACGCGCGAAATCGCGCATGCGCCGGGAGATTGTCGACGCCATGCGCGGCCTGCGCAAGGTTGGCGCCGTGAGCGGCGAGGAACTGGAAAAGACGACGTTGCGGATGCTCGGCAAGGACGCGCTGCCGAAAGTCGAAGCCCTGTCTCCAGCCGACATCGCAGCGATGCGTGCGCGGACCGGGATCAGTCAGGCGGTCCTCGCAGGCTATATGAACGTGGCCGTCAACACGGTGAGCCAATGGGAGCGCGGCGAAAGAAAGCCGACCGGCGCGGCGTTGAAGCTCTTGAACGTCGTCAAGCACCACGGCCTCGACGCGCTGCGGTGACTTGCGTGCATGGCCGAAACGGCGACCGGGCCGCCGTGCAACCTCAGCA
Organism: uncultured Roseiarcus sp.; assembly: GCA_945957375.1. Lineage (GTDB taxonomy): Bacteria > Pseudomonadota > Alphaproteobacteria > Rhizobiales > Beijerinckiaceae > Roseiarcus. The sequence goes on from CAMFKX010000251.1 coordinate 6,384, forward strand.
TTCCAGGCGACGCCCGAAGGCGATCACGAAAAAGCGACGGACCCGTCCGAAGGAACGGCGCTCGCCCCGTTCGCCGGCGCGCGACAAATGACTTCGACTCGAGACGCCGCCATTCGGCGCGATCGGCCCGCGCGTCTGGCATTCGGCGTCCGCCAGCTCCGTCTCGCCTGCGGCCTCGTTCTCTTCAGCTATGTGACCCTGCACTATCTCGACCACGCGCTCGGCAACATCTCCGTCGCGGCGATGGAGGCCGGGCTGGTCGTCCACAAGGCGATCTGGCAATCGGTCCCCGGCGCGATCCTTCTCTACTCGGCGCTCCTGACGCACATGAGCCTCGGCTTCTGGGCGCTTTACGAACGACGGCAGTTCCGCTGGACGCGGCTCGAGGCCACGCAGCTCGCGCTCGGCCTGACCATCCCCTTTCTGCTCGTCGACCATGTGTTCGGCACGCGGGTCGCGCTCAGCCTGTCCGGCGCCGACGTGGGCTATGCGCAGGCGCTCTACAAGTTCGCCTCCCCGGCGGTGGGGCTGCTGCAGTCGATCCTGTTGCTGATCGTCTGGATCCACGGCTGCATCGGCATCCACTTCTGGCTCGCGCTGAAGCCGTCCTATCCGCGGCTGAAGAACGTCCTGCTGTCGTTCGCCGTGCTGCTGCCGACGCTCGCGCTGCTCGGCTTCCTCGCCGGCGAGCGCGAACTTTCGCCCCGGTTCGCCGACCCGGCGTGGCGGGCGCATGCCCTCGCGCCGGCGCATGTCGGAACCGCGGCGGACGGCGCCCGCCTCTTTGCCGCGCGCAGCGCGACTTTGATGGTCCTCGCGGGCGCGCTCGCCGGAGTCCTGCTCGCGCGCGCCTTGCGCAGCTGGCGCGAACGGCGGGCCGGCTCGATCCGGTTGACCTTTCCCGACCGCACCATCCTGGCCAAGCGCGGCATGAGCGTGCTCGAGGCGAGCCTGCTCGGAGGGGTCCCGCTCGCGCACGTCTGCGGCGGACGCGGGCGGTGCTCGACCTGCCGCGTCCGCATCCTCGGCGGGCTCGACGGCCTGCCGCCGGCGAGCGACGCCGAGCGCGCTCTGTTGCTCCGCGTCCATGCGGAGCCGGACGTTCGGCTCGCGTGTCAGCTGCATCCGAGCCGCGATCTCGCGCTCCTGCCGCTCCTGCCGCCGCACGCGACCCTCTCCGCCCTGCGCGGCGGCCCGGTGCGCAGCGGAGAGGAACGTTACGCGGCGGTGATGTTCGTCGACATGCGCGGATCGACCCGACGCGCGGAAAAACGCCTGCCCTACGATACGGTGTTCCTGATCAATCAGTTTCTGACGGCCGTCAGCGGCGCGGTGGTCGAGGCGGGCGGCGAGCCGAACCAGGTGCTCGGCGACGGGCTGCTGGCCATTTTCGGCCTCAAGGCGACGCCGGACGAGGCCTGCCGGGCGGCGATCGCCGCCTGCGGGCGAATCGCCGCCAATGTGGCGAAGCTGAACGACGCGCTGGCGCACGGGCCGGTCGCCCCCGTCGAGTTCGGGGTCGGCGTCAACGCCGGCATCGTGATCGCCGGCGTGATCGGCTACGAGCGCCACGCCCAGTTCACCGTGATCGGCGACGTCGTCAACGTCGCCGCCCGGCTCGAAGCCCTGACGCGCACGCTCGATTGCGAGGTTCTGATCGCGGAGGAGGTCTTTCGCCGCGCAGGGCTGCCAGCCGACGCCCTGTCTCTTATACACATCTCCGAGC
>CAMFKX010000252.1 GCA_945957375.1 uncultured Roseiarcus sp.
GACGGAGGCCGCGACCGCCGACCGCGTCACCGACGCGCGCGGCCGCGCGCTCGCGCCGGGCTTCGTCGACACCCACAACCACGGCGCGCTCGGCGGGACGGCGCTCGGCGCGAGCGGCCTGCCGGTCGCCTGCGAGCTCGCAATCCTCGGCGGCGTGACCAAGCGCATCTGCGGCGTCGACGGCCTGTCGCCGGCGCCGGTGGCCGAGGCGCAACGCTCGCAATACGCCGCGCAGCTGAAGCCGCTCGACGGCGCGATCGAAGGCGAATGGAGCTGGACCTCGGTCGCCGAATTCCTGGCCTGGCACCGCGGCCGTTCGGTCACCGACATGGGCCTCTATCTCGGCCATTCCGCCGTCCGCCGGGTGGTGATGGCCAATGTCGCCCGCGTCGCGACCGACGCGGAGATCGCGGCGATGGCCGAGGTGGTGCGGCGCGAGGCGCCGATGACGCTCGGCCTCTCGACCGGGCTCGTCTACAACCCGGCCGTCTATTCCGACGAGCGCGAGATCGCGGCGCTGGTGCGCGCCTTCAACGCCGTCAAGCCCGGCGCGCTGTTCCCGCATCTGCGCTCCGAGAGCGACGCCATCCTCGCGAGCGCAAAGGAGGTGATCGGCGCCGCGATCGAGGGCGGCGGCGGCTATTGCAACGAGCACTCGAAGATCGCCGGCCGCGCCAATTACGACAAGATCGGCGACCTCGAAGCCTTGCTCGCCGACGCCGCGGCCAGCGTCCCGACGATGGAGAACATGTATCCCTACACCGCGGGTTCGACGACCGGCGACGCGATCTTTCCGCCGGAGATGCGCGCGGGCGGGCGGGCGGAATTCCTCGCCGCGCTCGAGGACAAGGGCCTCCGCGCCGCGATGAGCGCGAAGATGCGCTTCGATTCGAAGTCCTGGGACAATTTCATCCACTTCTGCGGCGGGCTGGAAGGCATCCAGATCGCCGGCGTCCGGCCCGGAATCGGCGACGCGCTTCTCGGCCGGCGGCTCGGCGACGTCGCGCGGGCGGCCGGCGCCGCCGATCTCGCGAGCGAGGCGGCCTACGACGCGGTGTTCGACTTCTTCGCCGCCAACCGCGGCGAGATCGCGATCATCTCGCACTACGGAAATGACGCCACGGTCGAGCGCTTCTTCCGCCGGCCGACCATGGCGATCTGCACCGATGGCCTGATGCCGGGGCCGGGGCAGAAACCGCACCCGCGCTCGCTCGGCGCCTTCCCGAAGGCGTTGCGCATGGCGCGCGAGATGGGGATACCCCTGACCCAGATGGTCTGGCGCATGGCGACGCTGCCGTGCCGCTTCCTCAACCTGCCCGATCCGGTGCTGCGCGTCGGCGCCGACGCGTCGCTCACCCTGTTCGACCCCGCGACGGCGCGCGAGAACAACGACTATTTGACCCCGGACGTTCGGCCGACCGGGATCGATTGCGTCTGGGTGCATGGAACGCCGGTGCTCGACGAGGGTCGGCTGGCCGCGCCCGATCCGTTCCCCGGGCGGATTCTGGCGAGCCCGATCAGAGCCTAGGGGCGCCGCCTGCTATCGCGCGGCGCCGACATAGGTCACCGCCCCCGGCGCCGCCAACGCGTCGAGGATCGGCAGCATGATGCGCAAGCGGCTCAGGTCGACCGGGCCGGCGGCCGCGCCGCTCACGCTGCCCGCGACGTCGGCCGGGTCGAGGGCGAGGTCGAACCCTTGGCCGGCATAGCGCACGCGCGCCCCGACGCGCTCGACGCGGAAGACTTCGCCGCCGAAACGTCCGACGAGCGCGCCGCCGCCGCTCTCGACCACAAAGCCGTCGCGCTCGGGCGCGGCGTCAAAGGCGGCGCGTCCGCTGAACACGAGCGCCTTGGTCTTGTAGGGGCCGCCGTCCTCCGGACAGAGCACGTCGCAATGGCCGCATTCGTTGCAGGCGTCGGCGAAGGTGGCGAACTGGCGCGGCTTCGTGATCGTGATCGCGCCGACGGTCTCGACCGCCCAGCCGCCGTCCCTCGGCGTCACCCGTTCGACCGGCGTCTCGCCGTTCGGGATCACGTAGCTGAAGTTCGCGTCGTTCGGGCAGACGGGGATGCACTTGTCGCAGGTCAGGCAGTCGAACAGCGCGAGCTGCGAGCCGATCTTGTTCGGCGGGGTGGCGTTTTCCGCCGAGCTGTAGCGAGGATCGGCGAGCACGCGCTCGGCGTAGGCCGCGCTGTTCAGCACCTTCGCCGCCGACGCCCAGGCGGCGAAGGCGTCGCCCGCCGCCGCGCGCGGATCGCCGTCGACCGCAAGCGCCGCCCGGCAGGCGGCAGCGCGCTCCGCGTCGAGTCCAAGCCCGGCCAGCGCCGCCTCGCCTTGCCCGTGCGCCTTGAGCGCGAAGACGTCGATGTCCTTCGCGCCGACCGCGGCCATGCGTTTTACGAGGTTCCCGACATAGGACCAGCCGCGCCGGTAGCCGCCGAATTTCAGCAGGTCGCTGCACACCGTGACCGGCTTGAGGCCGAGGGCGACCGCGTCGGCGAAGTTGTCGCCGTCGATCCCGCCCGAGAACGACACCGGCAGCCGGTCGCCGAACCGCTCGCGGAAGCGGGCGACGAGCGCGATCGCCAGCGGATGCAGCGGCGGTCCCGACAGGTACATCACCCGCTCGCTCGCCGGGAAGAAACTCTTGTGGTTCTCGACGACCAGCGTGTTGGAGAATTTCACCCCGAGCCCGCGGCCGCGCTGCGCCGCGAAGGCGGCGAGCCGTTCGATCATCGCGACCACGTCGGCCCATTTGGCGTCGTCGGCGAAGGCGCGGTCGGGGACGACGATGTCGCGATAGCCGAGCCGGTCGTGCAGGATCGCGTCGAGCCGCTCGCGCCCGAGCAGCGTCGGGTTGAGCTTCACCACGACGTCGAGCCCGACCTCGCCGACCAGATGCTCGACGATCGCCTCGATCTCCTGCGGCGGGCAGCCGTGGAAGGTCGAGAGCGTCAGCGTGTCGGAGATGCGCGTCGGGAAAGTAAGGTCGCGAAACTTCGCGAAGGCGGCCGGGATCTGCGCCCGCAGCCGCGCGACGACGGCGGTCGCGTCGAGCATGCCGTCGAGGAAGCCGCGCACCTTGGCGGAGCGGATCCCGGCGAGATCGTAGCCGACGCTCATGTCGAAGATCGTGTCGGAAAGCCCCGCCCCGATCCCGGACGCCTTCAGCATGGCGATCAGCATCGCGCCCTTGACGTATTCTTCCAGCGACTGCGCGACGGTCAGCTCCTGCGACCATTCGACGTTGTAGCCGACCGTCGCCATGTCGATGCACGGGCGCGGCACCTCGATGGCGTCGTTGACCTGCACCGTCTTGCACTCGATCACCCGCCCGCCGGCGAGCCAGGAGAGCGCGATGTTCTGCGCCATCTGGGTATGCGGCCCGGCGGCCGGCCCGAACGGCGTCGAGGCGCGACGGCCGTGGACGCTGACCGACAGGTCGTAGCCAGGCGCGGCCTTGACGAAGCGCTGCGCGGGCAGATCGAACGCCGCGCGCTTGTCCTGAAGCTCGCCGAACATGCGGCCGATCAGGACGTCGAAGGGGATGGGGGCGAGTTGGACCATGGGCTCAGGACAGGATGGGAGTTGCGAGCCCCTTCTCCCCGCTCGCGGGGAGAAGGCAGCGCCGCAGGCGACCGATGGGGTGGGGAAAGCAGGGCGCTCGCGCGGGCCATTTCGCGAGACGACCGGGGCGGGCCTCATTGCGCAACAGCGGCCGCCGTCCCCGGCGGAGTTCTACAGCATGCCCACATCTCCAGATGCATGGGCGAATTGCTCCAATGGCGCCGCGCGTCCCCGCCCCCCTTGTGGGGGCGGGACAGGGTGGGGGGTCGCGCCGGTCTGTCCGCTCCGTAGCGAAGCCCGCCAATCCAAAAGTTCGGCGCGACCCCCCTCCTCGATCCTCCCCCACAAGGGGGGAGGAGGCGCTCGGAGCCGGTCGCTGGGGAAGGGATCGGCGAACGCCGCCGCCGGACCTCATCGCGCGACGCCCGACAGCACCGCCGCTGCGACGCCCCGCGCGGGCGCGGTCAGCGCGCCGGCGAGGCCGGCGGCGCCGGTGGCGGAAACAGCGATGTCGGTGTGCTCGCGGGCAAGCACAAACGCCTGTTCGATCGCGGCTTCGTCAGCGACCACGGCGTCGCCGCCGGACGTCTTCATCGCCTTGACGATCTCGAACCAGTCGTAGGTCTCGTCGTCGAGGATGCCGTGCGCGAGGCTCCTGGGGGCGCTCTCCCACGGGCGCATGAACCGCGACCGATGACGGGCCGCGACGTCGAGCGCGACGCCGCCGAGCTTCTTCCACGCCCGCGCCAGCGGCGCGCAGCCCTCGGTCTGCACCGCGATCACCCGCGGGGGCGCAGCGATCAGGCCCGCCGCCGCGGCGAGCGAAAATCCCTGGACGAGCGCGCGCGCGAGCGCGCCGCCGCCGACCAGCACGTAGAGCGTCTCCAGCTCGACCTTCTCCGCGGCCAGCGTCTCGGCCATCTCGAAGGCGAGCGTACGGGCGCCTTCGACCGCGAGGCCGTTGTCCGGCCCCTGCACGCCGAACGGGATCGCGCCGGCCGAAACCGCGCGGCGGGCGGCGCGGACGCAAGGGTCGCCCGTCTCGCCCGAGCGGCGTTCGCACACGACGACCGCTGCGCCGAGGTCGCGCAGGCGGCCGACCACGCTGCGCTCGGCGTCGGGCGGGATGAACACGTCGAGCGGCCAGTCGGCGGCGCGGGCGATCACGGCGGCGGCGAGCGCGGCGTTGCCGCACGAGGCGATGGCCAGGCGACGCTTGCGCAGATCCTCGCCGAGGCGCAGGCGGCCGATCTCGACGACGCGCAGATAGGTCATCACGCCCATCAGATGGCGCGCCTTGTGCGAGCCCGACACGTTGCGCGTCTCGTCCTTGATCCAGAGACCGCCGGGGAGGCCGAGCGCGGCCGCGAGCGCCGGCTGGCGCGCGAACGGGGTGCGGCGGAAGCCGCGATCGTCGAGCGATTTCAGCCGGTCGTCGAGTTCGCCGACGATGTCCTGCCAGGCCCCGTCCGAGAGGCCGATCGACCGGGCGAGCCGGTAGGGCGCAAGCCAGCCGCGATAGCGCAGGAAGGGGTCGTCCTCGCCGCCTGCGTCGAAATCGGCCGGATCGGCCGGGGCGACCAGCACATGGTCGATGTCGTCGCCGGCGCGCGCGCCGGGACAGGCGAACGGAAAGGCGCGCGACGGATCGACCACGGCGCCGCAGCCATGGCAGACGAACAGCGGGGACTTCGGCTCCGACGTCACGACAGCCGGGCGGCTGCGCCGCTCTCCGCGTTGAAGCGTTCGATCATCGCGTCCCAGGCGGGCGCGAGATCGAGAAGCTTGTCCCAGAACGATTGTTTCGCGCGAACCGTGAAGTCCTCCAGGGACACGCCCTGCTGCTCGACCCAGGTGAAATAGCCGAGGTTGAAGATCCGCTTGCGGTCGACGTGGCTGAGCTCGAGCACATGGTCGACGCCGGCGCCGGCCATGTAGCGCCCCCAGGTCTCGCCGGCGGCGACCGCGTCGAAGCGGTTGCCGAAATAGCGCCGGGTCGCCTTGACCACCTCGCTGCCATACAGGTCCGCGCTGTCGGTCGCGACGGTCAGCACGACGTCGTCGGGGCCGAGGTCATGATATTTCGCCAGTTTCACCGCGGCGACGATGTTGCACAGGCTGGAGATGCCGAAGGCGCGCAGGCCGGCAACGAACGACGGGTCGACGCCGCGGCGCTCGACCAGATATCGGCGCCCCTCGTCGGTATTGAACAGCGTGAGCAGGGTGTCGCTCGCCGCGTCGCTGACGCCGATGACGAAATCCGTGTTCATCACGTTGTGGATCAGCGGCACGTGCTTGTCGCCGATGCCCTGGATGTTGTGCTCGCCGAAGCCGTTATAGAGCAGGGTCGGGCATTCGACCGCCTCGACCGCCGCGATGCGCGCCCCGAGCGCGGCCTTGAGATGATCGCCGGCCGCGATCGTGCCGGCCGAGCCGGTGGCCGAGACAAAGGCCGCGAGCCTCGCGTTCGGCCGGCCCTCGGCGGCGGCGTGGAACACGCGCTCGAGCGCCGCGCCGGTGCAGAGCCGGTGGACGACGTAATTGCCGTATTCGCAGAACTGGTTGAACACGATGGCGTCCGGGTCGCGGTCGAGCGCGGCGCAGGCGTCGTAGATCTCCTTGACGTTGCTCTCGGAGCCGGGCGTGCGGATGATGTCGCCGGGCTCCGCCACCCAGCGCTCCAGCCAGTCGAAACGCTCCTGGCTCATGTTCTCCGGCAGGACGGCGACTCCGCGGCAGCCGAGGATGCGCGAGATCGCGACCCCGCCGCGGCAATAGTTGCCGGTCGAGGGCCAGATCGCGCGATGATGGGTCGGGTCGAATTGTCCGGTCACGACCCGCGGGGCGAGGCAGCCGTAGGCGGCGAGAACCTTGTGCGCCTGGATCATCGGGAAGCGCTCGCCGAGGGCGACCACGATGCGGGCGGAAACGCCGGTCAGCTCCGGCGGCAGCTCGATCGCGCCCGGCGTCGCCGCGCGCCCCAGCCGTTCGGCGTCGTTGAACCAGTGGACCCGGAACAGGTTCAGCGGATGCGGCGCGTCCGGCTCGACGCCGGCGAGACGCTCGGCGATCGGCGCCGGGATGGTCGCGGGGTCCTTCAGCTCGCCGAAAGTGGGCAAGACCACGCCGGCCTCGCGGAAGCGCGCGAGCGTCCGCTTGTACACGTCGCGGTCGATCAGTTCGGTTTCCAGCCCGAGGCGAGCCATGCCTCACGTCCCCCTGTCGGCGCCGTCGCCGGGGCGGCCATTCGCAGGCAAGGCGGCGGACACGAAATTCTGTTCATTCGCAGAATGATCCCCGCGTTCCGCCGTGTCCAGCGCACAGCGCGCCAGAGCCGCCGCGATCACGGGAGGGAAACTGAGGATGATCAGGGGCTTAGGCCGCCTGACCGCGGCGAATCCCCGCAGCGGCCGGGCCGGCGGAGAGAAGCCGGTTCAACCGCGCCGGCTCACGCGACCGCCCGGCCGACGTGATCCGCCTTGACCGCGCCGCGTTTTCCGAGCGGCTTGTCGCCGTCGACGGTGGAGTCCTTCGCGGTCTGATGCTCGACCTCGGCGTTGAGCTCGGCGCCGAGAAGCAAGACGATCATGGCGAGCCACATCCACATCATCATGCCGATCGCCGCGCCGAGCGAACCATAGGTGACGTCGTAGTTTCCGAAACTGGAGATGTACCAGGAGAACAGCGCCGAGCCGACCAGCAGCGCCACCCCTCCGAACGCGCTGCCGACGCTGATCCACTGCCAGCGCGCCTCCCGCCGGCTCGGACCCCAGCGATAGAGCGCGGCGAGCCCCAGCACGACGATGGCGAGCAGCGCCGGCCAGCGCAGGACGCGGATCACCGTCGCCGAACCGTCGCCGAGCCCGAGATGGCCGAGCGCCACCGGGGCGGCCACCACGATCGCCACGGCTGCGATCAGGGCCAGGATGCCGGCGAGGGTGAAGGCGAGCGAGACGAGGTTCAGCCGGACGAAGCTGCGCTTCTCCTGCTCCTCGTAGGCGACGTTGAGCGCGTCCATGAGCGCCTTCACGCCGGAGTTGGCGCTCCACAGCGAAACCAGAAGTCCGACGACAAAACCCAGCCCGAGGCCGGCGTTGCTCTTGGCGGTCAGGCGGCCGAGCGCCTCGTGCAGGATCTGCAACGCTCCGCCGGGAAGCACGCCCGACAGCATGGAGAGCTGCGCGTCGATCCGGGTCGGGTCGGACACCAGGCCGTAAATCGACACGATCGCCGCCAACGCAGGGAAGAGGGCGAGCAGGGCGAAGAACACGCAGCCCGCGGCGACCGCGAGCAGCCGGTCCTCCTGAACGCGCTCATAGAGCCGCCACAGGATATCCCTCCACCCGCGCTCGGGAATGGCCCAGGGCGCGTCCGCGGTTCTCCCGCGGCCGCGCTCGGCGGCCGCGCGCTCGCTCGCGCTGGCGAACTTGCCCGTCGCGACGCGCCTCCCCGCCGGCGCAGGCCGACGCGGAGGCCGGGGGGCGGTCGGTTCGCCGC
>CAMFKX010000253.1 GCA_945957375.1 uncultured Roseiarcus sp.
TGCGGCGCTCCATCTCGGGGCGGAAATGCCGGATCAGGCCCTGGATCGGCCACGCCGCCGCATCGCCCAGGGCGCAGATCGTGTGGCCTTCCACCTGCTTGGTGACGTCCTCGAGCGCATCGATTTCCTCGAGGCGCGCATTGCCCGTCACCATGCGTTCCATGACGCGCCACATCCAGCCGGTGCCTTCGCGGCAGGGCGTGCACTGGCCGCAGCTCTCGTGCTTGTAGAAGTAGCTGAGGCGCGCGATCGCCCGGACGATGTCGGTCGACTTGTCCATCACGATCACCGCCGCGGTGCCGAGGCCGGAGCGCAGCTTGCCGAGCGAGTCGAAATCCATCGGACAGTCTATGATCTGCGCCGCCGGCACGCAGCGCACCGACGAGCCGCCCGGAATGACCGCCAGCAGGTTGTCCCAGCCGCCGCGCACGCCGCCGCAATGCTTGTCGATCAGCTCGCGGAACGGGATCGACATCGCCTCCTCGACGTTGCACGGATTGTTGACGTGGCCGGAGATGCAGAAAAGCTTGGTGCCGGCGTTGTTGGGCGCGCCGAAGCCCGAGAACCAGGCGGCGCCGCGCCTGAGGATCGTCGGCGCCACCGCGATCGATTCGACGTTGTTGACCGTGGTCGGGCAGCCGTAGAGGCCCATCCCCGCCGGGAACGGCGGCTTCATGCGCGGCTGGCCCTTCTTGCCCTCAAGCGATTCCAGCATCGCGGTCTCTTCGCCGCAGATGTAGGCGCCCGCGCCGTGGTGGACGTAGAGGTCGAACGGATAGCCGTGGACGTTGTCCTTGCCGATCAGCTTGGCCGCATAGGCCTCGTCGACCGCCGCCTGGAAGCGGATCCGCTCCTCGATATATTCGCCGCGGAAGTAGATGTATGCGGCGTGCGCGCCCATGGCGAAAGAGGCGATCAGCGCGCCCTCGATCAGCACGTGCGGGTCGTTGCGCAGGATCTCGCGATCCTTGCAGGTGCCGGGCTCGGATTCGTCGGCGTTGATGACAAGATAATGCGGCCGCTTGGGATCGACGGTCTTGGGCATGAACGACCATTTGAGGCCGGTCGGGAAGCCCGCGCCGCCGCGGCCTCGCAGGCCCGACGCCTTCATCTCGCTGATGATCCAGTCGCGGCCCTTGTCGATCAGCCCCTTGGTGCCGTCCCACTGGCCGCGAGCGCGCGCGCCCTTCAGGCTGCGGTCGCCGAGGCCGTAGATGTTGGTGAAGATGCGGTCCTTGTCTTCCAGCATCGGTCAGGCTCCCGCCTTCTCGGCGGCCTTGGCCGCGCCCTTCCCGTCGGAACCGTAGAGCGTGGTTAGCGCCGTCAGGCCGCCGACCGGCTCGGAGGACACGCGGCCGATCTGCGAGCCGGTCTTGACCGGGCGCCCCGCGGCGAGGTCGTCGAGCAGCTTGAGGAAATTCTCGGGCGTCAGATCTTCGTAATAATCGTCGTTGATCTGCACCATCGGGGCGTTGCAGCAGGCGCCGAGGCACTCGACCTCGCTCCACGAGAACATCCCGTCGGCGGTGACGTGGTCCGGCTCGCCGACGCGCTTGCGCAGCACCGCCTTGATGTCCTCGGCGCCGCGCAGCATGCACGGCGTCGTGCCGCAGAGCTGGACATACCAACGCCCGACCGGCTCGAGGTTGAACATGGTGTAGAAGGTGGCGACCTCGAGCACGCGGATCTTCGGCATGTCGAGCATCTCGGCGACCTTCTCGATCGCCGGCCGCGACAGCCAGTAGGCGTTCTGCTTCTGGGCGCGCCACAGGAGCGCGATCACGGCCGAGGCCTGGCGGCCCGGCGGATACTTGGCGATCTCCTTCTCGGCCCACGCCTTGTTCTCGGGCGTGAACTCGAAGCTGTCGGGCTGCTTTTCGGCGAGTCGGCGGACGGACATGGGCTTATGCGATCCCGGAAACGAAGCGGACGGGGCGGCGGTTCATCGGCCGCCCCCACGCGTGTCGGTGATGACGAAATAGAGGGCGACCATCGCGATCCCGATGACCACCCCGATGTCGGTCTGCGGCTGGACCAGCGGCTCCCCGGAGGCGAGCCGCATGCCGCCGATGACGACCACGAAGGACGCGGCGCCCGAAACGAGCAGGCCGGCCCGATTCCTGAGCGACTCGAGCACAGTCACCGGTCGACCTCGCCGAACACGATGTCGATCGAGCCGAGGATCGCGCTGACGTCGGCGAGCATGTGCTTGCGGCAGAGAAAGTCCATCGCCTGCAGATGGGCGAAGCCCGGCGCGCGCAGTTTCACCCGGTACGGCTTGTTGGTGCCGTCGGAGACGATGAAGACGCCGAACTCGCCCTTGGGCGCCTCGACCGCCGCATAGACCTCGCCGGCCGGCACCTTGTAGCCCTCGGTGTAGAGCTTGAAGTGATGGATCAGCGCCTCCATCGACGTCTTCATGTCGCCGCGCTTCGGCGGGACGACCTTGCCGTCGTCGCTGGCGATCGGGCCCCGTCCGCCGGCGGCCTGAAGCTTGTCGCAGCACTGCTTCATGATCCTGGCCGACTGGCGCATCTCCTCGACGCGGATGAGATAGCGGTCGTAGCAGTCGCCGTTCTTGCCGACGGGGATGTCGAACTCCATCTCCTCGTAGCATTCGTAGGGCTGCGACTTGCGCAGATCCCAGGGCGCGCCCGAGCCGCGCACCATGACGCCGGAGAAGCCCCAGGCCCACGCGTCCTCGAGCTTCACCACGCCGATATCGACGTTGCGCTGCATGAAGATGCGGTTGCCGGTGAGCAGCGTCTCGAGGTCGTCGAGCACTTTCTCGAACGGATCGCAGAAGGCGTGAATGTCGTCGATCAGCTTGGGCGGCAGGTCCTGATGGACCCCGCCCGGGCGGACATAGGCCGCGTGCATGCGCGAGCCCGACGCGCGCTCATAGAACACCATCAGCTTCTCGCGCTCCTCGAAGCCCCACAGCGGCGGAGTCAGCGCGCCGACGTCCATCGCCTGGGTGGTGACGTTGAGGAGGTGGGAAAGCAGCCGGCCGATCTCGGAATAGAGCACCCGAATGAGCTGGGCGCGGCGCGGCACGGTGATGCCGAGCAGGCGTTCGACCGCGAGCGCGTAGGCGTGCTCCTGGTTCATCGGCGCGACATAATCGAGCCGGTCGAGATAGGGCACGTTCTGGAGGTAGGTGCGCGCCTCCATCAGCTTTTCCGTCCCGCGGTGCAGCAAGCCGATGTGCGGGTCGACGCGCTCGACCACCTCGCCGTCGAGCTCGAGCACGAGGCGCAGCACGCCGTGCGCCGCCGGATGCTGCGGGCCGAAGTTGATGGAGAAGTTGCGGAGGTTCTGGTCGGTCATGAGCGCGGCTCCGCCGGCTTGAGGCAGTCGGCAGTAGGCAATAGGCAGTCGGTGAGGGGCAAGATCCGCAGGTCCATGCGCCTACTGCCCCCCCGACGCTTTCTCGTCGCCCGGCAGCGGCGGGCCTTCCCAGGGGCTCAGGAAGTCGAACTGGCGGAATTCCTGGTTGAGGCGCACCGGCTCGTAGCGCACGCGCTTCTCCTGATCGTCGTAGCGCACCTCGACGAACCCGGTCATCGGGAAGTCCTTGCGCAGCGGATGGCCGTCGAAGCCGTAGTCGGTGAGGATGCGCCTGAGGTCGTGATGGCCGGCGAACAGGACGCCGAAGAGATCGTAGATCTCGCGCTCGTACCAGTCGGCGCCCGGATAGACCGCGGTCGCGCTCGCGATCGGCGTCTCCTCGTCGGTCGCCGTCTTGACGGCGATGCGCCGGTTCAGTTTCGGCGACATGAGGTGGTAAACCACGTCGAAGCGCTTCTCGCGCTCCGGATAGTCGACGCCGGAGACGTCGATGATCGACACGAACTGACCGGCGGGATCGTCGCGCAGGAACCTCAGCACATCGAGGTTGCGGGTCGGCTCGACCGTCAGGGTCAGTTCGCCGAACGCCCAGGTCTGATCGAGCACCGCGCCGCCGAGAGCGGCCGCGGCTTTCTCGCCGATCGTCTGCAAAAGCTCGTCCATCGTCTTCCGTTCCCTGAGCCGGCGGTCAGCGTTCGATCGTGCCGGTCCGGCGGATCTTCTTCTGCAGCAGCAGGACGCCGTAGAGCAGCGCTTCCGCCGTCGGCGGGCAGCCGGGCACGTAAATGTCGACCGGCACGACCCGGTCGCAGCCGCGCACCACCGAATAGGAATAATGGTAATAGCCGCCGCCGTTGGCGCAGGATCCCATCGAGATCACATAGCGCGGCTCCGGCATCTGGTCATAGACCTTGCGCAAAGCCGGGGCCATCTTGTTGGTCAGCGTGCCGGCGACGATCATCACGTCCGACTGGCGCGGGCTGCCGCGCGGGGCGAAGCCGAATCGCTCGACGTCGTAGCGCGGCATGGAAAGCTGCATCATCTCAACCGCGCAGCAGGCGAGGCCGAAGGTCATCCACATCAGCGAACCCGTCCGGGCCCACTGGATGAGGTCTTCCGTCGAGGCGACGATGAATCCCTTGTCGGCGAGTTCGTCGTTGATCGCGCCGAAATAGGGATCGTTCGCCCCGACCGGCTTGCCGGTCGCCGGATCGAGAATGCCTCTCGGCGCGGGCGCGACGATCGGACCGGAACTCAATCCCATTCCAGGGCTCCCTTGTTCCACTCGTAGACAAAGCCGACCGTCAGTACGGCGAGGAAGAGAATCATCGACCAGAAGCCGAGCGCGCCAATGTCATGGAAGACGATCGCCCAGGGAAACAGGAACGCCACTTCGAGGTCGAAGATGATGAACAGCAGCGAGACCAGATAGAAGCGCGCGTCGAAGCGCATCCGGGCGTCGTCGAACGGGTCGAAGCCGCACTCGTAGGGCGACAGCTTTTCCGAATCGGGCGCCTTGAAGGCGAGCAGGAACGGCGCGACCATCAAAGACCCTGTGATCAGCGTGGCCAGGATCACGAAAACGACCAGGGGAAGATAGTCGGAGAGGATGCTCGGCATCGGCATGGCTCGCGGGTTTTGAACAAGCGCGACGGGAAGTTGCGTCACGCGGACGCGGCCCCCTGCCTGCCCGAACGCCTATCGCAGCGCAGCGACGCATGCAAGGCGAAACGCCCGCAATCCGCATCAAGTCGAATACGCCAAAAGGCGTCGCGGCGGGCCCGCCGCGACCAGGCCAGGCGCATCGCTCCGGGCTCGCGAGGGGCTGTCTAGGACATGGATTGGGAAGGAATATGGCGAGAGAGACGGGACTTGAACCCGCGACCTCCGGCGTGACAGGCCGGCGCTCTAACCAACTGAGCTACTCCCCCGTGAGGGTCCGCGGGGGATAATCCAGTCGCCCCCCCAAGTCAATACGCTCGGCGCCCCATTCGCCGCGGCGATCAACGCTGTCCAAAGGCCCGTTCAGAATTGGCTCACCGCGAACGACCAGCGGCGCATCTCCTCGCGGCTGATCACGTGCATGGTGTCCGGGGGGAGCGATTCGGCCGCGCGCACCAGCGCCGGGCTGACGCCCATCCGTCGCGCGTAGCGGACGAGCACCGCGACCATCGGGGCGTCGGCGAAACTGCGCTTGGTTCGCTGGCCGAACCAGCCCTGCGGTTCGGTCTCGACGATCGACATGCGGTGCAAAGCCACCTCGCTCCCGGGCGGGGCGACGCGCCGCACCGCGCCCATCATCGCGTAGACGCAGGCTGAGAGGCATTCGCCGACATAGGGGCCCGCGTCGCCGTCGCCATGGAACCGGCCGACCACCCCGGCCACTCTCAACTCGCGCAGGATGTGGCCGAACGCCATCGAGGCGACGACGTTGCCGCCGCGAGAATTGAAGAACACGACGCGGCGGAGTTTCCGGTCGTCGGCGCCGGACTTGAGGAAATCGACGAAATCCCGCGGCGTCGTGGTTTCGATCACGCCGTCGGCGACGATCACGTGCGGGCATCGCGCGCCGCAATTGGCGACGTCGAGCGGTTCGATCCTGAAGGTCATTGCGCCGGAGCCGGCCGCGGCCGCGTCCGGGCGCATCATCCCGAATGCCACCGCAATCACGCCGATGGCGCAGACCCAGCGCCAGCGCCGGATGGTGGGCGGTGACGGGCTCGAACCGCCGACCCTCTCGGTGTAAACGAGATGCTCTACCAACTGAGCTAACCGCCCTGGCTGCCGCGAGGGGGCAGATTATCCGCTTGCGCGTGCGCCGCCAAGCGGGACGAAGACGGGCCTGCGGCCGGGCGCGGCGTACGCTCCCGGCCGAGACTGCGGTTCACCGACGGCCTCCGGCCGCGCGGGCTTTCGCCCTACTTCTTGCCGGCCTTCTTGTTCAGCGAAGCCTTGAGCGCCGCGCCGGGCTTGAACCGGGCGTTCTTCGACGCCGCAATCTTGATCTCTTTGCCGGTGGCCGGGTTGCGGCCCTTGCCGGCGGCGCGTTCACGCACCGAAAAGGTGCCAAACCCGACGAGGCGGACTTCGTCGCCCTTCTTGAGCGTCTTTTCGATACCGTCCATCACGGCCTCGAGCGCCTTGGCGGCGTCGACTTTGGTCAGTCCCGCTTCCGTCGCAATATGATCGACGAGTTCGAGCTTGTTCATTCTGGCCCTCTCCAATTTCGGCGCGGCGATTGGCCCGCGCCGCAACGCTGTCGAGAAGCTGTCCAGCAGCCGCCCGCCTCCGCCCCTCCCACGGCGCAGCGACGAACGAAAGCGCCGCCGGCCCGAATCGACGGCCGAATTGGCGTCATTGCTCACGTTTCACCGAGGCGACGCAAGGGTGTGCCCCGCTTCGCCGCAAAAAAAGATGCGATTTCCGCGGAAAACCTCACGCCAGACGACAAAAACGCCGCGAATCCGGTCGGATCCGCGGCGTCTGGTTCAGATTATGACGCTGGATCCCGGTTTTCGCGGGACGCAGCGCATCGCCGTCAGTGGGCGACGAGGCCCTGGCCCGCTTCCTCGGCGGGAGCCGCCGCCGGGGTTGCGTTGACGTCTTCTTCCCACACGATCGCGACCGGCTGGCGCACCAGCGCGTGCTTGAGCACCTCGTCCATGCGGGCGACCGGCACCACCTCCAGGCCGGATTTCACCGAGTTTGGAATCTCGGCGAGATCCTTGACGTTGTCTTCGGGGATCAGGACCTTCTTGATGCCGCCGCGAAGCGCCGCGAGCAGCTTCTCCTTCAGGCCGCCGATCGGAAGCACCCTTCCGCGCAGCGTGATCTCTCCTGTCATCGCGATGTCGCGCCGGACCGGGATTCCGGTCAGCATCGAGATGATCACGGTCGCCATGGCGACGCCGGCCGACGGGCCGTCCTTCGGCGTCGCGCCCTCGGGCACGTGGACGTGGATGTCGCGCTTGTCGAACAGCGGCGGCTCGATGCCGAAATCGACCGCCCGCGAGCGCACGTAGGACGCCGCCGCCGAGATCGATTCCTTCATCACGTCCTTCAGGTTGCCGGTCACCGTCATGCGGCCCTTGCCGGGCATCATCACGCCTTCGATCGTCAGCAACTCGCCGCCGACCTCGGTCCAGGCGAGCCCGGTGACGAGGCCGACCTGATCGTCGGCCTCGATCTCGCCGTAGCGGTGCTTCGGCGGCCCGAGGAATTCGGGGATGTTCTCGGCGGTCGCGACGATCGTCTTCTTCTTGGTGGTGAGAATCTCCTTCACCGCCTTGCGGGCCAGATTGGAGATCTCGCGCTCGAGATTGCGGACGCCCGCCTCGCGCGTGTAGCGACGCACCAGCTCCAACAGACCGCTGTCAGTGACTTCCCATTCCTTCTCGTCGAGCCCGTGCTTGGCGCGCGCGTTCGGCAGGAGATGGCGCTTGGCGATCTCGACCTTCTCGTCCTCGGTGTAGCCGGCGATGCGGATGATCTCCATGCGATCCATCAGCGGGGCCGGGATATTGAGCGTGTTGGCGGTCGTGACGAACATCACCCCCGACAGGTCGTAGTCGACCTCGAGATAATGGTCGTTGAACGACGCGTTCTGCTCAGGGTCGAGCACCTCGAGCAAGGCCGACGACGGATCGCCGCGGAAGTCCATGCCCATCTTGTCGATCTCGTCGAGCAGGAAGAGCGGGTTG
>CAMFKX010000254.1 GCA_945957375.1 uncultured Roseiarcus sp.
CCGACGCCGGCGCGGCCGCGGCGGCGATCCGTTCGGCCTTCGCCGCGCAGAGCCGCGCGACCACGCCGCCGTCCTCGGCGCTCCGCGAAACGTCCGAGTCGGTCGCCGCAAAGATCGCCGCCGGCGGCGGCTTCGGCGGCTTCGTCGACGCGGCGGCGGCGGCGATCGCGCTCTGGCGCGTCGACGACGACGCCCTGATGATCGGTCGGGTCTGCGTGCTGCCCGCGTTCCGCGGGCGAGGCGCGGCGGCGCGGCTGGTCGCGGCCTGCGAAGGAGCGGCGCGGGCGCAACGGCTTGCTCGGCTGCGCCTGCGGACGCGGCTCGAGCTGCCCGAGAACGAGCGGCTTTTTTCGCGCATGGGCTTTGCCCGGGTGCGGGTCGAGGCGCACGAAGGCTTCGCCGCGCCGACGACCGCGGTGCTGGAGAAAGATCTGTGACCGTTCCCGAGCCGCCCGGCCGCCTGACGATCGACCTGTCCGCGCTCGCCGACAATTATCGCGCCCTGGCGAAGCGCGCCGGGCCGGGCCGTTGCGCCGCCGTGGTCAAGGCCAGCGCATACGGAATCGGCCTCGACCGCGCCGCCCCGGCGCTCTGGGCAGCCGGCGCGCGGACCTTCTTCGTCGCCCATCTCGGCGAAGGCGTCGCCGCCCGTGGCCTGCTGCCGGAGGCCGGCATCTACGTGCTCAACGGCCTCGAGGCCGGCGCCGACCCGGCCGACTATCTCGCCCATCGCCTGAAGCCCGCGATCGGCAGCCTCGAGGAGCTCGCGCGCTGGTCGGAGCTGGCCGCGCGGACCGGGCGGCGTTCGCCGTGCGCGCTTCACCTCGACACCGGCATGAGCCGGCTCGGCTTCTCCTCGCTCGACGCGTTGCGCGCCGCGATGGCCTCCCATGCGCAAGCGTGCGGCGCTGATCTGCTCATGAGCCATTTCGTGTCGTCGGAGGCGCCCGGCGACCCGCTCAACGCCATCCAGATCGCCCGCTTCGCCGAGGCGCGGGCCGCTTTTCCGCATCTGCCCGGCTCGCTCGCCAATTCCTCCGCGATCTTCCTGCCCGAACGGCCGATCCACGACCTTGCGCGGCCAGGTTACGCCCTCTACGGCGGCAACCCGACGCCGGGGCGGGAAAATCCGATGCGGCCGGTCGTGACGCTGTCCGTCGCGGTGCAGCAGATCCGGACGATCGAGCCGGGCGCGACCTGCGGCTACAATGCCCAATGGACGGCGAAGCGGCCGACCCGGCTGGCGACGCTGCTCGCGGGCTACGCCGACGGCCTGCCGCGCGGCGCGGGCGCGACCGACGACCGGCCCGGCGCGGAGGTCGCCATCGCCGGCCGCCGCTGTCCGCTGGTCGGGCGGGTGTCGATGGACCTGACGATCGCCGACGTGACCGACCTCCCAGAGGACACGGTGCGGCCGGGCGTCCGCGCGGAAATGTTCGGCGCGACCATTCCGCTCGACGACTTTGCCGCGCGGAGCGGGACGATCGGCTATCGCCTGCTGACCGGCCTCGGACCGCGGTACGCGCGAAGGTTTCTGAATTAGAGAATAGTTTCAACGAGGGATGTTCACGGTAGATTGCGGGTTCCTCGCCCGTTTGGACGAGCGGCGAATGGGGCGAAAGCATCGCGACCAAGAGCGGCGCCGGCCGCGAGGTTCACGATGCGACGATGCGGCGCCTAACCCCTTCAACAGGCGCGGTCGCCGTCCGGAAACGACGCCCGCCCGAGCGGGTAAGCAGGAGCGGCCGATGAGCATTCTGAACAGCGTGGCGGCCGCGGCGACGGCTCTCGCGATCACGGTCGGCGGCGCCGAGGCGGCCGAGACCATCGCCTTCCTGCGCCACGGCGAAAAGCCGGCGGCGGGCCTCGGACAGATCAACTGCCAGGGCCTCAACCGGGCGCTGAAGCTGCCCGCGGCGCTCGCGGGCCTGTTTCCAGAGCCCTCGTTCGGCAAGCCGGCGGCGATCTTCGCCCCCAATCCCTCGGAGCGCGAGGAGGATCATGGCGAGATGTACAACTACGTCCGTCCGCTCGTCACGATCTCGCCGACCGCGGTCGGACTCGGCATGCCGATCAACACCCAGTACGCCTGGGACGACGTCAAGGGCCTGAACAAGGAACTGATGAAGGACGCCTATCGCGACGGCCTGATCCTCGTCGCCTGGGAGCACCGGATGGCCGACAAGGCGATCCGCAAGCTGATCGACGATTTCGGCGGCGATCCGGAGGTCGTGCCGAAATGGGAGCGGACCGACTTCGACAGCGTCTATGTGGTCACGATCGATCATGCGGCGAACCGCGCGACCTTCGAGAAGAAGGCGCAGGGGCTGAACGGCCAGCCCGAGGCCTGCCCGCATTGAGCCGATTCCCCAACCTGCTGGAAGGGCGGCGGCTGGCGGCCGGCGGATGGGGTGAAGTCCGGTGGCCTTCGCGGCCTGCCGTCGCCTGCGGCGCCCCCCCTTCCCAGCCTGGGCCGCGGAAGGGGGTGCCTCTTATTACGCCGCCACGGTCCGGCGCCGCGCGCGCTGTCCCGCGAAAGCGAGCGTCGCGAACCCGACGCCCATCATCGCCCAGGTCGACAGCTCTGGCGTCGCCGCGACGTTGAGACCGAAACTGGTGCCGGTGAACTCTTCGGTGAAGAGGTGAGTGCCGCAGACCCACGCGTCAGCGCCCTGGGCTGCGCAAGCGAACCCGTTCAGGGACATGCCGGTGAAGTCGCCGGTCACCGAGTCAAAGCTGATCAGGTCGATGTAGGAGTCCGTTTCCGGGAAGGTGAAGGCGTCGAGCTCCTCGACATCCAGAGTGCCGTTCAGGGTCGCAAGGCCGCCGACGCCGAGATGGCCATGGGCCCACGGGTAGGTGAAGCCGAAGGCGAGGGTCGCCCCGTCCGCCATGCCGAACGCGCCGGTCGTCGTCGCCGTCCCATATCCGTCGATCTGCAGCTTGTTGCCGGCGGTGATCCCGATCGCGGTCGTCGAGAGCGTCGCGTTGTTTTCGCCGACGTGGACGAAATTGCCGGTCGATCCGAAGCCGATCGCTAGCCCGGCGAGGTTGACGTGGGCGAAATCGCCCACGGTCACCGTGTTGCCGGTCGAAGACGCGTTGTAGCCGACGAAGGTATTGCCGCTGACGGTCACCGATGCGCTGTTCGTCACCTGCAACGAACTGTTCTTCCCGTCGGAACCGACGCGCAGCGTGCCGGAAAGCGTCCAGCTCGATCCGGGCCCGTCGACCGATGCGCTGTTTCCGGAAGTCGGCCCGTTGGTTCCGGTGCCGCCGCCGATGCGGGCGTTCTTGCCTGTGACCACGCCGCCGTTCTGGATCTGAAGCGCGTTGTCGGCGCCGCTGCGGCCGACGTACAGGGTCTGGCCGTCGTTTTCCAGTTTCGAACCCGGCCCGTCGACCGTGATCTTGTTGCTGCTGGCGCCCGAATCGGCGCCGATCACCACGTCGCCCGAAGTCGCCTTCAGGTCGCCGCCGCTGGAGACGGTGACCGTGTTGCTGGCGCCCGCCACGCCGACATAGACGGTTCCGCCGTTCGTCCATTTCGACGCGGCGCCCGTCACCGTGGCGGTGTTGGAGCCCGTGGACCCGTAGCCGACAGAGGCGTTGGCGTTCGAAAGGCTGCCGCCGTTCGAAACCGTCACCGTGTTGGAGTTGCTCCCGGCGCCGACCGTCAGGTCGCCGGTGAGCGTCATCTGGGCGCCGGCGTCCGACACGGTCAGACTGTTGCCGTCCGCTCCCGTGAACACGCCGAGTCGGCCTCCCGCTGCGCTGAATGCGCCGCCGTTGTTGACCAAGAGCGAATTCGAGCCGCCGTGGAAGCCGATGTCGACGCCGCCCGAGTTGGTCCACTTGCCAAAAAAGGTGACCGTGGCGGCGTTGCCGGTCGCAGAGGCGTTGACGCCGATCGTGGTCGAATCGGCGGTCAGAGTGCTGAAATTGCCGACAGACAGCGTGGTGCCCGCGTTGTTCTCGCCGACCCAGACGGACGTCGCCGTGGTATCGGTCGTGATATTGACGTCGCCGTTGTCGGTGTTGATCGCCTGTGCGTGCGCTCCCGCCGGAATCCCGCCCGCCAGCGCCGCCGCAACGACGGCGCCGAATCTGCCCTTCATGCCCATGAACCTACCCTTCGTTTGATTCTGGCGGATTCTGGGCAAACCCTGTCACGGCGTCAACATCGTTTCGACACGATTCGCGGTCCCATCACGGGAACAATCAGCAAGATCATGCGCTCGCCGGGAGTCGCGCCGTCGCGCGTCGCAGTCGGGGCTCTGCGGCCCCGCTGGCCTTCAATGCGCGCGGGCGATGCAGAATTCGACCGCGTCGCGCAGCGCCTGCTTCCAGGGCGAGGCCGGGAACAGTTCGAGCGCGTCGACCGCCATCGCGCCGTAGTGGCGGGCGCGCTCGATCGTGTCTTCCAGCGCGCGGTGCTTCTTCATGGTCGCCAGCGCGAACTCGAGATCGCCCTCGCCGATCTCGCCCTTCTCCAGCGTTCGCCGCCAGAAGTCGCGCTCGGCCTGGGTCCCGCGCCGGAACGACAGCACGATCGGCAGGGTGATCTTGCCCTCGCGGAAATCGTCGCCGACGTTCTTGCCGAGCTTGGCCGAGGTTCCGCCGTAGTCGAGCGCGTCGTCGATCAGCTGGAAGGCGATGCCGAGATTGGCGCCGTAGCCGCGGCAGGCGGCGATCTCGGCCTTGCCGCGGGCGGCCAGGATCGGGCCGACCTCGCAGGCGGCGGCGAACAGGGCGGCGGTCTTGGCGCGGATCACGGCGAGATAAGCGTCCTCGGTGGTCTCGGTGTCCTTGGCGGCCGAGAGCTGCATCACCTCGCCCTCCGCGATCACCGCCGCGGCTGTCGAGAGCACGTCGAGGCAGGCCAGCGATCCGACCTCGACCATCATCTTGAACGCCTGCCCGAGCAGGAAGTCGCCAACCAAGACGCTGGCCTCGTTGCCCCACAGCATCCGGGCGGAGGCCTTGCCGCGCCGCATCTCGCTCTCGTCGACGACGTCGTCGTGCAGCAGCGTCGCGGTGTGCATGAACTCGACCGCGGCGGCGAGCTTGATGTGGCCCGCGCCGTCGTAGCCGCACAAGGCCGCGGTCGCGAGCGTCAGGATCGGCCGGAGCCGCTTGCCGCCCGAGGAAATCAGGTGGTTGGCGACTTCCGGGATCATCGCGACGTCCGACCCGGTGCGCGACAGGATCGTCTGGTTCACCCGCGCCATATCTGGCGCGACCAGCTTGGTCAGCGGTTCGATCAGTCGATCGATCGACTTCTCCTCGAGCGGAACCACAACACCCACGAGACGCTTTCCCTTGCCACGGGCCGACGGGCGACCATAAAGACGCGGCGCCGGCGCGGCAAGAGCGCCTTCCCCGGGGCATGCCTTGATCGAAATCCTCAGAACCAACGATCTCGTGTTGATCAGCGCCGTCGAATCGCTGCTGAAGGCCGCGGGCATCGGCTGCTTTCTCGCCGACCAGCACATGGCGGCGGTCGAGGGGTCGCTCGGCTTCCTGCCTCGCCGCGTGCTGGTCGACCGAGACGACGAGGCGCCGGCGCGGCGGCTCCTGAGCGACGCCGGCCTCGCCGGCGAACTGCGCAGACCTTGAGCCTCTCGTGCGACCCCTGGCTCGGCGGACGTCTGAGCCTTCTGCAACCCAGGCGCGGCCATCGGGTCGGATCCGACGCCGCTCTCCTCTCCGCCGCCGCGGACCTGCATGACGGCCGTGTCGTCGACGTCGGCGCCGGCGTCGGGGCGGTCGCCCTCGCGATCATCGCCCCGCGCGATGCGGCCAGCGCCGATTGCGTCGAGATCGATCCCGAACTCGCCGCGATCGCCGTCGACAACGCCGCGCGCAACGACCTCGGCGATCGCGCCCGCGTCGTCCGCGTCGACGTGTTCGACGCGCGGGCCCGGCGCGCCGCCGGGCTCGCCGACGAGGCGGCCGACCTGGTCGTCACCAACCCGCCGTTCTTCGCGCCAGGCTCCGTGCGCGTCTCGCCGAACGCGGGCAAGGCGCGGGCGCATGTGTTTCAGGGCGAGGCGGACGATGCGCCGCTCGCGCGCTGGATTCGCGCCTGCATCGCGTTGCTGAAGCCGGGCGGGCGGTTCGTCATGATCCACCGCCCGGACGCCCTGGCGGAGATCCTCGCCGGTACGGCGAATCGCGTCGGCGGGCTTGCGCTCCTGCCGATCCATCCGCGCGCCGGAGCCTCCGCGCATCGACTGCTCGTCTCGGGCGTCAAGGGGTCGAAGGCGCCGCTGCGCATCGCGCCCGCCCTCGTCCTGCACGGGGCGGACGGCAGGTTCGCCCCGGAGGCGGAGGCGATCCACCGGGGCGAAAGGCCGATCGACTGGGGCGAATAGCAGGCGGCGCAAGGATTGCGCCGCCAACGCGCTCCGGGGCCGGCGTCAGGTGAACGTGAAATCCGCCGCGACGAGCGTGGATTTCTGGACGTTGTTCAGGGTGAGGGCGTCGCCGGCGTCGTAGGTGATGATGGTGGCCGTCCCGGACTGCGTCGCGTGGCCGAGCAGGCTCGCCGCATCGGCGAACAGCGTGTGGTCGAACGAGAGCGTGTCGTGGCCCGCCCCAGCTCCAGCAGTGAAATCCGTGATCGTGTCACTCCCGAAGTCCCGGCCGAAGAAGAACGTGTCCGAACCGCCCCCGCCTGTGAGCACGTCTCCGCCCGATCCGCCGTGGATCAGGTCGGCGCCGGATCCGCCGGTGAAGCTGACCTTCTCCATGTTGTAGGCGTCGACGGTGAAGTTCCCCGAAGTCGAGCGGACCTGGAAGCTCGGCGAGCCGCCGGAATAGAGTTGCACGGAACCCGTCTCCGCCGACGCATTCACGACGAGCGTGTCGACGCCGGCTCCGCCGTCGACGTAGTCGCTTGCGGAGGCGAAGGCCGAGCGGCTCCCGGCGTTGACGACGTCGTCGCCCGCGCCGGTCACGATCCGGTCAGCGAGCGATCCGCCGGTGACGACGTCGGCGCCCGATCCGGTCGTGAGATTGATCGACTGGACGTTCTTGATTGTCGTCAGTCCCGCCGCGGCGATGGCCGCCGTCGCCCCCACTGTGAAGGCGATGCTTGAGGCGACCGCACTGAGATCAGCCTTCCAGGCGTTGACGCCGCCGCCGCCGTCCACGGCTCCGGCGTGATCGCCGGTGTCGATCGAGTCATTCGCCGAGCCGCCGGTGAACAGCACCCGCTCCATGCTGTAGGCGTCGACATAGAAGTTCCCCGAGTTCGAACGCACCATGAAGGTCGGCGAGCCGCCGGACAGGAGCTGAACCGCCTGCGTCTCCTTCGACGCGTCGACGATGAGCGTGTCCACGCCGGCGCCGCCGTCGACGTAGTCGGCGCCGGAGGCGAAAGCCGAACGGCTCCCGGCGTTGACGACGTCGTCGCCCGCGCCGGTCACGATCCGGTCGGCGAGCGATCCGCCGGTGACGACGTCGTCGCCCGATCCGGTCGTGAGATTGATCGACTGGACGTTCTTGATCATCGTCAGACCCGCCGAGGCGATCGCCGTCGTCGCGCCGAGCGTGAACGTCATCCCTGACGCGACGCCGCTGAGATCGGCCTTCCAGGCGTTGACGCCCGCGCCGCCGTCGACGGTTCCACCGTGATTGCCGGTGTCGATCGAGTCATTGGCCGACCCGCCGGTGAACAGCACCCGCTCCATGCTGTAGGCGTCG
This sequence comes from uncultured Roseiarcus sp., assembly GCA_945957375.1. Classification (GTDB taxonomy): domain Bacteria; phylum Pseudomonadota; class Alphaproteobacteria; order Rhizobiales; family Beijerinckiaceae; genus Roseiarcus. The sequence continues at coordinate 7,711 of CAMFKX010000254.1, forward strand.
ACGGTGAAGTTGCCCGAGTTCGAGCGCACCATGAAGGTCGGCGAGCCGCCGGAGAGGAGCTGAACCGCCTGCGTCTCCTTCGACGCGTCGACGACCAGCGTGTCCACCCCGGCGCCGCCGTCGACGTAGTCGGCGCCGGAGGCGAGCGGCGAGCGGCTCCCGGCGTTGACGATGTCGTCGCCCGCGCCGGTCACGATCCGGTCGGCGAGCGATCCGCCGGTGACGACGTCGGCGCCCGCTCCGGTCGCGAGATTGATCGACTGGATGTTATAGATTTCGACCAGCCCCGCCGCGGCGATCGAAGTCGTGGCGCCGACGGTGAAGGCGATGT
>CAMFKX010000255.1 GCA_945957375.1 uncultured Roseiarcus sp.
ACGGAACCGGGGCGACCACGGCCTTCAAGACCTACACGGCCGAGAGCCGCGCCACCGGCCGGACCTGGACCATAATCTCCAAGGCGGCGGTTCATGGCGCCGTTCAGCGCTCGCGGGCGCTCGGCGACGTCACCCCTATGACCGAGGACGATCTCTGGAAGCAGGTCGCCAAAGACGCCTCGGCAAAGCCTTACAAGGCGCTCGCGGTCGACGTCGCCGGCAAGGCGCGCCGTCAGCACGACCGCGCCGTCGAGACGGGGTTGTCCAACCACGAACGGATCGAGACAGCCGCCGGGGCGCGGCCGCAACTGGGAGACGAAATGAAAGCGGCCTGGCAGGCGGGGCTTCTGCGTCAGGCCTTCGACCAGCAGTGCGACAGGCTCGTGGCGCTCGTCCAGGTGCTCGACGAGCATTTGAAACGCGCCGCTGGCGTCGTCGCCGACCGTGCCAGGGGGCTCGCTGCGGCGATCACGGGCGCGGCTGACGAAGCGCCCGCGACTCCCCGTCCGCCCGAATCGCCGACGCCCTCGGCCCGCGGTCCTGGTTCTTAGCGCGGATGCCGTCCGCCCGGAGCGCATTCGGCGGAGATCCGGCGACCCGGCGCGACGGCCCATGAACAACCGGAGACGGCCGGATACCCGCCCACCAAATTCGGTCGGGAATGGGGAAGGTCCGCCCGGAGCTGCCATTGGGTTCTTGAATTGCGGCGCGGATTATAGGCAATAGCTTCAATCTCATCGCTTTGGCGCAGGCAGACGTCGCGGCGCCTTTTGCGATAGGCCGCTTGTGCTACCGTGCCGGGGTCGGCGATCTTGGTTTCCAAGACAAGTCTTCCAGGAATCCATGTGCCCTTCCCGATCGTTGAAATGCTGTCCGAAGAAAAGGCGATTGTCAGGCTGGCGGACTTGAGGGAACGGTCGACCTGGAAGACGTCGACGATCCGCGGGTCAGCGACTTCGTTGCTGCACGGCAAGGTCGCCCTGACCAAGATCGCCCCAGACTTGACGCGGGCAATGCTGGCCGAGATCGGCGCTAGCAGTCTTCCGAAGATGGGCGGCGACTTCTCCGCGCTTTAGCTCCGCTCGAAAATCACTGGATCCCTACGCGATCCGCCTGGCGCAGGTCGGGGCTAGAGTTCGGCGTCGCGCCCGTGGCGTTACATGACCGGCAGGCCCGCCGCTTTCCATTCGGGAAATCCATCCTCGAGACGGCGGGCCTTGAAGCCGTTTTCGCGCAGCATCGCGACCGCTTCGAAGGCGAAAACGCAGTAATGGCCGCGGCAGTAGGCGACGATTTCGCGGTCCTTGGGCAAATTGCGCAATCGCTCGGCAAGCTCGCGCAGCGGCGTATTGATGGCGTGGGGCAGATGACCGGCCTCGAATTCGTCTTCCGGCCGCACGTCGAGAACGGTCACGAGGCCGTCCTTCATCCTTGCGGTCAGTTCCTCGCGGGTGATCGGTTCGAGCGAATCGCGCGCGCGGAAATAGCCGCCGACGATTTCTCGCGCCGCCGCGACGTTGCGCTCGCCGACGCGTTGCAAGGCCGCGACGAGATCGAGAACCGCAGGATCGCTGAGCCGGTAGAGGATCTGCTTGCCGTCACGCCGGGAGACGAGCAGCCCGGCCTGCCGCATCAGCCGAAGGTGCTGCGAGGCGTTGGCGATCGACAGGCGTGAGGCGGTCGCGACTTCCTCCACGCTGCGCTCGCGCTGCGCCAGGAGCTCCAGAATGACGAGTCGGTGCGCGTGGCCGAGCGCCTTCGCGACCTCGGCGAACTCAGCAAACAGGGCGGCCTTCGGGGAAAGGCTTGACACGGATTTCAGCTCATAGAATTATTCAACAAACTAATTGAATGACCGCTTGCGTGATTTGTCAAGCGGCGCACGCCGAGCTTTCCGGGCGGCCCATGCCAGTCCCCGGCGACGAAGGAGGAGCCCATGATTCTCAGGCAGTTCCTGCACGCCGATCCGGTGGGCGTTTCGTATCTTTTCGGCTGCGGCGGCAAGGCCTCGGCGGCCGTCGTCGACCCGGTCGGCGACATCGCGCCCTATCTTCGAGCCGCCAAGGACACGGGGATGCGCATCCTCTATGTCGTCGACACCCACATTCACGCCGACCACGCCTCGGCCGGACGGAGTCTCGCCGAAGCCGCGCAGGCTGAATACGTCCTCTTCGCCGGTGCCGAAGCCTTTCCTGCGTTTCATGGCGTCGGCGACGGCGAGGTCCTGCCCCTCGGCAACGTGACGGCCGAGGTCCTGCATACGCCCGGCCACACGCCCGAGCACATCTGCCTTCTCGTCACCGACCGGACACGCGCCGAGGAGCCGTGGTTCGTTCTGACCGGCCACACGCTGATGGTCGGCGACGTCGGCCGGACGGAACTGGCGAGCGATGTCGAATCGGGCGCGCTCGAGCTCTTCCGCAGCCTGCTTCGGCTGAAGGCGCTTCCCGATTATGTCGAGGTTCTTCCCGGAGCTTTCGCTGGCTCGGTTTGCGGGCGCAGCCTGAGCGGCAGGCCGATGTCCACCATCGGCTTCGAGAAGCGGCACAACGCCGCCTTCCGGATCGAAGACGAACAGGAATTCGTCCGCGCCATGTCGAAAGACCTCCCGCCGCCGGTCGGGGCGGCGGAGCTGCGCGCCGCAAACGCGGGGCGCCCGGCCGTTTGATTCAACACGAGACCTGGAAATGAACACGCTTTTCATCGTCAACGACCCGCCCTACGGAACCGAGCGCTGCTACAACGCTCTCAGGCTCGCCCATGCGCTGGCGAAGAAGGACGCCGAAGCGCGCCTCGTCGTCTTCCTGATGGCGGACGCCGTACTTTCCGCCAAGGCCGGACAGAAGACGCCCGAGGGCTTCTACAACGTCGAGCGGATGCTGAAGCGCGTGTTGGCCGCCGGGGGACAGGTCCTGCTGTGCGGAACCTGCATGGACGCGCGCGGCCTCCTCGAAGCGGAACTGATGGAAGGCGCGCGCCGAAGCACGATGGACGAACTGGCTGCCGAAACAATCGCGGCCGACAAGACGCTCGTGTTCTGAGCGGGGAGTCGTTCGCGTGCGCCCGATCTATCTCGACTACAACGCCTCGACGCCGATCGATTCGGCCGTTCGCGACGTTATGCGCCCGCTGCTCGAAGAAGCCTACGGCAATCCGTCGAGCGGGCATTGGGCGAGCGCCGGAGCGAAGGCGGCCTTGGAGGCGGCGCGCGCGCAAGTCGCTGCGCTTTTGGGCTGCGAAGCCGATGAGGTCGTGTTCACCAGCGGCGGAAGCGAAGCCAACAATCTCGCGCTCAAAGGGCTATTCTTCGCCCATGGAGGAAGGAGCGCGCATATCGTCGTCTCGGCGATCGAGCACCCCGCCATCCTCGAGCCGTGCCGCTTCCTCGAACGGCTCGGCGCGACGGTCACGCGGGTGCCGGTCGACCCCTTCGGCCTCGTCGATCCCGACGACGTGCGCAAGGCGATCCGCACCGATACGATCCTCGTCAGCCTGATGCACGCCAACAACGAGGTCGGCTCGATCCAGCCGATCGAGGAGACGGCGAAGATCGTCCGCGAGCACGGCGTCCTGTTCCATACCGACGCGGCCCAGTCGGTCGGCAAGATCGCGACGCGCATCGCCGACCTCGGAGTCGACCTGCTCAGCATCGCCGGACACAAGCTCTATGCGCCCAAAGGGGTGGGCGCGCTTTACGTGCGGCGCGGGGTGACGCTCGAACCGTTGATCCATGGCGCCGGCCACGAGCGCGGACGGCGCGCCGGGACCGAGAGCGTCCTCCTGGCGGCGGCGTTGGGCAAGGCCTGCGAGGCCGCGGCCGCGGCGATCGGCGGAACCGAGATCCTGCATCTGCGCGAGGCTCTGTGGGAGCGCTTGCGTGAAAGCTTCGGCGATCGCGTCGTCCTGAACGGCCATCCCGACCGGCGCTTGCCTAACACCCTGAACGTGTCGTTCGTTGGCCGGGTCGGCGCGGACATTCTCGCTCGCGCGCCTGAGATCGCCGCCTCGACCGGCTCGGCCTGCCACGCCGGCGAACTCCGGCTGTCGCCAGTGCTAGCAGCAATGGGCGTCGCGCCCGACGTCGGCATGGGCGCGATTCGCCTGAGCCTCGGCCGCGTGACGAGTTTCGCCGAGATTGAGGCCGCGGCCGACATTCTCACGCGGGCGGCCGGGTGATGGGCGCCGCCGACCCGCCGGCGATCGGCCCGACGGCCTACGCCGCGTGGCGCGAGACCACGCTCGGCGCGATCACCGAAGCGCTCGAACTGCGGACGATGCTCGACCTCATCGGCGACCCGAGGGGCGCGCGGACGCTCGACGCCGGCTGCGGCGACGGCGCGCTCGCCTGTGCCCTCGCCAGCCGCGGCGCAGAGGTGACCGGTCTCGACGCGGATCCTCTGATGATCGACGCCGCGCGCGCCCGCGCCGCGCGCAACGGCTTCCCGACGGCGTTTGTCGAGGGCCGCCTCGAACGGCTGCCGTTCGCCGACGCGGCTTTCGACCTCGTGACGACGCTCGCCGTGCTCTGCTTCGTCCGCGACGGTCGCGCTGCGCTCGCCGAAATGGCGCGGGTGCTTCGGCCCGGCGGCGCGCTCGTCATCGGGGAACTCGGGCGCGGCAGCGCCTGGGCCGCGATCCGACGCGTGCGCGGCTGGCTCGGCTCGAAAACCTGGGCGGCGGCCAGGTTCCACGGCACCTCCCAACTCCGCGGGCTCGCGGGCGGCGCAGGGCTCGCGGTCGCCAGTATCCGCGGCGCGATCTTCTACCCGCCCTCACGCGCCGCGGCGCGGCTCATGGCGCCGATCGATCCTTTCCTCGGACGGATGACGACAATCGGCGCGGCCTTCATCGCGCTACGGGCCGTCAAGGCCGACGCGGCGAAAGGCGGCACATGACCGACAGCCCGCGACACGTCCGCCTCGGCCTCTCCGAGAACTGGCGGCAGTTCTCGCTCCTGATCCTGATCAACGCCTTCGTCGGGGGCATGGTCGGGCTGGAGCGGACGGTCGTGCCGCTGATCGGGTCGGAAGAGTTCAAGATCGCTTCGACCACGATCGTCGTCTCGTTTATCGTCAGCTTCGGCGTGGTCAAGGCGCTCGCCAATCTGGTGTCGGGGCATTTCGCCGATGTCCATGGCCGCAAGGCGATGCTGGTGATCGGCTGGCTCGTCGGGCTCCCGGTCCCGTTCATGATCGGCTGGGGGCCGAGCTGGGGCTGGATCGTCGCCGCCAACGCTCTGCTCGGAATCAACCAGGGCTTCGCCTGGTCGATGACGGTGATCATGAAGGTCGACCTCGTCGGCCCGAAGTCGCGCGGCCTCGCGGTCGGCCTCAACGAATTCGCCGGCTACCTGTCCGTCGGCCTGACCGCCTTCCTCACCGGCTATATCGCCGAGCGTTACGGCCTGCGCCCGGCGCCGTTCTATCTCGGCATCGGCTACGCCGTTCTCGGCCTCGCGCTGTCCGTTCTGCTCGTCGCCGACACGCGCCATCACGTCGGCCTCGAAGCCGCCAGACACGCCACCGCGGCGGAGCCGGCCCGGTTCTGGGAGATCTTTCGCCAAACGTCGTTCGGCGACCGGAATCTCTTCGCCGCTTCGCAGGCCGGGCTCGTCAACAACCTCAACGACGGCATGAGCTGGGGCATTCTGCCGCTCTTCTTCACGACCTATGGGCTCAGCGTTGAGCGGATCGGCGTGCTCAAGGCCGTCTATCCGGCGGTCTGGGGCGTGCTCCAGACCGCGACCGGGCCGCTCAGCGACCGCTGGGGCCGCAAGGGCCTGATCGTCGCGGGCATGTGGACGCAGGCCGGCGGATTGTTCCTGACCGCGGCGACGCGGAGCTTCGACTGGTGGCTGGCCGCGAGCGTGCTCCTCGGCCTCGGGACCGCGATGGTCTATCCGACGCTGATCGCCTCGGTCTCCGACGCCTCGCACCCCTCCTGGCGCGCGCGCTCGCTCAGCGTTTATCGTTTCTGGCGCGATCTCGGCTATGCGCTCGGCGCGCTTTCGGCCGGCGTCCTGACCGACGCCTTCGGCGCGCCGGCCGCAATCGCCGCCGTCGGCGCGCTCACCTTCGCCTCCGGGGCGGTGACCGCCGTCGCGATGACCGAACGACGTCCGCAGAAACCGAAGGATCGGCCGCAATGAACGCCCGCTACGATCGAAGCGAAGGTCGGCCGCCGATCCTGTCGTGCAAGACGTTTGACGAGGCGTCGGTTTTCACGCCGGAGGCGCTTTTGCGGGAAGCCCGCCGGCAGAAGGCGATCGCGACCGGCGACGTCCCCGAAATCTGCATCCTCGATCCGGATGGCGACATCGTCGCCCATCTCGAAGCAACCGGAAGCGCCGATCGGCACGCCTCCTGGGGATGCTACCACACCCAGCTCCATGCGTTCGAACGCGGCGGCGTGCGTTACGGCGTCGTCGGTTCGGCGGTCGGCGCGCCGTTCGCCGTCCTCGTCGCGGAGCAGCTGTTTGCCTCCGGCTGCCGACTTCTCGTCAGCATGACCTCGGCGGGCCAGATCCTGCCGGTTCGCCCGCCGCCATACTTCATTCTCATCGACCGCGCGCTCCGCGACGAGGGGACAAGCTATCATTATCTTCCGCCCGCCGATTTCAGCGCCTGCGACCCGGCGCTCATCGAAGTCGCGCGCGACGCCCTGGTCGGGTCGCCGCTCCCCGTTGAGGTTGGCGCGGCGTGGACGACCGACGCGCCGTTTCGGGAAACCGCAACGGCGGTCGAGAAGGCGGGCGAAGCGGGCCTGCTGGCGGTCGAGATGGAGGCCGCCGCGCTCTACGCCTTCGCCGCGGCTCGACGGCGCCCGGTCCTCTGCGTCGCCCATGTCACCAACCAGATGGGCCAGATCGAGGGCGACTTCGAAAAGGGCGCCGCTAATGGGGCCGTCGCGTCGCTGGTCGTCATCGAGGCAATTGCTCACGCTTGGCTCGGGAGGCATCCGCCATGAAGCGGCCTCTTTTCATCGCTCAGCAGTCTGCACGGCCGTCTGGTCTCGTCGGCCGCGTCATCGCAGGCATCATGGCGCATGAAACGGCGGATTTGAATGAGCGCGCGCTTCGCCTGCTTCGTCCCTCGCCGTTCGATCACGTGCTTGAAATCGGATTTGGCCACGGCCGTACGATCGAGCGACTCGCCAGCGTCGTTGAGAACGGGCGGGTCTGCGGCATCGACGTTTCCGAATCGATGTTGGCCATGGCGGTTCGCCGGAACCGTCGCGCGATCGCCGAGGGTAGGGTCGAGCTTCGCACGGCGGACTGCGCCTCGATTCCGTTTGACGCCGCGAGTTTCAACGCCGCGCTTTCCGTTCACACGCTCTATTTCTGGAGTGATCCAATCGCGTGCCTGACGGAGATCCGCCGCGTCCTGCGGCCGGGCGGTCGACTTGTCCTCGGCTTCCTCGGAAGCGACAGCGCCCGACGCAACAGCTTCCCGACCCAAGTCTACACTTTCCATGAGGAAACGGCCGTTAGCGCGATGCTGACGGCCGCCGAATTCCGATCGATTGAAGTCTCTCGGGTCGGCGATGCCTCCCTCATCCTCTCCATGCCGGCCGAAGTTCGAACCCAGGCATGAAACGAACAACCGCATCGAATGCTTCGGTCCCGCGGCTGGGTTCGAACGGTCGGTGATGGCGCGCTTGTCACGTCGCACGACCGGCGGGAAACTGCCCCTTCGGTTGCGTTCGTTTCGCTTCCCCTTGGGGGCGGTCGCCCCCCGGATCTCCTCTCCGAGCGGCCGTGAGCGCGAGGTCGAGGAGGCGTTCGAGCGCCGCTGACGGACGCTGATCACCAGCGACGTGGCCCGAATATGTGATGCGCAACCTCGCGTCCGATCCCCCAGCCGAACCCGTGGACGACCGAGCGCATGACGCCCGCGCCCTCATTCGGCGCGAAGAGCGTGATCGCGCCCAGGGCGAGGCCGGCGAGAAGGACGAGTCTCACAGCGAGGCTCCTTGGGTTGGGGGAAGGGTGTGGAGCCCGGCGCGCGCGCACAGGGTCCGG
>CAMFKX010000256.1 GCA_945957375.1 uncultured Roseiarcus sp.
GCGCCGGCCCCGCCGTCGAGGTAGTTGGTTCCCGCGCCGCCGACGAGGGTGTCGGTCCCGGCGCCGCCGTAGAGATAGTCGTTCCCGCTGCCGCCGGTCAGCGAATCATTGCCGCCGAGGCCGTAGAGCTTGTCGCCGGCATTGTCGCCGACGATCGTATCGGCGGAGTTCGAGCCTTTGATGTTGTGGATGCCGACGTAGACGTCGCCGGCCGCATCGCCGGTGTTGGCGGCGATATTGAGCAGGTTGACCGTCACGCCCGTCGTCGCGTCGGTGTAAGCCGCGTAGCTGCCGGTTCCGGCCGAACCGTCCAACCTGTCGGCGCCGGCGCCGCCGTCGAGCGTGTCCGTTCCGGCGCCGCCAACGAGGGTGTCCGCGCCGGCGCCGCCATTGAGCGTGTCATTCCCCGCGCCGCCGGTCAGGGTGTCGTCGCCGGCGCCGCCGCTCAGGACGTCGCCCGCGTTGTCGCCGGTGATCGAATCGTTGTGGGCCGAGCCGCTGACGCGATGGATGTTGAGGTATACGTCGCCGGCCGCATCCCCCGTGTTCAGCCACGGGCTGAGCAGGTTCACCGTGACGCCGGTCGTGGCGTCTGCGTAGGAAGCGGTGGACACGCCGAACCAGCCGTTCAGCGTATCCGCGCCGGCGCCGCCGTCGAGGGTGGAGGTTCCCGATCCGCCGACCAAATTGTCGTCGCCCGCCTTGCCGTAGACGGTGTTCGTTCCGGCGCCGATCGCATAGATCGCGTCGTTTCCGGACCCGCCGGTGATCACGTTGTTGGTGCTGATCCCGCGCACCGCCTGACCGCCGCTCTTCAGGACCTGGGTCAGCGTGTTCGTGGCGGCGTTCCAGCTCCAGGACGCGTCCTGCGTCGCCGCCGTCGTCCCGTAGATGGACTGGAGCGCCTGCTTGTCGGCGGCGCTCAGATGCGTCAGCGTGTTGGCGCCCGGCGACATCACCGAGAAATTCGGGTCGTAGGCGACGCTCGGGTTCCACTGATTGTGGACGACGTTGATGTATCCGCCGACGCTGTCGGTCCAGGCGTCGGTCGGGTGCTTCAGGCCGACGGCGTGGCCGATCTCGTGCAGCACCGTCTCGTAGGAAAACAGGCCCCCGGTTTCGAAGGCGGTGTTCATCAGGACGTCGCCGGCGCCGGGCAGGTCGGCCGCGAAATGGCCAGAGCCGGTGGTGAAGGTCGAATAGTTCCAGTTACCCCAAGGGTAGAAGGCCATGCCCCCGGAAAATTTCGCGTTCGGATCGGTGGAGAAGTCGTAAGCGGCGAAATTGATGTCGCCCTTGCCCGGCGCGACCTGAAGAAACACGACGCCTGACGCGGCGCTATACTCGGCCAGGGCGGTTTGCGCCTGCGTCTGCTGGGCCGCGGTGAACGGCGTGAAGGTCGCGTAGGCGGATGCATTGAGGTTGTTGGCGTCGGCCGCCGGCGCCGTCGCGTCGAACGAATACGTGACAAAAACGGGTTGGCCGACAATCTCGGCTCCGCTCCAGTAGGAGCCGGTCAATAATGTGGTGTAGTCCGTGGCGTAATTCGTCACGACCGCCGTCATGGCGTCCCTCCGTTGGTCAAAAACCTCGGGACGCTTAGCTTCTGATCGTGGTTAGATCATGTTTACAGGGATGGGGACCGCGGCGGCTTGGGCTCGCGCAACCGCCTCACATCGGCATCGTCATTGCGTCGGTGACGCATTTCTTGACGAACGAGGCCTTGGCCGCGCCGCGCAGCTTCTTCTCGGCGGCCTGGCTTTCGCAGGCGGTGCGCTCGCATTTCTTGAGGAAGCTGGTCTTGGCGGCGCCGGCGAGTTTCTTGTCCATCGACTGCGTCATGCAGGCGTCCTCGGCGAAGGCGAGGGTCGGCGCGCCGGCGAGGCAGAGGGCGAGGCCGGCGAGGGCGAAGGTCTTGATCATCGTGAGTCTCCCGGGTCGGGCTGTGTTCGGCCCGGCGCAGACCATAGCGGCGACGGGGGCGGCGCGGAAGCCGCCGCCGTCGCCGGTCACAATCACTTGAAGCGCGCCGGCGCCCGCGCCGGCGGCGCGAGCTGTCGACTCCTGCGCAAACTCGTCGACGAGCTAATTATTCTGGTCCAAGCGCGAAAGTGCTAGAATGCGCTCGCCCGGTTTCCCGACGAGGCCCGTTCGCAATGACGATTATGATTTCGGAAGTTTACGACGCACTTACGGCCGCCGGGGCCCCGGAAGACAAGGCTCGGAAAGCCGCCGAAGCCCTGACCAAGAACGACGACAAGTTGGCGAAGGTAGATTCCGACCTGGCGGTCATGAAATGGATGATGGGCTTCGTCCTCGCCTTTCAGGTCGCGATCTTCGCGAAGCTGTTCCTGCATTAGGACTCGACGGAAAGCTCCGCTACGGGATTTCCGCGTCGGTCCCGCCTCTGTCGCTTCGGCCGTACTATCTTCGTCGCTGTTCATGCCTCTGATTTGCTCGCCGCGCGATTCCGGCTCTATGTGTCGCCGGCTTTCGCGAAGATTTTGGGAGAAGAATTCATGCGCTATCGACCGCTCGGCCGCACCGGCCAGTTCGTTTCGGAAATCTGCCTCGGGACCATGACCTTCCACGGCGGCGCGAGCTTCTGGCAGGCGATCGGCAAGCTCGACCAGTCCTCGTCGACCGCGCTGGTCGGGCGCGCGCTCGAGGCGGGCGTGAATTTCATCGACACCGCCAATGTCTATTCCGAAGGCCAGTCGGAAATTCAGCTCGGGCAGGCCCTGCGCGATCTCGGCGTCAAGCGCGAGGACGTGATTGTCGCGACCAAGGTGCGCGGCCGGATGGGCCCGGGGCCGAACGCCGTCGGGCTCACCCGCGGCCACATCCTCGACCAGATCGCCGCCAGCCTGAAGCGGCTGAACCTCGACTACGTCGACCTCTACCAGATCCACGGCTTCGATCCCCTCACCCCGATCGAGGAGACGCTGAGGGCGCTCGACCATTGCGTCGAGCGCGGCCTGGTGCGCACGATCGGCTGCTCCAACCTCGCCGCCTGGCAGATCATGAAGGCGCTCGCCGTCTCCGAAAAGCACGGCTGGGCGCGGTTCGAGACGGTGCAGGCCTATTATTCGATCGCCGGGCGCGAGCTGGAGCGCGAGATCCTGCCGCTGGTCGAGGATCAGGGCCTCGGCGTCATGGTGTGGAGCCCGCTCGCCGGCGGCTTCCTCTCCGGCAAGTTCACCCGCGAGAAGCGCGGCGACAACGATTCGCGCCGCCAGACCTTCGACTTCCCGCCGGTCGACAAGGAGCGCGCCTACGACGTCATCGACGTCATGGCGAAGGTCGCCGCCGCGCACGGCACGTCGGTCGCGCGCGTGGCGCTCGCCTGGCTGCTGCAGCGCAAGGGCGTGATGAGCGTGATCATCGGCGCAAAGTCCGTCGAACAGCTCGACGACAACCTCGCCGCCGTCAACCTCACGCTGACGCCCGAGGACGTCGCCGCGCTCGACGCGGTCAGCGCTTTGAAGCCCGAATATCCCGGCTGGATGCTGGCGCGCCAGGCGGAGGGGCGCGTCCCGCCGGCGAAAGCCTAGCGATCGGGATGCGGTCGACACCAATTTCGAATCCGACGCTCACGTGACCTGCGCTCCTGGCAACGCCGTAGAATGCGCATTTTATGATATAGAAGGGGTCGCCGGAGAGACCGCGATGAATGTGTCTATTGGGGAACGCTGGCAGGCGTTTGTTGAACGCGTCGTCAGCGCTGGCCGCTACGGATCGGCAAGCGAGGTCGTTCGCGAGGGATTGCGGCTGGTCGAAGAGCGCGAAGCGAAGCTCGTGGCCTTGCGGGCGACGCTGAACGCCTCGATTGCGCGGGGCGGAGAGGTCACCGACGAAGACCTCGACGCCGACATCGCCAACACAACAGCCGAATTGAGGAGCAAGGGCTACGGTCCATGAGGCGGGCGACGTTTCTCGCCTCGGTCCGCAACGACTTTCTCGCAATCCTTGCCTATATCGCCGACCAGAGCGGCAGCGTCGCCGTCGCCGAAGCGTTCGTCCGAGACCTTCGCGCGAAATGCCACAGGCTGGCGGCGCTGGACGGGTCCATGGGCCGGGCCCGACCCGAGCTTCGCGCCGACATCCGCAGTTTCCCCTACAAAGGCTACGTTATCTTCTTTCGCTATGCCGCGGGACGCTTCGAGGTCGTGAACATTCTCGAGGGGCATCGCGACATCGAATCGCACTTCCGCGAACAGGGCGAGGTTTGATCCAGGAGGCGTCGCTCCGGCCGAGGCGCGCCACGTTCCCAATCGCAATCGACAGCCCTAATGTCTTGGCCCGGAGGAGGGAACAACATCATGCGCAAGGTCAAATGGGGCGTGCTCGGCGTGGCGAAGATCGCGACCGAGAAGGTGATCCCCGCCATGCAGCGCGCCGAGCGCTGCGACATCGCCGCGATCGCCTCGCGCGACGAAACGCGGGCGACGGAGGCCGCCGCCCGGCTCGGCATCGGACGCGCCTACGGCTCGTATGAGGCGCTGCTCGCCGACCCCGAGATCGAGGCGATCTACAACCCGCTGCCGAACGAATTGCATGTCCCGTGGACGATCAAGGCGCTCGAAGCCGGCAAGCACGTCCTGAGCGAGAAGCCGATCGCGCTCGACGCCGAGGAGGCGCGCACGCTGATCGCGGCGCGCGACCGGACCGGCAAGCTCGTGGCGGAGGCGTTCATGGTGCGCTTCCACCCGCAATGGCGGCGCGCGCGCGAACTCGCCCAGTCGGGCGCGATCGGAAGGGTCGGCGCGATCCAGACCTTCTTCTCCTACCGCCTGCTCGATCCGACCAACGTGCGCAACCGGCCGCCCGGCGGCGGCGGGCTCTACGACATCGGCTGCTACGCCATCCTCACCGCCCGCTTCGTATTCGGCGCCGAGCCGGTCCGGGTGGCGGCGACCCTCGACCGCGATCCGAATTTCGCCACCGACCGGCTCGCGAGCGGCATCCTCGAATTTCCCGGCGGCCGGCATCTGACCTTCAGCGCGGCGACCCAGCTTGCGCCGCACCAGCGCGTCACGATCGTCGGGGAGACCGGGCGGATCGAGGTGCTCGTGCCGTTCAACGCGCTGCCCGACCGGCCGATGCGGATCGTGATCGACACCGGCGCCGATCTGATGGGCGGAGAGGCGTGGAGCGAGGAATTTCCAGTCTGCGACCAGTACGGCCTTCAGGGCGACGCCTTCTCGCGCGCGGCGCTCGGCGAGGCGCCGCTCGAATTCCCGATCGAGGACGCGGTCGCCAGCATGCGCGTGATCGACGCCCTGTTCCGCTCGGCCGAACGGGGGACGTGGGAAAACGTGTGACGGGCGTGCGCGACGGAGGGACCGATCCGGCGGCGCCGAACGCGCCGGCGGTCCTTCAGATCCGCCTCGAAAAGGCGCTTCAGGTCTTCAACACCCTCGACCCCTATCCGTTCGCCGAGCGCGACCTCGACCCGGCGGCCGAGGATTATCTGGTCGACTGGGCAAAGGAGATCCCGGAGGGCCGGCCGCTCAGGATCGAGGTGCTGCTTCCCGCCGGGGAGGCGGACTCGGCGGAGGCCCGCCACATTCCGCGCGCGCTGCGCAGCTACTTCACCCATCGCGCCGAGGCGACCGGGCGGGAACTGCGCGAACTTTTCCGCATCGGCCGCACCGCGCTCTTGATCGGCGTTCCGATTCTCGTCGTCTGCATGACGGCGGCGAAGCTGCTCAACGCCGCCTACGACCACGAAGGCTTCGCCGCCGTGGCGGCGGAGGGACTGGTGATCGCCGGCTGGGTCGCCAACTGGCGCCCGATCGAGATCTTTCTCTACGACTGGTGGCCGCTCGTGCGCCGCCGCCGCCGCTTTCTCCGCCTCGCGGCCGCCGACGTGGCGGTGATCGGCGAGGACCGGGCGACGGCGGGGTGAGGCTCCCTCGCCCTGCGGTGCTGGGAGGGCCGGGATGAGGGCTCCTCCGGCTCAGCCCCTCATCCGGCGGCGCGTTGCGCCGCCACCTTCTCCCCGCAGGCGGGGAGAAGGGCTAGGCCGGCCGCGACATCAGCACCGCCGCGAGGATGATCGCGCCGCCGGCCATCTGCAGCGCGGTCATCGCCTCGCCGAGGACGCCCCAGGCCAGCAGCGCCGAGAACGGCGGCTGCGCCAGCAGGACCAGCGCCACCACGCCGACCGGCGTCCGGCCAATGGCGAGCGAGGTCAGGCCCTGACCCATGGCGTGCGAGCCGAAGCCGAGCAGAACGACCGCGGCCCATCCGACCAGCGTCGAGGGGATCATGGTCTCGCCGCGCATCAGCGCAGCGACCGTCAGGGCGATCGCCGACACCGCCGCCGACCACAGCGTCGCCGTCGGCGCGTCGAGGGTGTTGCGCAGGCGCTTGATGATCAGGAGATAGCCAGCGTAGGCGCACGCGGCGAGGAGCGCGAAGGCGTCGCCGGCGCCGACAGCGGCGGGCGCCGCCATGCCGGCCATCACCCAGGCGCCGACGAGCGCGACGGCGAGCGCGAGCCACACCCGCCAGGGCGGGTGCTCGGCGAAGAACAGAGCGCCGCCGATCACCGTCAGGATCGGCGCGACATTGCCGATGAAGGTCGCGTTGGCGACCTTGGTGCCGAATATGGCGAGATGGAACGAGCCGACGTCGACGGAGAAGGCGAGGCCGGCGAGAACCAGCGGGATCGCCGCCGCCCACAGATGCGGCGACGCCGACGGACCCTTGCGCGTCGCCCTCGCCCAGACCGCGAGCGCCGGGACCGCGAGGCCCATGCGCCAGGCGGCGCCCGCGAGCGGGCCGACGTCGAGGAAACGCACCAGAATGCCCGACCAGGCGATGATCGCCGTGCCGGCGAGGAGCGCGACGAGGCCGACCCGGTCGAGGGCGGCGCGCGGGGAGGTTTCAGCTTGGCCGCTCATGCCCGCCTGCGCTAGCCGATGATCGCGGCCTGGGCCAGCGCGCTGGCCCTCGGGCGAGAACAAATTGTTGACGTCATGCCGCGGCGCCCGGATTGCGGCCGGCGATGCGGACGGGCGGCGCCCCGCCCCTTCCTTTGAAGCCTGCGGCCGGGAATCCCATCGCCTTGCGGGCGCGCGCGTGTTTCGTGCAAGGATAGGGGCTCGCGGGATGAGGTTGTGAACGGGCACGGGCCGCGGGCGGAGCGCCGGGATGTTCAAACTCTTGCGGGTTGTCGGGCTGTCGGGTTTCGCGGTGACGATGGCCGGGGCCGGGCCCGCGGCCGCGGCCGACGTCGACGCCGTCATTCAGGTTCCGCTTCAGACGTTCACCTATCCGTCGGGATCCACCAAATACGGCATCATGGCGTCGTTCGGCGGCTCGACGACCCCGGCCATGTTCGAATTCGACACGGGCGGCAACGGCGTTTACGCCGCCTATTCGAATACCGCATCCTTCTGGGGATCCGCCTTCACCCCGCACGGCCCGTTCCCGCAACAGACGTTCACCAGCGGCTATTCCTACACCGGCGCCTATGTCGACACCTCGTTCTCGATCTATGGCTTGTCCGGCGGGACTCCGTTGCTGACCACGGCGGGGACGAATGTCATGGTCGGACAGTCCACCGCGATCGTCGACGGCTCGACCCAGAAATGGCCTGAAACCGGCCCCGTCACGCCGCCCGTCGAAGGCAATTTCTACGGCGACTTCGGGCTCGAAGTGAACATCGTGCCCGGGGATCTGATATTCAACCCGTTCGCGCAGCTGACCTACGGCCCGGGCGTGACCGCCGGATATTCGATCGCGGTCGGGCCGTCGGGATCGACGAGCGGCGCCTCCGTCCAACTCGGCTTGACCCCGGGCGACCTCGCGAACCCGAACACCGTCTGGTTCAAGATGCAGGGCGCCGATACCTCGAACCCGTTCCCGAATTCCGGGCTCCCGAGCTACGCGAGGCAGGAGATCATCGGCTCCCTGTCGCTGGCCGGCAAGGGCGGCTTGAACCTGACGCTGCAAGACCTTGGGTTCCTGCTCGACACCGGCACGCCGGGCATGACGCTCCACTACGC
>CAMFKX010000257.1 GCA_945957375.1 uncultured Roseiarcus sp.
GCCTTGCCCTCGTTGGAATGATAAAAGAATCCGGTCTCGCCGACCGTCATCGCCTGCATGTTGAGCTTGGCGGAGTGGTTGCGCACCCCGCTCCAATCGGTGCCCTTGGCGCCGCAGGAGGCGAGCTTCTCGAACGACCAGGCCGACGGCTCGCTCTTGAACAGCCAGTGCGCCATGGCGTCAGGCCAGCATCTGGCCGACCGCCTGGCGCCACGGCCTGACGGCGACGGTCTCGAACAGCCCGGCCTTGGCGTAGGGGTCCTCGGCCAGCATCCTGCGGATGTCGGCCTCGCTCTCGCCCTCGAAGATCAGCATCGAGCCGATCGGCGCCTGCCCGTCGTCCGACAGCATCGCCCCGCCGATCTTCACCGTCGCGCCGAGGCCCTTGAGATAGTCGAGGTGCGCCGGCCGGTTCGCGAGCCGCAGCTCCAGGCTCTTCGGCTTGTCGACGCAGGTGACGATGTAGAGCATGGGAGACCTCCACGAGACTGAGGACTTACGCGACGGCGCGGCCGGCGCCAAGCGGCGCGGTCAATGCGCGGCGCCGAGATAGGCCGCCTGCACGGCGGGATCGTCGCGCAATTTTTCCGCCGGACCCGAGACGCTGACGACGCCGTTCTCGAGCACGTAGGCGGTGTCGGCGACGGCGAGGGCGGCTGCGGCGAACTGCTCGACGAGCAGCATGGTGACTTTCGCCTCCTTGAGCCGCGCGACGGTGGCGAACACGTCCTCGACCAGACGCGGCGCCAGGCCCATCGACGGTTCGTCGAGCAGCAGCACCTCGGGATCGAGCATCAGCGCGCGCGCCATCGCGAGCATCTGCTGCTCGCCGCCGGACAGCGTGCCGGCGAGCTGGTCGCGGCGCTCGGCGAGCCGAGGGAACATCTGGAACATCCGGTCGAGATCGCGCTTCACGTCGCCCTTCGGCCGCGCGCCGGTAAGGCGGGGGAAGGCGCCGAGCAACAGGTTGTCGCGCACCGGCAGGGTCGGAAAGACGCGCCGGTTCTCGGGCGAGTGGGCGAGGCCGCGCCGGGTGATGCGGTAGGAGGGCTGGCCGGCGATTTCGACGCCGCCGAGCTTGATCGACCCGGACTGCGGCTTGATCATGCCCGACAGCGCCCTGAGCGTGGTGGTCTTGCCGGCGCCGTTCGAGCCGATCAGGGTGACGAGCCGGCCCTTCTCGACCTCGAGCGAAATCCCGTGCAGCACCTGCACCTTGCCGTAGCCCGCGACGAGATTCTCGACCTTCAGCATCGCAGGCTCCTCACGCAGCCTGCGCCGCGCCGCCGAGATAGGCTTCGATCACGCGCGGATTGGACTGGACCTCGGCGGCCCTGCCCTCCGCGATCTTCTCGCCGAAATCGAGCACGGTGATGCGGTCGCACAGGCTCATCACGACATCCATGTGATGCTCGATCAGGACCACGGTGACGCCGTGGTCGCGGATCTTGCGGATGATCGCGAGCAATTCCTTGATGTCGGGCGCGGTGAGGCCCGCCGCCGGCTCGTCGAGCAGCATCAGCTTCGGGTCGAGCGCGAGCGCGCGGCCGATCTCGAGCAGGCGCTGCTTGCCGTAAGGCAGGTTGCGCGCTTCCTCCGCGGCAAGCTCGGCGAGCCCGACGAAGGCGAGGATCGCGGTCGCGCGGGCGCGCGCCGCGGCTTCGTCGGCCCGGGCGCGCGGCAGGGCGAAGGCGATCCCGGCCATGCCCGACTTGTAGGTGTGCTGCAGGGCGACGAGCACGTTCTCGAGCAGCGTCAATTCGCCGAACAGCTGCACGTTCTGGAACGTGCGCGCGACCCCGAGGGCGGCGATGCGCGGCGACTTGAACCCGGCGATGTCGATTCCCTCGAAGCGCACTTCGCCCGAAGTCGGGGTATAGATCCCGGTCAGCACGTTCATCATCGTGCTCTTGCCGGAGCCGTTGGGGCCGATCAGGCCGTGGATCGTGCGCGGCCGCACCTCGAGATCGACCTCGCGCAGCGCCTTCAGGCCGCCGAACTGCATGACCACCTGGCGCACCTCGAGCAGCGGACGCTCCATGTCGACCTGCGGCGCGGCGACGAAGGCGTCGCCCGCCGGTCCGGCGGCGGACCCGGCCTTGCGCGCAAACAGCCCCGGCGCGGCCTGCGCCAGCCCCTGCTTGAGGAAGCCGACCACGCCATCCGGGAGATAATAGACCACGAACAGGATCATCACGCCGAACACCGCGAGCTTGTAGTCGGCGATGTTCTCCAGAAACAGCGAGAACGCGAAGAAGGCGACGCAGAGCGCCACCGGCACGACGACGCGGGCGCGGCTCTCCGGGTTGCGCAACGCCGAGGCGCCGCCCGCGACGACCGCCACGGCGGCGACCGCGCCGGCCGCGATCCGGAACAGGTGGATGTCGGCGAGCAGGTTCGGCAGGTAGACGATGATCGCCGCCCCGAGGATCGGGCCGACGCGCGATTTGCGCCCGCCCATGGTCACCGCGAGCAGGAACAGCACCGAGAGATCGAACGAGAAGTTGTTCGGCGCGATATATTGCTCGGAATAGGAGAAGAACACGCCGGCGAAGCCGGCGAAGGCGGCGCTCGCGACGAAGGCGACGACCTTGTGCCGATAGACCGACACGCCCATGCAGTCGCAGGCGATCGGGCTGTCGCGCAACGCCTCGAAGGCGCGGCCGTAGCGCGAGGCGAGGATGCGGTTGATCACGACCACGACCAGCACCAGCGCGACCGCCGAGAGCATGAAGAACTGCGCTTCCTTCATGCGCTTCATCGACATGTCGAGGAACGGCAGCGTCTTCGAATAGACGCGCCAGTCGAACAGCGCCGGCGTCGAGAATTTCACGCCCAGCGGGCCGTTGGTCAGCGGCACGAGTTCGTTGATCAGGATCTGGATGATGGTGCCGAAGGCGAGCGTCACCATCGCCAGATAGGGGCCGGTGACGCGTAAGGCCGGGAGCGCCAGGAGCGCGCCGAAGGCGGCCGCGACGATCGGCGCGACGATCAGCGACGGCCACAGGCCGAGATCGAAATGCATCGACAGGACGCCGGCGGTGTAGGCGCCGATGCCGAACAGCGCCGCGTGGCCGATCGACACCTCGCCGGTGTAGCCGAACACGATGTCGAGGCCGAGCACGACGATCGAGAAGATCGCGATCGTCTGCAGGAGATGCAGGTAGTAGGGGCTGGTGACGACGAAGGGGACGGCGAACAGCGCCAGGATCGCGATCAGGGGAAGAAGGCGGCGCATCGTCAGACCTTCTTGATCGTGGCTTTGCCGAACAGGCCGGAAGGCTTGAGCGACAGCACGAGCAGCAGCAGCACGAGGCCGGGCACGTCCTTGTAGCCGGTCGAGATGTAGAAGCCGGTCAGCGTCTCGACGATGCCGAGGATCAGGCCGCCGACGATCGCGCCGATCCCCGACGACAGGCCGCCGATGATCGCGACGGCGAAGGCCTTGAGCCCGAGCACCGCGCCCATGCTGGCCCCGGTCAGGGTGACCGGGGCGACGAGCACGCCGGCGAAGGCGGCCGAGAGCGACGAGAGGGCGTAGGAGAAGGTGATGACGAGCGAGGTGTTGACGCCCATCAGCCCGGCGGCGTCGCGGTCGGCGGCGGTCGCCACCACCGCCTTGCCGAAGATCGAGGTGCGGTTGAAGATCTCGACCGCCAGCATGAGCGCGAGCGCGCCCACGACGATCGCGATCTCCATCGGCTGCACCCGCACCGGGCCGATCTGCAGCGCCTGCTCCGGCAACGGCGAGGGAAACTTCAGCGGGTCGCGGCCCCAGATGTTCTCGGCGAGATTCTTGAAGATGATGCCGAGCGCGATCGTCGCCATGATCCATCCGGCTTCGGACTTCATGCGGATCGCCTGCCGCACCCCGAGCCATTCGACCACTGCGCCCTGCGCCATGCCGAATACGAGCACGATCGGCAGCATGAGCAGATAGGCCCAGAACGTGCCGATCGCCTGCCCGATCAGGAAATTGATGGTGGTCAGGCCGACCAGCGCGCCGAGCGCGAGCGCCTCGCCCTGACCGAAGTTGAGCGTCTTGGACGTCGCGAAGGTCAGCTGATAGCCGAACGCGATCACGGCGTAGACCATGCCGACGGACACGCCGCTGACGATGAGTTGGGCGAGGATGTTCATGCGGGAACCGTCTGCCGAGCGCCGCGCTTTGGCTGCGCGACGCTCCAGGAGTTCAGAGACAGCGGCTCACGACTTCGGCTTGACGCGCAACGCCTTGTCGCCATCGAGGTCTTCGGCGTGCGCGGGGACGACCCGGCCGCCCTTGACCAGGCCCATGACTGGAATGTTCCCGCTGATCGCCTCGTGGTCGGTTGCGGAGAACGGATGGTCGTAGGTCGTGACCACGCCGTCGATCTTGGCGTTCAGGTTCTCGAGCGCCTCGCGGATCTTGCGTCCGTCGGTCGATCCGGCCTGGTTGATCGCCGCCGCGAGCAGGTAGACCGAGTCGTAGCCCTGGGCCGCCGACACGGGCGAAGCGATGCGGTCGACGTTGTACTTCTTCTGGTAGGCTTCGATGAACGCCTTGCGCTTCGGCGTCGTCGGCAGCTGGATGAAGGTCTGCGGCATGATGGCGCCGTCGCCGTTGGCGCCGGCCGTATCGATGAAGCTCGCCATCGACAGCGTCCACGAGCCGATCATCGGCACTTTCCAGCCGAGCTTCGCCATGGCGTTGGCGATCTGCGCCAGCTCCGGGCCGATGGCGTAGGTCAGGATCACGTCGGCGCCGGCTTCCTTGGCGCGCAGCACCTGGGCGGTCATGTCGGTGTCGCCGACGTTGAATTTTTCGGTCGCGACCGGCTTCACGCCGAGCTTGTCGAGCGCCTTGGTCAGATCGGCCTGGCCGAGCTGCCCGTAATTGGTGGAGTCGGCGAGGATGGCCGGCTTCTTGAACCCCTGACGATTGATCGCCTCGTCGGCGATCATCCGCGACTGGATCGCGTCGGCGGCCGCGTTGCGGAAGACGTAGTTCGGCTCCTTGAACTGCGCCGTGACGGCGGTGCCGGTCGCGACATTGTTGATTACCGGAATCTCGGCTTCCTCGTAGAAGCGCTGCGAGGCGAGCGCGACGCCGGTGTTGATGTAGCCGAGCGTGGCGATCACGCCTTCCTTGTTGATCAGCTCCTGCGCGACCTGGACGCCGACTTCGTTCTTGGCCTCGTCGTTGCGCTCGACCAGCTCGATCTTCTTGCCGAGCACGCCGCCGGCCTTGTTGATCTCTTCCGCCGCCAGCTTCACGCCGTCGCGCATCGACACGCCCATCGCCGCCGATCCGCCGGTGAACGGGCCCGAGAGGCCGACCTTGATCGTGTCGTCGGCCCAAGCGGACCCGGCCAGCGCCGTGCTCGCCATGATCGCCAAAACAATGCTGTTGAGCTTCAAGACTTCCTCCCCTCCGCCCGCGCCGGGACTCGAACGTGTCTGCGTCGGCGGCCCTGTTATACGAAGAAATTGCACGCTTCCGGGCTTTCGCACAAGGCGCCTTGACGCCGTGGAGGCGGGTCAGGGGCGCCGGTCGGGCCAAAACAAACTGGATTATTCAAGATGACTGAATTATTTTTGGGGAATCCAGTCTGAACGGGAGTCGCGCAACGCCGCTCCAGCGGACGACATCGGATGGAAGAAGCGGCGGCGGGCATGGAAATTGGGAAAGCCGCGCCCCTTGCCTCGGAGTTCCGGCCGAAAAAGACCGTCAGGGCCTTTCCCTACTACGTCAATGCAGTGGTGACGGCGATCGTCGTCGCGATGGTGGCGGTCTTCGTCGTCTGGCAGGAGCGCAAGTCGGACCACGCCGCGGGCGAACGGACGGCGCTCAACACGGCGACCCTGATCTCGGAAAATGTCGGCGACACCTTCGACCGCGTCGACGTCCTGATGAAGACGATCGGTCGGCTCTACGTCACCGGGCACGACAAAGGCGAGCATCTGATCGAGCACATGACGCTGGCGATCACGGATTCGCCAGACGTGGCGCGCCTGTTCATCTTCGATCCGGACGGATACATCGTCGCGGGAACTGGCTCCTATCGCCTTCCCGAAGGCGCGCGTCCCTCGATCGCAGACATGGAGAATTTCCAGCGCGCGTCGGCGGGTGAACAAGGCCTCTTGTTCGAGGGACCGCGGAAGGCGAGGTTCGCCGACGAGCAAGTCGTCATTCTCGCGCGCCGTCTCCAGAGCGACGAGGGCCGCTTCCTCGGCCTTATCGGGGCCGCGATCCCGGTCGACAAGTTCAAGCGGCTGTTCTCGACCCTCGCGTATCACGGGGTCATCTCCCTGTGGAACGGAGACGGCGCCCTCGTCGCGCGGTACTCGGCGACTCCGGGGGACGCCTTGATCGACCCCGGCATTCTCGGCGCGCGGCTGAAGGACGAACTCCGCGCCCATCCCGAGCAGGGCCTGTTCCAGACATCGGCGGCGAGCGAAGGCGTGTCGCGACTCTTCGGCTACCGAAAAACGCCGCACGCGCCGTTCTTCGTCTTGGTCGGGCTGTCGATGGCCGAATTGGACGGCTCTTGGCGACGACTCACGCTGGAGCTCGGCTCCCTCAGCCTGATCGTCGCCGGCGCGGCGCTGTGGCTCGCCCGCCGCCTGCATGGCGCGGCCGAGATCGTGAGGTCGCACAGCGAGGAACTCGAGCTCCGGGTCGCCGAACGCACGGCGGAGCTCGAGGGGAAGAACCGCGCGCTGATGGCGTCGGAACGGAAGTTCAGCGAGGTGATGGCCTTCGCCCCGAATCCCGTGGTCCTGTTCGCCGCCGACGGGCGAGTCCTCGACGTCAATCCCGCGGTCTGCGGACTCTTCGGCCTCACCCGCGAGGAAATCCTCGCCGGCTCCGTCACGACGCGGATCGCGCCCGAAGAGGCGCCGTTCGATCCCACGCCCATGCACCGCCTGATGGCGGGAGAAATCAGCGTTCACCGGGCCATCCGGCGTTACCTGCACAAGGACGGCCGCCGGATTCCCGTTCAGGTCGACACGTCGGTGGCGCGCAACGCCAACGGCGAGTTCCAGTATTTCATCGCCCAGGGGTTCAGCCTGTCGGAGCGACACGCCTACGAGGCGCGGCTCGGCGCGCTGCTCGACACCGCCGTCGACGGCGTCTACATCCACGACCTCGACGGCCGCATCGTCGAATTCAGCCAGTCGTTCGCCGACATGCTCGGCTACGCGCGGGACGAGATCCCGACGCTGAACGTCGCCGACATCGACGTCGACAAGACCGCGGGCGAATTGCGCGAATCCTACGAAAGGGTGTCCGCGAGCGGCGAAACGGCGCTCATCGAGACACGACACCGGCGCAAGGACGGGTCGGTCCTCGACGTCGAGATCAGCGCCAAGGCCATCGTGCTCGACGGCCTCACCTACATCTACACCGCTTCTCGCGACATCACCGCGCGCAAGGGCGTCGAGCGCGAACTCGCGCGCAGCCGCGAGGAACTCGAGCAGCGAAACCGCGCTCTGATCGCCTCGGAGCAGAAATTCCGCGACGCGATGGAGGCGGCCCCGATCGGCATGGCGCTGTTCACCGCGGAAGGGCGGACGCTCGAATGCAATCCCGCGCTTCTCGCCATGCTCGGCTACACCCGGGAGGAACTCCTCGCCCTCAATGTGATGGACGTGATCGCGCCGGAGGACAAGCCGGTCGATTTCACCAACCTGCGCCGCCTCGCCGCGGGCGAGCTGAAGACGTACCGTCTGCACCGGCGTTTCCTGCACAAGGACGGACGGCCGATTCCGATGCAGGCCGACTACTCGCTCGCCCGCAATTCGGTCGACGAGCCGCAGCAGTTCATCGCGCAGATGCAGGATATCTCCGAGCGTCTGGCCTACGAAGCGCGGCTGCGCGCGTTGCTCGACCTCTCCGTCGACGGCGTCTGCATCTTCGATCTCGACGGCGCGATCGTCGATTTCAGTCCCTCCTACGCGACCATGCACGGTTGCGACCGCGACGAAATCGTGGAGTTGCTGCAAGACGCCGTCGCGGCCGTGAAGG
>CAMFKX010000258.1 GCA_945957375.1 uncultured Roseiarcus sp.
ATTCGATTGAATCCTGGTCGCCGAGCCAGTCCGACCCCTTGACGGTGTCGTACATGTGCCAGCGCCAGTCGTCCGGACCCATGTTGCCGAGCGAGGCCGAGATGCCGCCCTGCGCCGCGACGGTGTGCGAGCGCGTCGGGAACACCTTGGAGACGCAGGCCGTGCGCAGGCCGGCCTGGGCGCAGCCGACGGCGGCGCGCAAGCCGGCGCCGCCGGCGCCGACGACGACGACGTCGTAGGTGTGATCCGTGATCGGGTAGGCCTTGCCGCCGAGCGCCGGTGCGCTCTCAGCCGGGGAGCCGTTCGTCGCCATTGCGATGGTCCGTCCTCAAAAAGTCTGGGTCAGGTGAAGCTGACGCGCAGCGTCGCGTAGACGCAGGCGACCGCGAGAAGCGCGCAGAAGCACGTGTTGGCCATCAGCGCCAGGGCGCGCATCCGACCGTCGACATAGTCGACGATCACCGAACGCATGCCGATCTCCATGTGCACGATCCCCGAGAGGATGAAGGCGAGCAGGAGGATCGCGTTGATCGGGTTGCCGAGCGTCGCGCGGACGCCGTTGTAGTCCTTGTGCAGGACGTCGAGGATCAGCCAGACGAAATAGAGGCCGAGCAGGATATTCGCGAGACCGGTCACATGGATGAGACGCGCCTCGCCGGTTCCCTTTTGCGCGGTTCCCAGAAAACGCACCCGCGTCAGAGGGGTGCGCAGGCCGCCGGTTTTGCCAGACATCGAAAGCTCCTTACCGGACGGCGTAGCCAATCGCGAAGGTGATGAAGGTCAGCGCCAGCCCGCCGATCGCGCCGATCCAGGCGAGCTGGTCGCGCGTCGGCGCCTCCAGACCGTAGCCGGCGTCCCAGATGAAATGACGGATGCCGCCGAGCATGTGGTTGAACAGCGCCCAGGTGAAGCCGAACAGCACGAGCCGTCCGATGAACGACTGGATGAAGGCGGTGAACCAGCCGAACGCCGCGGCGTCGGTCGAGGCGGCGATCAGGAACCAGGCGAGCAGCAAGACGCCGACGTAAAGGCCGACGCCGGTGATGCGATGCAGGATCGACATCACCATCGTGACGGTGAATCTGTAGATCTGGAGATGCGGCGACAGCGGGCGCGGACGCGGCCGGCCCGGCGCAACTTCACTCGATGCCATGAGAACAGTCCCGTAAGAGTTCGGGCGAAGTTCTAGACCGCTGGTCCGGCGCCCGCAATGCTTCCCTATGTCGCCTTAAAGTCCAATACCCGCATCAGGAACGCAGGGCTGCCTCCACCTCGGCGCGGGTCGGCGGGTTGGAGCCCTTGCGGGTGCAGGTGATCGCCGAGGCGGCGGCGGCGAAGCGCAGCCACCGTTCGAGCGCGGCCCGGTCCGGCGCTGCGGACCCGGCGCCGAGCGCGGAATCGCGATCCATCGCCGACAGCAGCGCCGACATGAAGCTGTCGCCGGCGCCGACGGTGTCGACGACGTCGATCTTCGGCGCCGGGATCGCGATCGTCTCGCCGCCGAGAAACGCCAGCGCGCCCCGTTCGCCGAGCGTCGCCACGCAGAACCGCGGCCCCATGGCGGCCCATTGGGCGAGGCTCTGCTCGACCGGACGGCCCGGATAGAGCCATTCGAGGTCTTCCTCGCTCGCCTTCACCACATGCGCCAGCGCCGCCTGGCGCTCGACCAGCCTGCCGACCGATTCGCGGTCCGGCGTGACGAATGGGCGAATGTTCGGGTCGTAGCTGACGGTCGCGCTCCCGCCCGCGGCCTTCATCGCGGACGCGACCGATTCGCCGTGCCGCTCGACCGCCGAGAACGAACCGACGTGCAGGTGCTTCGTCTCGGCCGGCCACGTCTTCGGGAACGGCCACGGCCCGTCGTAGGCGGTGCCGTCGAGATAGAACGAGTAGCGCGAGCCGGTCTTGGCGGTGCCGCGCATGACGAAGGCGAGCACGGTCGGACGCGGGTCGCGCACCACCGGCGCGATGTCGACGCCATTGTCGGTCAGCCCCGCCGCCAGCGCCTCGCCGTTGCCGTCGTTCGAGATGCGCGACAGGAACGCGGTCGCGACGCCGAGACGTCCGAGTCCGATCGCCACGTTGTAAGGCGAGCCGCCGAGCACGGCGTCGTAGGCGTTATCCTTGTCCGGATCGGGAATGAGATCGATCAGCGCTTCGCCGGAAATGAGAATCATGAGTCCTCGCCTGAGGCCTCCCACATTGTCGGGAGCGCCGCCTCGCGCCAAGATTGTCGGCTGGGCGGTCACAAATCAACTGTCGCCGTTCCGTCAGCACGGCATTGACGAAGACATGGCGGATGTCTACTGACATGTTAGCTGGGGAACGGGCGAGCGCCCGATCCTCCTGGTTTGCGGGCAGAACATTGGCCAAGGGCGCCCATTCGAAAGCCGACGCCGCCTACAGCGCGCTGAAGAAGGCGATTCTCACCGGAGCGCTGGAGCCCGGCACCCTGATCGAAAAAGCGGAGCTGTGCGAAAAGCTCGGCGTCTCCCGGTATCCGGTGTCGGCCGCGGTGAGCCGCCTGGCCTATGATCAGCTTGTCGACGTCGCGCCCCAGCACGGCTCCTTCGTCTCGAAAATCTCGGTCCATGACGTCCGCGAGCGCCTGTTCATCCGCTCGGCGCTCGAAGGCGAAATCGCCGCCGAGGCCGCCCGCCGGATGACCGACCTCGACAAGGCGGCGTTGGCCGCCAACCTGGCCGACGCCGAGGCCGCGGTCGAAGCGGACGATCGCGCCGCATTCTATGCGGCCGACGTCGCGTTTCACCAGATCCTGACGACCCGGCTCTCGATGGCGCGGGCGGGCGAGGTGCTCGACGGTCTGCGGGTGCATCTGGAACGCGTGCGCCGCATCCTGATGACGCCGCCCGGCCGCATTCGCGATGTGGTGGCCGAACATCGCGCGATCGTCGAGGCGATCGCCGCCGGCGACCCCGAGGCGGCGCGCGACGCGATGAAGCGCCACCTCGGCGTCACCGGAGATCTCCTCGAAACGGTGGCCCACCAGCGTCCCGGCATCTTCGCCGAGTGACGGACCTTCACGAAGGACCGAGACCCATGACGATCCCGCGCACCTTGCGCCTCAACACGTCGGACAACGTCATCGTCGCGGTCGACGAGATCCCGGCCGGCGCTCCGGCGGAGGGCGTCAACGCCCGCGAGCGGGTGCCCAAGGGGCACAAGATCGCCGCGACGGCGATCGCCGAGGGCGAGCCGATCCGCAAGTTCGCCCAGATCATCGGCTTCGCCTCGCGGCCGATCCTTCCGGGCGAATGGGTCCACGAGCACAATTGCGTGATGCGCGCCTTCGCCCGCGACTACCGGTTCGGCGAGGACGCCCGCCCGGAAACCATCGCCGCCATCCCCGATCAGCCGACCTTTCAGGGGTTCCGGCGCGCGAGCGGCCGGGTCGGGACGCGAAACTATCTCGCGATCCTGACCTCGGTGAACTGCTCCGCGACGACCGCCCGCCTGATCGCCCGCGAAGTCGAACGATCCGGGCTGCTCGACGACTATCCCAACGTCGACGGGGTCATCCCGCTCGTCCACGGCACCGGCTGCGGCATGGCGTCGGAAGGGGAGGGCTTCGAGACCTTCATGCGCACCGAATGGGGCTACGCCGCCAACCCCAACGTCGGCGCCACGCTGATGGTCGGGCTCGGTTGCGAGGTGTTCCAGATCGGCCGGATGAAGGAAGAGCGCGGCATCGTCGAGGGCGAGGCGTTTCAGAGCCTGACCATTCAGGCGACCGGCGGCACCCGCAAGACCGTCGAAGCCGGGCTCGATCGCATCCGGGCGATGTTGCCCAGGCTCGACCGCGCCCGCCGCGAAGCCGTGCCGGCGAGCGAACTCGTGCTCGCCCTTCAATGCGGCGGATCGGACGGATATTCGGGGATCACCGCCAATCCCGCGCTCGGCGCCGCGGTCGATATTCTCGTCCGCAACGGCGGCACGGCGATCCTGTCGGAGACTCCCGAAATCTACGGGGCCGAGCATCTGCTCACGCGCCGCGCCGCCACGCCGGAGATCGGCCGGGCGCTGGTCGACCGGATTCTCTGGTGGGAGGACTATTGCGCGCGCAACGGCGGCGAGATGAACAACAATCCCTCGCCCGGCAACAAGGCGGGCGGTCTGACGACGATCTTGGAAAAGTCGCTCGGGGCCGCGGCGAAGGGCGGCACGACGTCGCTCAACGCCGTCTACAAATACGCCGAGCCGGTCACCGCCAAGGGCTTCGTGTTCATGGACACTCCGGGCTACGACCCGGTCTCGGCGACCGGGCAGGTCGCCGGCGGCGCCAATATCCTCGCCTTCACCACCGGGCGCGGGTCCGCCTATGGATGCAAGCCGACGCCCTCGATCAAGCTCGCCACCAACAGCGACGTCTATCGCCGCATGATCGACGACATGGACATCAACTGCGGCGACGTGCTCGACGGCGTCTCGATCGAAGACAAGGGCCGCGAGATCTTCGCCAAGATCCTCGCGGTCGCCTCGGGCGAGCGGACGAAGTCCGAGGCGCTCGGCTACGGCGAAGCGGAGTTCACCCCCTGGCAGATCGGAGCGACGATGTGACGGCTGCGCTGCTCTTCGACCTCGACGGCACGCTGGTCGACAGCGACGCAAAGCACCTGGCGGCGTTTCAGCGGGTCTTTGGCGAGCACGGGATCACGGTCGATCAGGACACCTACAACGCGCAGATTCACGGCGCGTCGAACGAGTTGATCGGTCTCGCCTTCCTGTCGCATCTGACGTCGGAGGGCCGGCGCGCCGCGCTCGAGGACAAGGAGGCCGCCTATCGCGCCGATCTCGGCGACATCGAACCGCTTCCGGGCGCCGTCGCGCTGCTCGACTTCGCCGACCGGCTCGGACTGCGCCGCGCAGTCGTGACCAACGCGCCGCGCGCCAACGCGGACGCCGTGCTCGCCGCCATCGGTCTCGCGGCGCGCCTGTCGATCGTTGTGGTCGGGGCCGAACTGGAGCGATCCAAGCCCGACCCGCTGCCCTATCTTCGCGGTCTCGAACTCACCGGCGCCGACGCCGCCCGCTCGGTCGCCTTCGAGGATTCGCCGACCGGGGTTCGCGCCGCCGCGGCGGCGGGCCTCGCCGTCGTCGGCCTGACGACTTCGCTCGACGAAGCGGCGCTGGTCTCCGCCGGCGCCCTGTTCGCCGCGCCCGACTTCGCCGATCCGCGGATATACGAGCTCATCAAGACCCGAACCGCCGCTCCCGGGCTGTAGCTCTGCGAAAACGGCGTTATTCGCCCGCCGACGCCAGCACCGATTCCGCCGCGCGCAGGTGCGGCTTGTCGATCATCTTGCCGTCGATCTTCACCACGCCGGCGCCGCTGTCGGCGGCGAACGCCGCCACGATTCGCCTCGCCCAGGCGACCTCCGCCGCGGTCGGGGCGAAGGCGGCGTTGACGGGCTCGACGTGGCTCGGATGGATCACCGCCTTGGCGCCGAACCCGTCGCGGCGCGCGATCGCCGCTTCCAGCGCGACGCCTGCGAGGTCGGCGATGCGGGTATATACGGTGTCGATCGGCGTCACCCCCGCCGCCCGCGCCGCGATCAGGCACAGGTCCCGGGCGAGACGGTAGGGCGAGGTGAAGCCGCGTTCGTCGGCGTTGGCGGTCGCCCCGAGCGAAGCGGACAGGTCTTCGGCGCCCCACATCAGCCCGACGAGGCGCGGACCGACCTCCGCATAGCGGTCGAGGCCGAACAAGGCGCGGGCGGTCTCGGTGACGATCGCGATGATCCGCGTCCCGCCCGGGTCGCTCCGTTGCGCGGCCTCGAGCCCGTCGAGCCACAGGCCGACCTTGATCGCGTCGGCGGCGGATTCGCATTTCGGCAGCATGATGCCGTCCGGCCGCGCCGGCGTCACGGCGGCGAGATCGCCGAGCGTCCGCCCGGTATCGAGCGCGTTGACGCGAACATAGAGCGCCTGCGCGCCGCGCTCGGTTTCGAGCATCGTCCGGACGATCCGCCGCGCCTCGTCCTTGCGGTCGGCCGCGACCGAATCCTCGAGGTCGAGAACAAGCGCGTCGGCCGGCGTCTGGCGCGCCTTTTCGAATTTGCGCAGGGAATCGCCGGGAACGAACAGCAGGGAGCGCATCTTGTCGCCTCGGGTGTCGCAGGCCGATCATGGCCCGCTTCGCCGGGTAGCACGGAACGGCTTCAGCCAAAACCGGGGCGGCGCGGCTCAGTGCATCAGCGGGCCCCACGAGGGATCGCTGGCGTAGTTCGGCGTCGGCACGAGGAACTCGCCATGGCCGTAGATGTCGGTCATGTAGATCTTCGGGCCGCCCCCGGAGTCGCGGAAGAACAGCACGAACAGCCCGTTGGGCGAAAACGTCGGGCCCTCGTTGTGGAAGCCGTCGACCAGCATGCGCTCGCCCGAGCCGTCCGGCTTCATCACGCCGATGCCGAACGAGCCGTTCTTGATCCGGGTGAAGGCGATCAGGTCGCCGCGCGGCGACCAGACCGGCGTCGAATAGCGCCCGTCGCCGAACGAGATGCGCTTCGCCGCGCCCCCGGTCGCGCTCATCACGTAGATCTGCTGCGATCCGCCGCGGTCGGATTCGAACACCAGCTGCGAGCCGTCGGGCGAATAGGACGGCGACGTGTCGATGGCGGAGGTGTCGGTGAGGCGGGTGGTGGCGCGCGAGCGCAGGTCCATCGAGTAGAGGTTGGTCGTGGCGCCGTCGGACAGCGACATCACGATCTGCTGTCCGTCGGGCGAGAAGCGCGGAGCGAAGGTCATGCCGGGAAAATTGCCGACCGCCTCGCGCTGACCGGTGTCGAGATTGAGCAGCGTCACCCGCGGGTCGGCGGAGCCGAACGACATGTAGGCGACCTGCTGGGCCGAGGGCGAGAACCGCGGCGTGACCACGAGCGAATCGCCGCCGCCGAGGTATTTGATGTTGCCGCCGTCCATGTCCATCACCGCGAGCCGTTTGCGGCGCTTGTCCTTGGGGCCGCTCTCGTCGACGAATACGACGCGCGAATCGAAGAAGCCCTTCTCGCCGGTGACGCGCGAAAATACCGAATCGGAAATCATGTGCGCGACCCTGCGCGCGTTCGAGGCTTCCGACGTGTACTGCTCGCCCGCCACCTGCTCGCCGGTCGCGACGTCCCACAGCCGGAACTGGGCGGTGACATGCTCGGGGTCGGGCTTCAACACCCGGCCGGTCAGCACGAACTGCGCGTTGGCCGCCTTCCACGCGTCGACGTTGGGTCGCTGGTCGGGATTGGTCACCGCCTCGGGAAAGCTGGTCGGGTTGACCGGCAGAAGGAAGATCGAGCGCGCGAAGTCGTTGGTGACCACGCTGCCGATCTTGTCCGCGCCTTCGTCGCCGGCGAACGGCGTGACCGCGATGCTCACCGGCTTGAAGTTCGCGCCCGCCCGCACGTAGACGTCGCCGG
This sequence comes from uncultured Roseiarcus sp., assembly GCA_945957375.1. Taxonomy (GTDB): domain Bacteria; phylum Pseudomonadota; class Alphaproteobacteria; order Rhizobiales; family Beijerinckiaceae; genus Roseiarcus. The sequence continues at coordinate 7,428 of CAMFKX010000258.1, forward strand.
ACGCCGCATAGGACGGCGAGTCCGACTGAAGCAGCGGCGAAACGGCCAGGAGCGCCAGCGCGGACCAGCGAACGACAAATGCGGTAAGCGTCATCAGGGAGGCTCGATCCAGCGGGGGCGCGGAGCGGCGCCCGAGCTTACCGGGCGGCCGTCTGCGGATTGAATTGAATGGTCTTGGCCTTCCATTGCTCATAAAAGGGGCGATATTGGGCCGGCACCGGCAGCGGATTGCAGGTGCGCACGGCCGCCAGAACGCTCTTGGCCGAAGGCTTCAACGCCGGGTTGGACGGCGGGTTGACCAGCTTCGGCGACCTGGCGAGCGACCCGTCGGGCTTGAACGCCAGACGCACCCGGGCGACGTACGGGTCGGCGTCGGCGGGGGTCGGCGGCTGTTTCCAGCAGCCGAGATAGGTCTTGACGATCCACGCGTCGAACTCCGCTTCTTGCGAAGCCGTCATGCGCGCCGGGGGCGCGACCGGCGCCGCCGCTGGCGCGGGCGGCGGAAGGGCGGCCAGCGC
>CAMFKX010000259.1 GCA_945957375.1 uncultured Roseiarcus sp.
CCCCAGGCCCGTCTGCCACATCAGATCGACGGGAATATCAAACCCCATGAAATTAAAAGTTTCAACGCTCATTGAGTATCCAATTTCGACGAGGACCGCCATTCCGACTCAAGTATCAAATCCCACGAAATTAATGTCAACGACCATCGATCGTGAGATTGCGTTGATCAAAAGACCGCGGATCGTCGACACGCTGAAGCGACAACCCTCAAGGATCGCCGCAGCTTTAGCCTCGATCGCCGCCGGATGACGATCTCCGCCCGTCGGCTCTCTGTCGCTGCTGAAGGACGCATGGTCTATTTGCGGTTGCCCAAATAGGTTGTTCGTTGGCGATCTTTCCGAAAGCACCTGCTCAGAGGGCACTACGACCGGGCAGTCCGCTTCGCCAGCGATCGCGCGGCGCCATACATACGCAGTCGGCACAATCCCCTCATAATCGGAGCGTAGGTCTTCATTCTCCGAAAGGCGCGGGGGCTCATCGACGGCGCAATCGCCTCCATTTCCGATAGTGACCTTTGCAGTCCCAGCGCATCCCGATTCTTGGTCGCCTTGACGAACTCGCCGCTGGCCAACCGCATGAAGCGCGGGGCGATGATGTCGCGCGCCCAGTAGACGCCGAGGCCAGGATCGTCCGGATGCAACGCCAACTGCTTCTTGAAATAGGTCATGCGGGAGCGGGCCATGACAGGGCTGAAAGAGGTCGACGAACTGTACAATCGCCACTTCGTTACCGCCTCGTCGACATAGACGAACCGGTATCCGGCCGAGAAGATCCGACAGAAAAGATCGTCATCCTCGTAACCCGTGAGTTGTTCGTCGAAGAAGCCAACTGAGTCGATCGCCTCCTTTGAGACGAGAGAGGCGCTCGGAAGAATGAACATGTCATGGCCAAGGCACTGCTCAAGCGACGTCTTCGGCTGCGGCGTCGGAATATTGTCGAGGTATCGATAAGCGACCATCTTGCCGTCTCTAGCAATACGGTCAAGATTTCCGTATGTCACGGCGAGGTTTCTGACGCTGGAATCCAGGAATGGCCGCTTCAGCACGCTGAGATGGTCGTCATACCAGGCGTCGTCCTGATCGAGGAACGCGATATGCGTGCAGCGCGTATGCCGGATGGCGAAATTACGCGCCGACGACTGGCCGCCGTTCGCCTTGCGCAGGAGCGTGACCGGGTGGGATCGGGCGAGGGCTTCCACGATCTGCGGTCCGTCGTCGGTCGAGCCGTCGTCGACAACGAGAATGTCGTCCGCCGGTTCGGTCTGCGCGAGAACGCTCTCGATCGTTTTTTCGATGAAGGGCGATCCGTTGTAGAGGGGGATCACCGCCGCAATCGACATGTTGGTCAAGACAACGTCCTTTCGTCGGCACTGGATTGCCTTCGGCGCTTCCTCACCGCCGACTGAGGGGCTTGCCTTCGCCGCGCTTCTTTCGTCGGACGCGCACCCAAGCCGGCAGCCGAAACGCCGCTCTTGTCTCGATGGCGTTCCTCTAGCTCAGTCTGCGTGACCAAGGAATCAGATTCTCAGGCGTCAATGACGACGATTTCATCTGCGGAATGCCCAAAATCGGCGCATTCTGGCCCGCCGTCCGATCAGAATTGACCACCGTCAAAGACAAGCACTGCAGAAGGGGCGACACAAGCACCGGCCATTAACGTGCCGCTAAGGGCCTTTACCATGAACCACCACCAACGCAAGATCCTGCACGCGATCTTCGCCCATCCGGTCAACGCCAACCTCGAGATGAAGGACATCGCGACGGTGCTCAACGGGCTTGGTGCGGAAACAGAAATCCGGACCAAGAACAGAGTCGCGGTCAACTTCGGCGGCAAGGAGACCGTGCTGCATCTGGCGAACCACACCTTGACTCGGTCCGAGGTGACCGAAGTGCGCAAGTTTCTCGAAGCCTGCGGCGTCACCGCCGCGGCGTTTCCGGTCTGACCCGAAGCGCCACGTTTTGTCGGAGGAAGACGCCCTCGAGGGCGCGGAATTTCGCCGGGCGGATCGGCCCCGCATGCGCCACCGTCACCGCATGCCCTCGCCCTGTCGAGGCTGGCTCGATTTTTCGGCCATCGTGCGCGGGCGTGTCCGCAATGGGGAGACAAACACTGGACATGAGGCGCTACTGCGCCGCGGCCGCGACAGCCGTCAGCGCCGCGGCGCCGGTTTCGAACTGAAGCCGGGCGAGCCGGGCGTAGAGACCGTTCATGGCGAGGAGCGACGCGTGGGTGCCCTGCTCGACGATCGAGCCCGCCTCGACCACCAGAATGCGATGGGCGTTGACGATGGTGGCGAGCCGGTGGGCGATGACCAGGGTCGTCCGGCCCTTCATCAGCGATTCCAGCGCGCCCTGCACCAGGGTCTCGCTCTCGGCGTCGAGCGCTGAGGTCGCTTCGTCCAGCAGCAGCACCGGCGCATCCTTGAGGATCGCGCGGGCGATGGCGATGCGCTGGCGCTCGCCGCCGGAAAGGTTGACGCCGCGCTCCCCGAGCTCCGTGTCGTAGCCCTGCGGCAGCGCCGAGATGAAGCCGTCGGCGGCCGCTTTCCCGGCCGCCGCGACGATCGCCTCGCGGGTCGCGCCCGGCGCGCCGTAGGCGATGTTGTCGGCAACGCTCGCGCCGAAGATGAACGCATCCTGAGGCACGAGGGCGATCGCCTTGCGCAGCGCCGCCGGGTCGAGCCCGGCGACGTCGACGCCGTCGAGCGTCACCTTGCCGGATGTCGGGTCGTAGAAGCGCAGCGCAAGCTGGAACAGCGTCGACTTTCCCGACCCCGAGGGCCCGACGATGGCCACGACTTCGCCGGGCGCGACGCGCAAGTTCACGTCGCGCAGCACCGGCTCCTGCTCGCGCCCGGGATAGGCGAAATCGACCGACGCGAACGCGAGCGCGCCGCCCACCGGGCTCGGCAACGCGAGCGGTTTTGCGGGCGCTGCGATTCGCGGCTGGACGGCGAGCAACTCGCCGATCCGCCCGGCGGCGCCTGCGGCCTGCGACACTTCGTTCCAAACTTCGGAAAGCTGCCCGAGCGCGCCTGCGCCGAACACCGCATAGAGGACGAACTGGGTCAGCACGCCGCCCGACATGCGCCCGGCGACGACGTCCTGCGCGCCGAGCCACAGCACCACCACGACGCTGCCGAAGGCGAGGAACAGGGCGCCCGCGGTCACGAAGGCCCGGGCCTGCGACATGCTGCGCGCCGCCTCGTAGGCGCCGTAGGCCGCCTCGCGATAGCGGCGGGCGGTGAAGGCCTCCGCCGTAAACGACTGCATCACCCGTACTGCGGACAGGCTTTCGGTGGCGAAGGCGGTCGCTTCCGCGAGCGTGTCCTGGGCGCGGCGCGAGCGCTGCCGCACCGCCCGCCCGGCCGCGAACAAGGGCAGGACGATGATCGGGATCGCGGCGAGGACGAAGGCGGAGAGCTTGGCGCTGGTGACCACCATCATCGCAACCGCGCCGACGAACATGAAGGCGTTGCGCAGCGCGACCGACGCCGACGAGCCGAAGGTCGCCTTGAGCTGGGTCGTGTCGGCGGACAGGCGGGAGGCGATCTCACCGGTCTTCTCGGCGTCGAAAAAACCCGGGTCGAGGCGGGTCAGATGGGCGAAGAGGGCGGCGCGCAGATCGGCGACCACCCGCTCGCCGATCGTCATGACGAAATAGTAGCGCAGGCCCGAGGCGACCGCGAGCACCGCGACCACCGCCAGCATGCCGAGAAAATAGACGCGGATCACCCCGGAATTGGCGTCCGAGAAGCCGAAATCGATCATGCGCCGGACCGCGACCGGCACGACCAGCGTGGCGGCGGAGGCCACGACGAGCGCGATCAGCGCGGCGGCGATGCGCCCCTTGAGGGCGAGGGCGTAGGGCAGCACCGATCTCAGGGCGCTGAGCTTTGCTCGGGGCGCGGACCGACCGGCGTCGGCGGCGGAGGACATGGGCGAAACAGCTCCGTAGGGGTGGCACGCTTTACCGCCCAAGTTTCCGCCAAAATCAAGGCCCGGACGTGCGACCTATTGCATCGGGGGACGCGGGAGGCGTGCCCCGAAGCGCCCGGGTCGGCGCGGCCCCTCGGGTGCGGCGCCGTCGCAGTCCAAAATCAGACCAAAGTCTTATTTTTCAGATGTCTTTAATTAAACCACGCAATTGTCAAGGATTTTCGGACGTGCGAAGCTCTATTTCTCAGCTTGAACGATCAGCCAAAGGATAGGTGAGCCAACATGTCGGAGCCTCGCGCAGAAGTGGTGAATGCGCTGCATTGGAACCTCGCGATCCCGCGTCATCAGGTGACGGCGCAAGTCGATCAGGGCCTGGTGATCCTGCGCGGAGTGGTGGAGCGCGCGTATCAGAAGGTTTTCGCCGAAGCCACAGTCCGTCGCGTGCCGGGCGTGACTGCCGTTAGGAATGAAATCTCCGTCGGGGTTTCGCATGATTTCGGTCGGCAGCCGTCGCTGGCGTAGTCACCAGCCGCTTCGGGCAAACACGATGGATCATCGCATGTCAGATTGGAAAGTATATTACCGGGATCAACTGGATCAAGACAGAACCACCGGCGGCATTCCGAGCATGGAGGCGGCGCTGCGGAGGGCGAAGGACCTCCATCAGCAGCGACGGGCGCAACTCTACCGTATCGAGGGTCCTGGCGGGCAGGCCCTGTCCAGGAAGGACATCATGGATTGGGTTCGCGAGAACCGATATTAGATCGGGGATCGCTTCCGCTCGGCGCGGGCGGGCTAGTCATGCCGCCACCAGCAGACCGGCCGAGCGGCGCCTTGCGCGGTCCGGAGAGGCGTTGTATACGACCGCGAAATAGAGAGCCGCCGGGTCGCCGGACGGCTCTTTCCTTATTGCCCCCTGTCAGAGACTCGACGATGAAGCCGGACATCCACCCGAATTACCACATGATCAAGGTCGTCATGACCAATGGCGTCGAATTCATGACGCGGTCGACCTATGGCGAGGACGGCGCGACCCTGAACCTCGACATTGACCCCAACACCCATCCGGCGTGGACCGGCGGCTCACAGCAGCTCACCGATCGCGGCGGGCGCTTGTCTCGGTTCAACAGCCGCTTCGCGAACCTCGGACTCGCCAAGAAGTAGCCCGAGTCCTGTAGACCGGAGCTCCCCCGGTTTACGCGTATCTGGAGGGGGAACCGCTCAGGCCCGTCGCCCGTGCAGCGGCCCTCGCGTCGGCTTCGCGCTGAGCAAGCGCGCCTAGGGCGCCGCCATCCTCTTCACCCGAGTCACCAGGCCGCCGCCGCTGTTGGCGATGCGGGCGCGCGCCTCTTCGAGCGGTTCGCTCGCGACCGCCATATGCCATCCGTTGGCGTGAAGCAGCATTTTCGCGTCGCGCATCACCCCGACATGGCCTTCCCAAAACACGAGGTCGCCTCGGGCGAGCGGATCGTCGGGGGGGACGGGCGCGCCGAGGCTCGCCTCCTGCTGATCGCTGTCGCGCGGCGCGGCGACGCCGACCGCCGCCAGCGCCGTCTGGATCAGGCCAGAGCAGTCGATTCCCTCCGACGTGCGCCCTCCCCAAAGGTAAGGCGCGTGCAGGAATTTCTCCGCGACCGCGACGAAGTCTTCGGCGCTAGCGTCGACTTCCGCGAGATGGCGCGCCCAGAGCCAAAAGCCTCCGGACGTCACGGCGAAGTCGCCTTCGCGACGCACGACAGAGAGACGCGACCCGAGCGGCAGAGCCATCGTCGGCGGCAATTTGATCGACGGGCCCGGATAGGCGTGAGTGCGCAGCGCCGCCACCCTGTGGGTCGGCGCCGGGGCTGCGCCGAGCGCAATCGCCGGCAAATACCCGACATAGCCGTCGCGTTCGAGTTGCGCCCAGGCCCAGCCCTCGCTTTCGTCGTAGACCATGACCGCCTCACCGTAGAGCGCTTCGGTTTCGAGCGGCGCGTCGGACGCGGGCTCTCGCCGCATCGGCGCGCTCGATTCGATCACGACCGTTCTGCGGCCCTCGGCGTAGCGCGGCGCTTCAACAATTCCGGACAGGTGTGCGGCGGCGAGGTCGGGGCGGGCGGGCGTGAGACGGCGGTCGAATTTCATTGGGACGGCTCAGATAGGAAGGCGTGTTGGGCGCCGGGGCCGGCGCTGCGCCGTCCCTCCCGGCGCTGCTTAGCAGGGTTTCCGCCCCGCGTCGCCGGCAGTACGCGGGCCCTTCCCGCCGAGGCGGCGTGAGCGTAGCGTCTTCAAAACGAGAGGACCGCCGCCATGCAGGACCCTTACGGCGCTGTGACCCACGAGGTGCTCAACCAGCCGCTCGAACTCGCCGACATCAACCTCTTCGACTCGGATGCGACGCTGAAGGAAGCAGTGCGGCGCGAAGGGGCGGCATGGGCCGAGAACGCGCTCGGCGCGTTCGGCGCCCGCCTCGGCTCGGCCGAAAGCCTCGAGCGCGGCGCGCTCGCCAACAGGAACCCGCCCGAGCTCGACACCCACGACCGCTACGGACGGCGCGTCGACCTCGTGCGCTTCCATCCGGCGTATCACGAGCTGATGCGTTCGGCGATCGAGGCGGGGCTGCACGCTTCGCCCTGGGAGGAACCGCGCGAGGGCGCACACGTCGCCCGCGCCGCGCGCTTCTACATGCAGAGCCAGGTCGAGGCCGGGCACGGCTGCCCGATCACCATGACGTTCGCCTCCGTGCCGTGCCTGAAGCTGGAGCCCGACCTGGCGCGCGACTGGCTGCCCAAGATCGTCTCCCGCGTCTACGACCCGCGCAACCTTCCGGCGTCAGAGAAACAGGGTCTGACGATCGGCATGGCGATGACCGAAAAGCAGGGCGGCTCGGACGTGCGCGCCAACACCACGCGCGCGATCCCCGTCGGAGAGGAAGGGCCGGGGCGGGCCTACGAACTTGTCGGCCACAAGTTCTTCGTTTCGGCGCCGATGTGCGACGCCTTTCTCGTCCTCGCCCAGGCGCCGGGCGGCCTCTCCTGCTTCCTCGTGCCCCGCTGGCGGCCGGACGGAAGCAAGAACCCGCTGCAAATCATTCGCCTGAAGCGGAAGATGGGCAACGTCTCCAACGCTTCGAGCGAGACCGAATTGCGCGGCGCGCTCGGTTGGATGGTCGGCTCGGAAGGTCGGGGCGTCGCGACCATCATCGAGATGGTGGCGATGACCCGGTTCGACTGCATGATCGGCTCCTCGGCCGGCATGCGCCGGGCGGTCGCCGAGGCGATCGACCATTGTCGTCAGCGCAAAGCCTTCGGAGCATTCTTAATTGACCAGCCGATCATGACTTCGGTGCTCGCCGACCTCGCGATCGAGGCCGAGGCCGCCCTCACCTCGACCCTGCGCATTGGCCGGGCCCTCGACCATCGCGACGATCCCCACGAGGACGCGCTCGTCCGGCTCGGCACGGCGATCGGAAAGTACTGGATCTGCAAGCGCGCGCCAGGGCACGCCTACGAGGCGATGGAGTGCATCGGCGGCTCGGGCGTGATGGAGGATTCGCCGATGCCGCGCCTCTATCGCGAGGCGCCGGTCAATGCGATCTGGGAGGGCAGCGGCAACGTCCAGTGCCTCGACATCGCCAGAGCGATTGCGAAGTCGCCCGGAACGCTGGACGCCTATTTCGACGAAGTCGGGGCGACGAAGGGCGAGAACGCCGCGCTCGACGCCCATATCGCCCAGCTCAAGAGCGATCTGGGCGACCTTTCCGCCTTCGAGAGCCGGGCTCGCGACCTGTGCGATCGGCTTGCGACGGGATTTCAGGCGGCGTCGCTGATCCGCGCGGGCTCCCCCGTCGCCGGAGTGTTCTGCCGGTCGCGGATCGAATCCCGCGGGACGCACAGTTACGGCGCGCTGACCGGGGCTGACGCAAAGGCGATCGTGGAACGCGCCTCGGCGCGATAGGCGTCCGGACGCCGCAGCCCTACCGTTCCCTTGCGGCTTCGGATGCGACTTTGGCGAGG
>CAMFKX010000260.1 GCA_945957375.1 uncultured Roseiarcus sp.
GCGGCGAACAGCGCCGCCCCGGTCGAGCCGCCGCGCCGGGCGCAGACGTTGCGCGCGCGCTGCGCGAGCCGCTGCGAATATTCCAGCATCCGCAGTTCGCCCGCCGCGGTGATTTCGACGTTGGAGTCGGAGCCGATCCCGAACCGCCCGCCCGCGTCGAGAAAGGGGCCGGCGGGAAAGACGCCGTCGCCGAGATTGGCCTCGGTGATCGGACACAGGCCGGCGACCGCGCCGGAACGGGCGAGCGCGCCGACCTCGGCGGCGTCGACATGGGTGGCGTGGACGAGGCACCAGCGCGCATCGACCGCGGCGTGATCGAACAGCCATTGCACCGGCCTGGCGCCCGACCACGCCACACAGGCGTCGGCCTCTCCCGTCTGCTCGGCGATGTGGATGTGGATCGGCGCGTCGCCCGCGAGCGCGACGACGCCGGCGAGTTCCTCCGGGGTCGCGGCGCGAAGCGAGTGCGGGGCGACGCCGACACGGACGGCGGGCGGAAGCGCGCGCCGGCAGTCGGCCACGAGCGCTGCGTAAGACTCGAGCGTGTTGACGAAGCGCCGCTGCTCCGGGCGCGCCGGCGCGCCGCCGAAGCCCGAGCGGGCGTAGAACACCGACAGGAGCGTGAGCCCGATGCCCGTCGCGGCGGCCGCCGCCCCGATCCGCGCCGCCATTTCGGCGCGGTCGGCGTAAGGCGCCCCCGAGGCGTCGTGGTGCAGGTAGTGGAACTCGGCGACCGCGCCGAAACCCGCCTCGAGCATCTCGACATAGCCCTGCGCGGCGATCGCCTCGACATCCTCGGGCGTGACCGCAAGCGCGAGACGATACATGGCGTCGCGCCAGGTCCAGAAGCTGTCCGCCGCGTCCCCGCGCCGCTCGGCGAGGCCGGCCATGGCGCGCTGGAAAGCATGGGCGTGCAGGTTTGCTAGGGCGGGGACGCCGACGCCGCAGCGCTCGTCGCCGGGCCCCGGCGTCGCCCCGCCTTCGACCGCGGCGATCGTTCCGCCTTCGATCCGGATGCGGACGTCCGTCGCCCACCCCTCCGGCGTCAGCGCCCGCTCGAAATGCAGCGTCGTCATTGTCCCTCCCACACCCACCTCGTCCTGAGACGCGCCGCGCAGCAGCGCGTCTCGAAGGACGTTCCAGCGGGCGCCAGGCGGCCAGCGAACGTCCTTCGAGACGCGTCGGCTTTGGCGACGCTCCTCAGCGACGAGGAGTGGCCGCGACCCCGCGCTTGACTTCAATATGTCTATACATTAAACAGCACGGAAAGCCAAGCGACGAGGTGCAGGCTCATGGCGAGCGACGGGGAGGAGACCACGATCTGGCGCAACGCCCGGCTCGCGACCCTCGCGAGCGGCGCGCCCGGCCTCGGCGTCGTCGAGCCCGGCGCGGTCGTCGCGACCGGCGGGCGGATCGTCTACAGCGGGGCCGACGCCGACGCGCCCTCGCCGCCGAAGGGCGCGCAGATCGTCGATTGCGGCGGGCGCTGGATCACCCCCGGACTGATCGACTGCCACACCCATCTTGTCTACGCCGGCAGCCGGGCCGCCGAGTTCGAGGCGCGCCTCGCCGGCGCGAGCTACGAAGACATCGCCCGCGCCGGCGGCGGGATCGTCTCGACCGTGCGCGCCACGCGCGCGGCGAGCGAGGACGCCCTCGTCCTCGAGGCCCTGCCCCGGCTCGACGCGCTGATCGCCGAAGGCGTCACGACCATCGAGATCAAGTCCGGCTACGGCCTCGACCTCGCAACCGAGCGCAAGATGCTGCGCGCCGCCCGCCGCCTCGGAAGCGAGCGCCCGGTCGACGTGCGGACGACCTTTCTCGGCGCCCACGCCCTGCCGCCGGAGCGCGCCGGGGACAAGGCGGGATACGTCGCGGAGGTCGCCGACGCGATGCTGCCCGCGCTCGCGGCGGAAGGGCTGGTCGACGCGGTCGACGGCTTCTGCGAGCAGATCGCCTTTTCCAGCGACGACATGCGCCGCGTCTTCGCCCGCGCGAAACACCTCGGCCTGCCGGTCAAGCTGCACGCCGAGCAATTGTCCAATTGCGGCGGCGCCCGTCTCGCCGCGGAATTTCAAGCGCTGTCCGCCGACCATCTCGAATACGCCGACGCCGAGGACGCCGCCGCGATGGCGCGCGCGGGCGTGGTCGCGACGCTGCTGCCGGGCGCCTACTACCTGCTGCGCGAGACGAAGGCGCCGCCGATCGACCTCTTCCGGCGCATGGGCGTGCCGATGGCGGTCTCGACCGACTGCAATCCGGGCACGTCGCCGATGACGTCGCTGCTGCTCGCGCTCAACATGGCGGCGACGCTGTTCCGGCTGACCGTCGACGAGTGCCTGATCGGCGTCACCCGCAACGCCGCCCGCGCGCTCGGGCTCGAGGCGGAAATCGGCTCGCTGGAGCCGGGCAAGCGGGCGGACCTCGCGATCTGGGACATCGAGCGGCCGGCCGAACTCGTCTACCGCCTCGGCTTCAATCCCCTGCACGCCCGCGTCTGGAGAGGACGATGACCATTATCTTGTCGGGAGGCTCGGCCTCTCTCGCCGACTGGCGCTCCATCTACGGCGGCGCCGACGCCGCGCTCGACCCCGCGACCGGCCCGCGCGTCGAAGCCAGCGCCGCCTCGGTCGGGCGCATCCTCGCCCGCGGCGAGCCGGTCTATGGCGTGAACACCGGCTTCGGCAAACTCGCGAGCGTGCGCATCGCCGACGCCGACCTCGTCCAGCTCCAGCGCAACATCGTGCTCTCGCACGCCTCCGGCGTCGGCGAGCCCGCCTCCGTCGCCGCGACCCGTTTGATGATGGCGCTGAAGCTCGGCTCGCTGGCGCAGGGCGCCTCGGGCGTCCAGCCCGCGACGCTCGCGCTTCTCGAAGCCATGCTTCGGCGCGGCGTCACGCCGGTCGTGCCGGCGCAGGGGTCGGTCGGCGCCTCGGGCGATCTCGCCCCGCTCGCGCATATGACGGCGGCGATGATCGGCGTGGGCGAGGCGCACGTCGGCGGCGAAGTCCTGCCCGCGCTGGCGGCGCTCGAGCGCGCCGGCCTTTCGCCCTGCGAACTCGGGCCCAAGGAGGGGCTGGCGTTCCTCAACGGGACGCAGTTCTCGACCGCCCATGCGCTGGTCGGCCTGTTCGAGGTCGAGCGGGTGTTTCGCACCGCGCTGGTCACCGGCGCGCTCTCGACCGACGCCGCGCGCGGCTCGGACGCTCCCTTCGATCCGCGCATCGTGGCGCTGCGCCGGCATCGCGGGCCGCGCGACGTCGCGGCTGCGCTTGCCGCCCTGATGGCCGGCAGCGCCATCCGCGACTCCCATCGCAGCGGCGACGTCCGGGTCCAGGACCCGTACTGCCTGCGCTGCCAGCCGCAGGTGATGGGCGCCTGCCTCGATCTGCTGCGCCAGGCCGCCGCCACGCTCGCCGACGAGGCCAACGCCGTCTCCGACAATCCGCTGATCTTCCCCGAGGACGACACGGCGCTGTCGGGCGGCAATTTCCACGCCGAGCCGGTCGCCTTCGCCGCCGACATGATCGCGCTGGCGATCTGCGAGATCGGCTCGCTCGCCGAGCGGCGGATCGCGATGCTGGTCGATCCGGCGCTCTCGGGCCTGCCGGCGTTCCTCACGCCCCGGCCCGGCCTGAACTCGGGCTTCATGATCCCGCAGGTGACGGCGGCGGCGCTGGTCTCGGAGAACAAGCAGCGCGCCTATCCGGCGAGCGTCGACTCGATCCCGACCTCGGCCAACCAGGAGGATCACGTCTCGATGGCCGCGCACGGCGCGCGCCGCCTCGCCCCGATGGCGCAGAACGCCGCCAACGTCGTGGCGATCGAGGCGCTGGCCGCGACGCAGGCGATCGAATTCCACGCTCCGCTGCGATCGAGCCGGCCGCTCGAGGCGGTCCGCGCCCGGTTGCGTCAGGTCGCGGCGCGGCTCGACGACGACCGCTACTTTCACCCCGACCTCGTCGCCGCCGCCGGTCTCGTCGCCTCGGGCGACCTTATCGCCGCTGCGGCGGACGTCGCCCTGCCGGAGCTGTCGGCATGACGCCCGGCTGGCTCACCGTCGAACCCCGCGACGCGCCGCTGATCGTCAGCATCCCGCACGCCGGGACGGACCTCGTCGACTGCGAGCAGCGTTTCGCGAGCGCATGGGTCGCGCGGCGCGACGCCGACTGGCACATTCCGGCGCTCTACGATTTCGCCGCCGGCCTCGGCGCGACCATCGTCCGAACCGCGATCTCGCGCTCGATCATCGACGTGAACCGCAATCCCGACGGCCTCTCGCTCTATCCCGGGCAGGCGACGACGGAATTGTGCCCGACCACGACCTTCGACGGCGAACCGCTCTATCGCGACGGCGCGGCGCCCGACGCGGCCGAGATCGCGGAGCGCCGCGCGCGCTACTATGCCCCCTATCACGAGGCGCTGCGCGCCGAGACGGCGCGGCTCAGGCAGGCGCATGCACGCGTCGCGATCTACGACGCCCATTCGATCCGATCGGTCATCCCGCGCCTGTTCGACGGCGAGTTGCCGCTCTTCAACCTCGGGACCAATTCCGGACGAAGCTGCTCGGAGCCTTTGCGCGATCGGCTCGCCGCCGCGCTCGCCGCGAGCGGCCAGAGCTTCGCCGTCGACGGGCGCTTCAAGGGCGGCTGGATCACCCGCGACTTCGGCCGCCCGGACGCCGGCGTCGAGGCGGTGCAACTCGAGCTCGCCTGTCGCGCCTACATGGCCGAGCCGGATCGCCCCGCCCCGGACACCTGGCCCGGCCCCCTCGACGAAGACCGCGCCGCGCCGACGCGCGCGACGCTGCGCAGGCTTCTGGAAATCTGTCTCGACTGGGCCTCGCGCCCCGGTTCACCAACGGCCTGAACTTCAAATCGAATCGCGCGGCGGACCCTCATCCGCCCCTTCGGGCCATCTTCTCCCTGACGGAGAAGGGCCCCCCTCTCCCTCAGGGAGAGGGACAGCCGCCCGAAGGGCGGCAGGGTGAGGGTTCGCCGGCGCTCTTCTGGTTTTCATCTCGCTCCAGCGAAAGAGGAAGCGCCCCATGACCTCGCATTCCCGCCTCGACAACATGCGCGTCATCCGCGCGCCGCACGGGACCGAACGCACCGCCAAGAGCTGGCTGACCGAAGCCCCGCTGCGAATGCTGATGAACAACCTCGATCCCGACGTCGCCGAGCGGCCGGGCGAGCTCGTCGTCTATGGCGGCATCGGCCGCGCCGCGCGCGACTGGAACGCCTTCGACCGCATCGTCGAGACGCTGCGTCGGCTCGAGGCCGACGAGACGCTGCTCGTCCAGTCGGGCAAGCCCGTCGGCGTCTTCAGGACCCATGCCGACGCGCCGCGCGTGCTGATCGCCAACTCCAACCTCGTGCCGCACTGGGCGACCTGGGATCACTTCAACGAACTCGATCGCAAGGGCCTGATGATGTACGGGCAGATGACCGCGGGCTCGTGGATCTACATCGGCTCGCAAGGCATCGTGCAGGGCACCTACGAGACCTTCGTCGAGATGGGCCGGCGCCATTTCGGCGGCTCGTTGAAGGGCCGCTGGATCCTGACCGCCGGCCTCGGCGGCATGGGCGGCGCGCAGCCGCTGTCGGCGACGATGGCGGGCGCCTCGATGCTCGCGGTCGAATGCCGGCCCTCGAGCATCGAGTTCCGCCTGCGCACCGGCTATCTCGACGTCGCCGCCAAGACGCTCGAAGAGGCGCTGGAGATCATCGAACGCGCCAAGGCGGACGGCAAGGCGGTGTCGGTCGGCCTGCTCGGCAACGCGGCCGACGTCCTGCCCGAACTGGTGCGCCGCGGCGTCAGGCCCGACATCGTCACCGACCAGACCTCCGCGCACGATCCGGTCAACGGCTACCTGCCGAAAGGCTGGACGCTGGAGCAATGGGAGGAGCGGCGGGTCTCCGATCCGAAAGCCGTGGCGAAGGCGGCGCGCGCCTCGATGGCGGAACACGTGCGCGCGATGCTCGATTTTCACCATGCGGGCGTGCCGACCGTCGATTACGGCAACAACATCCGCCAGATGGCGCTCGAGGAAGGGGTCAAGGACGCCTTCGCCTTCCCGGGCTTCGTGCCGGCCTATATCCGCCCCTTGTTCTGCCGCGGCGTCGGCCCGTTCCGCTGGGCCGCGCTTTCGGGCGATCCGGAGGATATCGCCCGCACCGACGCCAAGGTGAAGGAGCTGATTCCCGACGATCCCCATCTGCACAACTGGCTCGACATGGCGCGGGCGCGCATCAAGTTCCAGGGCCTGCCGGCGCGCATCTGCTGGGTCGGCCTCGGCGACCGCCACCGGCTCGGCCTCGCCTTCAACGCGATGGTCGCGAGCGGCGAACTCAAGGCGCCGATCGTGATCGGCCGCGACCATCTCGATTCCGGCTCGGTCGCCTCGCCGAACCGCGAGACCGAAGCGATGATGGACGGCTCCGACGCGGTGTCCGACTGGCCGCTCCTGAACGCGCTGCTCAACTGCGCCTCGGGCGCGACCTGGGTGTCGCTGCATCACGGCGGCGGCGTCGGCATGGGCTTTTCCCAGCACTCCGGCATGGTTGTCGTCTGCGACGGAACCGAGGACGCGGCGCGGCGGGTCGGGCGGGTCTTGTGGAACGACCCGGCGACCGGTGTCATGCGCCACGCCGACGCGGGCTATCCCGAAGCGCTCGCCTGGGCGCGCGAGAAGCGCCTCGACCTGCCGGGGATCCTCGGCTGACCGGGTCATGATCGCAATCCTGCGCTTCGACGCGCTCGCCGCCGTCTCCTGGAAGAACGGCGGCGGCGTGACCCGCACCTACGCCGCGCATCCCGAGGGGGCGGGCCTCGACGATTTCGACTGGCGCGTCAGCTGCGCGGACATTGCTCGGGACGGCCCGTTCTCGAGCTTCGCCGGCGTCGACCGGACCATCGTCGCGCTCGACGGCGACGGGCTGGAGCTGCATTTCCCGGACCGGGTCGAAAGACTTGCGCCGGGCGGCGCGCCGCTCGACTTTCCCGGCGAGGCCCGGGTGACGGCGCGCCTCACGCGCGGTCCCGTGCGCGACCTCAATGTGATGACTCGCCGCGGCGTCTGGCGGCGCAAGGCGCGCTGGATCGCGCTGCGCGCCGGAGAGCGGGCGGGAACGGGCGGCGACGTCCGCCTCGTCGTCGCGGAGGCGGCGTGCGGGGTCCGGATCGGCGACCGCCGGGAGACGCTGGCGCGCTTCGATGCGGCGCTGGTCCGCGGCGAGCCGACAGCGGTCGCACTCGATCAGCCGGACGGAGCGCGGTTCCTCGAGATTGCGCTTTACGCGGACGCGCCTTCGCTCCGCTGACAGCGCGTCGCGAGGATGACGCAGCACGAAGTCTTTGTGTCCTTCGTGGTCTTGGTGGCGCCCCTTCGCGCCGCCATCGGCGTTTTCGTCGCCCGCGGCCTACGCGCCGGGGCCCTCGGCCGGCACGCAGGTTCCCGGCACCGGGCACACCGAAGCGCAGTGCGGCGTGTCGAAATGGCCCTGGCATTCCTTGCACTTGTCGGGATCGATGACGAAGGTGAAGCGGTCCATGCTGATCGCCTCGTTCGGGCAGTCGAGCTCGCAAGCGCCGCAACTGGTGCAAAGCTCGGGAACGATCCGATAGGCCATAAATTCACTCCGACGCCGTTTCGCAGGGTCGCGCCTCGACCCCTCACCCTGGCCCGCTGGGCCGGCCTGTCCCTCTCCCGATGGGAGAGGGCCGCCCCCTTCCCCCTCAGGGGTAAGGTGGACGCGCGAAAGCGCGGCCGGATGAGGTCCGTCGCAACCGTAAGGGCGACGTCGCCTTCCGGCAATGCGCCCAGCAGCGACCGATGGACGCGGCGCGCGGCCGCGCTATACCGGGCGGCGACCTTTTTCGTCAGGGAGGACG
>CAMFKX010000261.1 GCA_945957375.1 uncultured Roseiarcus sp.
GCCTGGGGCCGCGCGGCCGCCGGCGCGGCGGTCGCCGTCGCGGCTGCGACCGCCGCCGCGATCGGGTGGCCGGCCGGCGCGCCCGGCTGGAGGTCATGGCCGACTTCTTCGACGACGACCTCGTAGGCGCGGCCCTCGACGGTGATCCTGAACTTCCGCTGCATGGGGACTCCTGATCTCCTGCGTCAATGCGTGCGATGCGATGTCTGATGCTGCCAGCGGCCTTCCGAAGCCCAGGCGTTGCCGGTCGCGGGATCGACGATGTGAACGACCCGGGCGCCGTAGGCGGCGACCGCGGCGGCGATGGCGACGACATGCTCGACCGGAATGCCGGCGGGCTCAGGCTCGGTCTGGCGGACGGGCGCGGCGGCGGGCGCGACTTTCTTGCGCTGGGCCGCCGCCTCCGCCTGCTGGCGGGCGATTTCCGACTTCTCGACCCAGGCGAGGAAGCGTCCGAGGTAGCGCACCGCGTACCAGAACGCGACGATCGCGACGACGACGGCGAGCCCGTCGATGACCGTGGACATGACGTCGTTGCTCCTTTCCGGATCAGAGCGGGATGTTGCCGTGCTTCTTCGGCGGGCGGACTTCCCGCTTCGACAGCGACTTCCTCAGCGACAGCGCGATCGTCGAGCGGGTGATCGCCGGGTCGATCACGTCGGTGATGTAGCCGTTGCCGGCGGCCATGTAGGGCGAGGCGAATTCGGCGCGATAGGCGGCGGCGAGCTCCTTGGCCTTCGCCTTGGGATCGGCCGCGGCCTTGATCTCCTTGTTGTAGAGCACCCGCACCGCGCCGTCCGCACCCATCACCGCGATCTCCGCGGTCGGCCAGGCGAAGACGAAGTCCGCCCCCATCTCCTGGCTGCACATGGCGAGATAGGAGCCGCCGTAGGCCTTGCGCAGGATCACCGTGACCTTCGGCGTGGTGCAGGAGGCGTAGGCGAACAGGAGCTTCGCGCCGTGGCGGATGATGCCGCCGCGCTCCTGCTCGACGCCGGGCATGAAGCCGGGCACGTCGACCAGGGTGACCAGCGGAATGTTGAAGCAGTTGCAGAAGCGGATGAAGCGCGCGCCCTTGTCGGCCGCGTCCATGTCGAGCGCGCCCGCCCGCACCGCCGGCTGGTTGGCGATCAGGCCGACCACGATGCCCTCGATCCGGGCGAAGCCGACGATCAGGTTCTCGGCGAAGGAGCGATGCACCTCGAGGAACTCGCCGGGATCGACGATGTGGTCGATGATCCCGCGCACGTCCATCGGCATCTGCGCGTCGTCCGGGATCAGGGCGTAGATCGCCTCGTCTCCGGCGAGCGAGATGTCTTCGCTCGGCCGGTGCGGCGGGTCCTCGGAATTGTTCGGCGGCAGGTAGGACAGGAGCTTCTGGACGATGCGCACCGCGTCGGAATCGTCCTCGGCGAGGAAGTGGACGTTGCCGGAGACGGCGGCGTGCATGTCGGCGCTGCCGACCTCGTCCATCGTCACCGCCTTGCCGGTGACCGCCTTGATCACTTCGGGCCCGGTGATGAACATGTAGGCGTTCTTCCGGGTCATGACGACGAAGTCCATGAGCGCCGGCGAATAGGAGGCGCCGCCCGCGCACGGCCCGCACACCACCGCGATCTGCGGCACGACGCCCGAGAGCAGCACGTTCATGTAGAAGACGTCGCCGTAGCCCGAGAGCGCGTCGACGCCCTCCTGGATGCGCGCGCCGGCGGAATCCTTGAACGCGACGATCGGCGAGCCGATCTTCGCCGCCTCCTGCATCAGCGTCACGATCTTCTTGGCGTGCATCTTGCCGAGCGAGCCGCCGACCACGGTGAAGTCCTGGCTGAAGGCGGAGACGACATGGCCGCCGACATAGCCGGTGCCGGCGACGACGCCGTCGGCCGGGAGAACCTTGGACTCCATGCCGAAGAAGCGGCCGGAATGACGGATGTGGGCGCCGAGCTCCTGGAACGTGTCCTCCTGGAAGAGCGCGTCGAGCCGGTCGCGCGCGGTCATCAGGCCCTTCTCGCGCCGCTGCGCGAGCTTGTCGGCGCCGCCGCCGGCCAGGATCGCCTCGTGGCGCTTGCGCAGGTCGTCGAGCAGTTCCGCGGGCAGGGTCATCTCGTCACCGTTCGCCTTGGTCGTGTTCGCCGCGAGGGGGACGGTCGGAACTGCACTTGAAGCGACGCCGGCGACCGGATCGCAACAAACGGTTCTGCGCTCGCCGCCGCTCACATTCCCGCCGGAATTATAAACTTCGCCGCGGAAAGATACAGAAGTTCATGACGGGACTAAATTCTGACAAGCAGAAGTCTGCGACGTGCCCCCAAGGGCGGGCGCCTTTCCCCTAGCCGCGCCTCTCGAACCGCCCTTCTCCCGGATTGTCGCAGCGCAGCGACAAATCCTCGTGTTATTAACCCGCTAGACGGAGAACATGCGTGCGCTAGCCCGGTCACGCCGCGTGCGGCCGCGACAAGAACATTCTCTTTTCCCGAAACCTCCGCGACGATGGGTCGCGGACGTTCGACCTATGGATCGTCCCTCGCGGCGCGCCTCGCCAGCGCGAGCCGGTTTGACGATGGAGGGGACGCGATGGCCTGCTATAGCGGCGCCGCGCCCGCTGACGCGGCCGGCGATCAGGGGAAGGATGCGGCCGATGTGGGGGGAACGCCTTCTCGACTTTGCCCAGACCGGCAGCAACGCCTTCCTGCTCGCCTTCCCGTCGCTGTTCTCGATCATCAATCCGGTCGGCGGCGCCTTCATCTTCGACAGCGTGCTGCGCGGGGTCGACCTCGGCGAGCGCAACGTCGTCGCCGGCCGCATCGGCCTCTACGCGCTCTTGATCATGTTCGGCGCGCTCTGGATCGGCGCCTATGTGCTCAATTTCTTCGGCGTCACGCTCGACGCGCTCAGGATCGCCGGCGGCCTTGTGGTCACCGCGAGCGGCTGGGGCCTGTTGTCGGGCGGCGACGAGCGCTCGGACCGCAAGGACGCCGAGCGGACGTCGCGCCCCAGCGCGGGCGATCCGCTGCAGATGGCGTTCTTTCCCCTGACCCTGCCGTTCACCACCGGGCCGGGAACGATCGCGGTCGCGATCACGCTCGGGGCGGGGCGGCCGCCGGTCGGCCACGGCCTGCTCGCGTTCTTCGTCGGCGTCAGCCTCGCGGCGGCCGCCAACGCCGCCGCGATCTGGATCGCCTACCGCTCGGCCGGCCGGATGACGGCGCTGATCGGCCCGACCGCGCGCCAGGTGGTGGTGCGCCTCTCGGCGTTCCTCTTGATGTGCGTGGGCGTGCAGATTCTCGTCAGCGCGGTCGGCGGCGTGATCATGAGCTGGCGCGGAGCTTGAGCGCAGCCGGCGCGCTGCGGCGGCCGGTCTTGGCGTTGCGAGAACGCGCGCTTACATGGGCGGCTCGGGCGACCGGACGGAGGGACGCCATGTCCGCACCTTTGTTGACGCTGGCGGTTGCGGCCGCGCTGGCCGGACTCGCGCCGGCCGCCCGGGGCGCGGAGCCGCCTTCGGTCTACCCCGGCTGCGCCGTCCCCTCCCCAGTCGCCGGCCATGTCTGGCGGATCGATCCGGTCCGCGGCTCCCGCGACGGCGACGGCTCGGCCGCGCGTCCGTGGCGGTCGCTGCAGGCGGTGACGGCTTCGGTGGACGGCGCGAGCCCGCTGCTGGCGACGGCGCCCTACCGCCGCCGGACTCCGGCCGGCGAATGGGTGACGGCGGCGAACCCGGACGCCCCGATCAAGCCCGGCGACGCGATCGAACTGATGAGCGGCGCCTATGGCGACGTGACGATCGGCGCGCCCGGGGCCGAGATCGCCAACCCGGACTTCGTCACCATCGCCGCCGCGCCGGGCGAGACGCCGACGCTGTCGTCGCTCAGGATCGCGGCCGCCGCGAAATTCCGCTTCCGCGGCCTCAAGGTGCAGGGCCTCGCCGAGAGCTATCGGCCGCTGGTCGCCGTCGGCGGCCAGAACGAGAGCCAGACGGCGCGCGACATCGTCCTCGACGGCCTCGACGTCGCCTCGGCGGACGACGTCTCCGGCTGGTCGCAAGCCGACTGGGTGGCGAACGGACGGTTCCTGGGGGTGGCGGTCTCGGCGTTCGCCGAGTGCGCCGCGTTCGTCGACGGCGCGATCCGCAACCTGCGCTACGGCGCGTCGCTCTCGGGGACGAAAATCCTGTTCGCGAGCGACGCGCTCGACCATCTCGGCGACGACTTCATCGACTATCAGGCGAGCGACCTGATCATCCGCGGCAACCGCCTGACCAATTCGCTGACGATCGGCGACGGCAATCATCAGGACTTCATGCAGGGACAGCTCGGCTGGCTGCGGCCCGGCGCGACCTCGAACACGTTTCGCAACATCGTCATCGACGGCAACGTCTGCATCCGCCAGACCGACCCGGCGCTTAGGTTTCCGGGTCCGATCCAGGGGATCGACGCCTTCGACGGCGACCACGAGGGGGTGACCGTCAGCAACAACGTCGTGGTGACCAGCGCTTGTCACGGGATCTTCTTCGCCAGCCTGCACGGCGGGCGGATCGTCAACAACACCGTGCTCGACGACGGCTCGGGGCTCGGCGTGACGGCCGGCGACGGGCGGCGGATGTGCAGCCTGTGGATCGCCGTCCAGGCCAGATCGCACCAGGGCTCGCCGTCGAACGACGTCGTGGTGCGCAACAACATCGCCAGTAGCTTTTCCGTCGACAATGCGCCGCCCGGCGTCGCGATGGACCACAACCTCTGCCTGACCGCGAACCAGTCCTGCGTCATCGTGTTCAAAGACGGGGCGAAGACCGTGTTCCGGCGCGCGCCCGGCGTGCACGGCGACGGGCGGAGCGTACGCGACAACGTCATCAGCGCGCGCAGCGCGAGCGACGAGTTCGCCGGCTTCGATCCGTCGCGCTTCGCCTTCGACGTCCGCCTGCGCCGGGACGCGGCCGGCCTTGGGCGCGGCCGCGCCGAAGCGGCGCCGCCGGTCGATATCCGCGGCGCGCCGCGCGCCGACCCGCCGAACCTCGGCGCCTATTGACGCGCCCGTCCAGCGCGCCGGGGACGCTTCGCCGCCCTCGGAGGGCCTCCGGAGGGTGCGCGTCCCGCGCACCCGGGGCGGCGGGACGCCGCCCCTCCGGAGGGCGCCCCTCTCGAGGAGGGCGCGTCTCGAGGAGGGTGCGCGTCCCGCGCACCAGGGGCGGCGGGACGCCGCCCCTCCAAGAGGGCGCCGGACCCCGGGCGGCGGGGCCCCTCCGGGAGGGTGCGCGTCCCGCGCACCGGGCGGCGAGACGCCGCCCCTCCGGGAGGGCGCCCATCTCGATGAGGGCGCGTCTCGAGGAGGGTGCGCGTCCCGCGCACCTGGGGCGGCGGGACGCCGCCCCTCCGGTTGCGACGCCGCGCGTCAGCGCTTCGGCGCGACGAGGGCGAACATGCCGCCCTGCGGATCGAACGCCTGCACGACCCACTGCCCGCCCGGCACCTCCATCGGTCCGTTGGCGATCTGGCCGCCCTTCGCCTTGATCCGCTCGACCGCCGGATCGATGGCGTCGACGTTGACGTAGTAGAGCCAGAACGAGGCCGGCGTCTGCGGCATGCGGGTCATGATGCCGCCTTCCTCGCCGTGGCCGGTCTTGAACATGCGGTAGACGCCCATCGGGCCCATGTCGTGATCGCGCGTCTTCGACCAGCCGAAGACATTGCAATAGAAGTCGATCGCCTTGGCGCCGTCCTCGCAGTGCAGTTCATGCCAGCCGATCGTGCCCGGCGTCCCGGGCGCGGGCGGCTGCGGCTGCTCGCCGCCGGCGTCGCGGAACAGCATGAAGGTTCCGCCGTAAGGGTCGGCGACGACGGCGAAGCGGCCGACGCCGGGAATGTCGGAGGGCGCCTTGAACACCTTGCCGCCCGCCTCCATCAGCTTCGGCAGGGCGAGGTCGACGTTCTCGACCCAGATATAGGCCATCCACGCCGGCTGCGCGCCCATCGCCTTGGCGTCGGCGGGGATGGTCATCATCCCGGCGACCATGTGCGGGCCGGTCGAGACGATCTGATACGGGAAATCGGCCATGCCGCCGTCTTGCGCGCTCCAGCCGACGACGTGGGTGTAGAAATCGACCGCCGCGGCGAGATCGTTTCCCATGTATTCGTACCAGACGAATTTCCCGATCGGTGCACTCATGGCCGTTCCTCCTGATATAGACAGGAGAAGCTAGCGCGATCGCGTGAAAAGAAGAAGACGGCTACGCCCGGTCGCTCGCGCGGGACCTGCTGAGGAGGCGCCCCTGGCCCGGCTCGCCTCTCGATCGGCGCCGGTCTAAACTCGCCGCGCGCCCGCCGTCCGCGGGCGGCCGGGGCGACGCGATCGATGGGTCGAGCACGACAACCGAGCCGGGCTTCCGCCGACAGCGGCGGCTCGCGCGGGGCTCGCCGGTGACCCTCGAGGTGATCGGCGCCGGCTTCGGGCGCACCGGAACGCTGTCGACCCGGGCCGCGCTGACGATGCTCGGCCTGCCCTGCTACCACATGACCGAGGTGCTGGCCTTCGCCCGCAATCCCGCCCACCTCGACTTCTGGCTCGAGGTCGCGCGCGCCCCGGCCGGCGCGCAGCATGACTGGAGCCGGGCGTTCGCCCGTTACGCCGCCACCGTCGACAACCCCGGCTGCTGCGTCTGGCGCGAGCTGCTTGCGGCCTATCCGGACGCCAAGGTGCTGCTCACCGTCCACCCGCGCGGGGCCGAGGCCTGGTACGAAAGTTCGGCGAGCACGGTCCACGCCTTCACCGAAGCGTCCTGGCAGTTCCGGGCGCTCGAACTTCTGACCCCGTTCGCGCGCAAGTACGGCGAGATCACGCGCAAGCTGATCCAGGAGCGGTTCCTCGAGGGGGCGATGGACGACCGCGCGCGGGCGGTCGCGCGCTACGAGGCTCATGTGGAGGAGGTGAAGGCCGCCGTCCCGCCGGAAAGGCTGCTGGTGTTCAACGTCGCCGACGGCTGGGCGCCGCTGTGCGACTTCCTCGGCGTCGCGCCGCCGGACGCGCCGTTCCCCCGTCTCAACGACCGCGACGCGATCAAGACGACGATCGCGCGCTACAAGGCGATCGCGGTCGGTCTGGTGGCGGCGAGCGCGGCGGTCGTCGCAGCGGCGATCGCGGGGCTGTGGTGGGCGGTGGGGTGAGGTTATTCCGCCGCGCTTCGCGCCTCCACACCCCATCCGGCCGCGCTGCGCGCGGCCTCCTTCCCCGGCGGAGCCGGGGAAGGGAGACTCACTCCGCCGCGCTCTGCGCCTTGGCGGCGCCCTTCTTCGCCAGCACCGGCTTGAGATAGGCCCCGGTATAGCTGCGCGGGTTGCGCGCGACCTGTTCCGGCGTGCCCGCGGCCACGACCTCGCCGCCGCCGTCGCCCCCCTCCGGCCCCATGTCGATGATCCAGTCGGCGGTCTTCACCACTTCCAGATTGTGCTCGATCACGATCATCGTGTTGCCCTGGTCGACCAGTTCGTGCAGCACGTCGAGCAATTGCGCCACGTCGTGGAAGTGCAGCCCCGTCGTCGGCTCGTCGAGAATGTAGAGCGTGCGCCCGGTCGAGCGGCGCGCGAGCTCCTTGGCGAGCTTCACCCTTTGCGCTTCGCCGCCCGACAGCGTCGTCGCCTGCTGGCCGACCTTGACGTATCCCAGGCCGACGCGTTTCAGCGTCTCCATCTTGTCGCGGATCGGCGGCACCGCCTTGAACAGGTCGGCCGCCTCCTCGACCGTCATGTCGAGCACGTCGGCGATCGACTTGTCGCGGTAGCGCACCTCCAGCGTCTCGCGGTCGTAGCGCTTGCCCTTGCACACGTCGCAGGTGACGTAGACGT
>CAMFKX010000262.1 GCA_945957375.1 uncultured Roseiarcus sp.
AGGCGGCGGCGCGGAGCGTCCTCCGCCGCCTCCGCCGCCGAACAGGGCGGCGAACAGCGACGGTGCCGGCTCGCCGGCGTTCTCGGCGACCATCGGCTCCGCCAGGCCGTCGGCGTGCGCGGGCGACCCGTCGGTGCGCAGCGAGGCGAGCAACATGTTGTCGTCCGTCCCTTCGAGCGGCGCGCGCCCGATGTACTCGACCTTGATCCGCGCGGTGCCGGCGCCCTTGAAGCCGAGCACGTCGGCGGTGCGCGAGGACACGTCCATCACCCGGCCGCCGTGATAGGGGCCGCGGTCGTTGACCCGCACGATCACCGAATAGCCGTTGGCGGTATTGGTCACGCGAGCGTAGCTCGGCAGCGGCATGGTCGGATGGGCCGCCGTGATCGACCCCATGTCGTAGACTTCGCCATTGGCGGTGCGGCGGCCGTGGAACGCGGCGCCGTACCAGGAGGCCATGCCGACGACAGTGTAGGACGTCATTTCCGTCGGCACGTAGGTATGGCCGGCGACGTGATAGGCATGGCCGACGAGATATTGGCCGCCGCCCTTGGGCACCGCCTGACCGTCCGCCACCATCTTCGGGCTCGCGTGGCCGTATTTCTTTTGCGAGAAATATTCGTGACCGTGGGCGTAGCTTCGTTGCGGCCCCGTCGGCGTTGCGCAGCCCGAGAGCGCGAGCGCGACCGCGGCGCCGGCGACCCCGAGCCACAACCGCCCGCTCGAGCCTGCGTGGAGAACCTGACGCGAACAGTTCATCGACGATCACTCGATCGCGGCGTCCCCATATGAGCCGAAAGCTTCCGGCGGACCGTCATTGGGCGCGACCTTACGAAATCCATAACGCTGCTTGGCACTCTTGATCCCGCTTCGTTTCGATTTCGCTAACGAATCCGGCCATTTCCCGACCCGTCCGGCGTGGTTCCCAAGATCGGTCTCGATCCGGCGCCGCTCGCGGCGAGCGCGGAGCTGGGCCGCGGGAACCCCTGCCGTCCAATCGCGGCGAGAAAGTGGCTCAGCGATGGCGAAAGGCGTCGCGAGTTGATCCGAGATGCCGGACGTCGCCGCCCCTCGCGGGGCGCGAACCGCGAAAAGACGCTGGCGGCCGGATGCATGCCTCCGGCCGCCGAGTTGTGGGAAACTTCCGGATCGCCGGAAAGCGTCAAATTACGCCTCCGGGTGGTGCGGACCCTCAGTCTCCCCATGGTCGCATACACGAAGGGTAAGAGGGGGTTCAGAACCCTCCGTTTCCGAACACTTTGTTCGGGGCGACCTAGCTGTTCTTCCATAGAGTCGAATTCTTTCACATGCAACAGAGAAGTCGGCTCTTTGTCATAAACTTTTTGCGAAGTGTTGCGTTGCAGCACGTGTGAACGCGTGCACGCTATCAACTGTCACGTTACCAAAAGATCTGATCAGGTTGAAAGTAGAGTCGTCCTGCTGGACAAGAAAAACTCTTAGCGATGGCCGTCATAATCGGCGAGGTCTTGCGACTCATAAATATGTCGCCGCACCTTCATTAGTCGAGGAGCGCGCCCGGAGAACATATTCATCTATATAGAACGGGACTATACCGTCATCGACAGTTTCCGTCGTGTAAAGTGAACAGGACAGTCGCGCGAGGATCGACACCGGCGGCCACAGCATGATCGCGGAAAGATTTGGCGGCTTCCACGACCGCACCGGGCGGTCTGCAGACCGCCCGGAGCTGTCTAAGTCGCTCGAGACCGCGCTAGCTTTTCGGCCCTCGCGACCTGATCCAAGATTACGCTGTAAGCGGGAGGCGAGAAACCGGTTCCGCCGCTTCGTCGTCGCGCAAATTGTCGCAGCTGAAGCGGCGCAGCGGGGACCGCGAGATCGGAAATGGCGACTCCGGCAGGGCTCGAACCTGCGACCTGCCGCTTAGAAGGCGGCTGCTCTATCCAGCTGAGCTACGGAGCCGAACCGGGACGTCGGGTCTTTCAATGCGACCAGGGCACGATGCGGTTGGGGGCGAAATTCTCGGAATAGGAGAGGACGCGGCGACGGTGCGGCTTGGGCTCCTCGACCCGATGCGCGATGCCGTTGCGCTCGGCATAGGCGATCGCCTCTTCCTTCGAATCGAACTTGAGCCGCACCTGCGTCTTCATGTCGCCCGAGCCGGTCCAGCCCATCAGCGGCTCGATCACCCGCGCCTCGGAGGGCTCGTATTCGAGCACCCAGGAATTCTTGGCCTTGCCCTGCTGCATGGCGCTGCGAGCGGGCTGAAAGATGCGCGCCGTCATGACGTCCCCATTGCCTTACTACGAAATGGTCGGGGCAGCAGGATTCGAACCTGCGACCTGAAGTACCCAAAACTTCCGCGCTACCGGGCTGCGCTATACCCCGAATTCGCCCGCGTGGCTAACATGGGCGGGCGCGACGGACAAGGACGACCGCCCAAGTCTTTGCATCCTCAGAGTCCCGCGGCCTTGCGCGCGAGCGCCGTCAGTTCGACGCGCAGGATCTTGCCGTTGGCGTTGCGCGGCAGCGCCTCCATCGGCACCAGGAATCGCGGCGCGCGGGCGCCGAGCTTCGCCTTGCACGCGTCCGCGATCGGGGCCATGTCCGCGCCCGGCTCCAGGACGACCGCGGCCCAGACCTGCGCCACCCCGAGCGCGTCGGGGACGCCGAAGGCCGCGGCGTCGCGCACGGCCGGCAGCGCCAGGAGCACGTCCTCGACCATGCCCGGGCTGACCTTGATCCCGCCGACGTTGATGACCTCGTTCGAGCGGCCGGCGAGCGTCAGCCATCCGTCCGCCGAAACCGATCCGAGATCGCTGGTCGTGAACCAGCCGTCGCGGAAAGGATCGTCGTCGCTGCGGCCGAGATAGCCGTCGGCGACGAAGGGGCCGCCGATCCGCAGCACGCCGGTCTCGCCGGGCGGCAGGGCTTTTCCTTGCGCATCGACCGCCTCGACGCGCACCCCGGGGTGGATCAGGCCCAGCGCGCCGGACGGCTTGGCCGCGCAGTCCGCCGGCGCCGAGGCGACCACATGCGCCTCGGTCGCGCCGTAGACCTCGACGATCCGCCGGCACAGGCGGCGTTGCGCCGCTTCGAGCAGGGGTCGCGGCAGGGCGCCGCCGGTCGACTCGACCTCGACCAGCGAGGGGAGCGGCCCGTCCTCGTCGCGCAACCGGGCGACGAGCGTTCGCAGGGCGCCCGGCGCGATCAGGAGCGAGTTGACGCCGTGGCGTCGAATCGCGGTCTCGACTTGCTCGGGATCGCTGAAGACCAGCGTGCCGCCGGCGAAGAACGTGCGCAGCGCGTCGTGAAACCCCATCGCGCCGCCGAGGCCGGCCGCGCAGATATGCACGTCGTCCCGCTCTCCGAGCGCGACGAACTTGCCGAGCACGCGGCGCGCGATCAGGTCGTGGCTCGCGGGGACGAATTTCGGCGCGCCCGTCGTGCCGGAGGTGCCGAAGATGCGGCAGAGCGTCGAGCCGTCCGGATGGATCGGACCCGGCGGGGCGACTTCCGGGGACCGCGGAACCGCGCGCCAGACGTCATCGAGCGGAAGCGCCGGAACGCCCGGCGGTCCCGGACGTCCGGGCTCGGGGACGCAAAGATCGAGATCGTCGGCAGGCAGCGAGGGGTCGGCCGTCGCGACGCCGAGCCGCGCCAGCGCCAGCGCAATGGCGAGGCTCGCGAATTCGTCCGGCCCGGGGGTCAGCGCCAGGCCCGCGACGAGCCCGGGCGTCGCCCCCAGCCGGGCGAGATGCGCGGCGAGCGCGTCGACCCGACGGTCGAGCGCCGCGTAGGCGACGCCCTCGCCGTCGGGGAGGACGACGGCGAGCGCGCGCGGCTTCAGGAACGCGTGCCGGCGGATCGGCTCGGTGACGTTCACGCGACCGCCGGGCTCGGCTTACGCCCGGGCGAGGCGCGCCGCCCTGCGGCGGTGGGCGAGGCCGAGCGCAGCGGCGCCGAGGCCCATCAGAGCCCAGGTCGACGGCTCGGGGACGCCTGCGGCGACGATGCCGGCGCTGAGCGCCATGATATGATACGGCGCATCGTTGGGTTCCGATTGCCCAACGTCGAGGAAGCCGCTTCCGCCGAAGTATGGCGAGCCAGCCTCAGGTGACGCATCCCCAAGCGCGTGCCCGGAGGCTATCAGGCCGGCGCTGGTCGATCCGGTCCAGGAATAGTCATAGCCGAGTCCGACGGCGTCGCCGTTCTGGTCGTATTGCAGAGCGGATGGCGATCCGCCGAACAAAGCCGCGAGAGACGGAGCGATTTCGTTGCCCAGGACATCGTAGATCGGAGCGTTGGCGCAATCGCCGGCACACGCGACGTTGGTCGCGGCGCTGACGGCTTCCGTGCTCACCACCGCCGACCACGTCGTGGTGGGCAGTCCGGTATTGCTCGAAGCCTCCGAGTTGACGAATGCATTGTACGTCGCAATGTCGGATGACGTCCCCAGCGACGTGTCGGCGGAGTTGAACATCAGGCGGTACGTCGTTCCGGGGGCGACCGACGGAGGGACGAACGTCGCCGCGCCCGCCGTCGCAGGCAGCGCCACAAACCCGGCGGCGACCGCTGTGGCGCCCAGAACCATCGTGAATACGCTTGTTCCGCTCAGTCCTTTTTCCAGATTCGCCATGATGTTCCCCATCCCGTGAATCGCCAGTGGATCGCCCCTGGCGGAGCGCGATGGTCAGTGTATACAAGTTTGCGAGCGGCGCAACCTTATTGCCGCCAATGTTACGACGCTAACTTTCGCGTCACGCCGTCGCCAGCGCCCTTGCGATCACCAGCTTCTGGATGTCGCTCGTGCCCTCGTAGATCTGGCACACGCGCACGTCGCGATAGATGCGCTCGACCGGATAGTCGGCGAGATAGCCGTAGCCGCCGTGGATCTGGATCGCCTGCGAGCACACCCATTCCGCCGTCTCGGAGGCGAACAGCTTCGCCATCGAGGCTTCCTTGAGGCAGGGCAGCTTGGCGTCGCGCAGGCTCGCGGCGTGCAGGGTCAGTTGCTCGGCGGCCTCGATCCGCGTCGCCATGTCGGCGAGACGGAACGCCACCGCCTGGTGCTCGAAGATCGGCTTGCCGAACTGCACCCGGTCTTTCGCATAGGCGAGCGCGGCGTCGTAGGCGCCGCGCGCCATGCCGACCGCCTGGGCGGCGATGCCGATGCGGCCGCCCTCGAGGTTGGCCAGGGCGATCTTCAGCCCCTGCCCTTCCTCGCCGAGGCGCTGGCTCGCCGGCACGCGCATGTCCTCGAACACGATGTGGCAGGTGTCGGAGAGATGCTGGCCGAGCTTGTCCTCGACCTTGGCGACGACGTAGCCCGGCGTGTCGGTCGGCACGATGAAGGCGGAAATGCCTCGCTTGCCGGCGTCGGGATCGGTGACGGCGAAGACGATCGCGACCTGGCCGTTCTTGCCCGAGGTGATGAACTGCTTCGAGCCGGAGAGCACGTAGTGGTCATCGCCGTCGCGCCGCGCTCGCGTCCGGATCGCGGCGGCGTCGGAGCCGGCGGAGGGCTCGGTCAGGCAGAAGCAGCCGATCCATTCGCCGCGCGCCATCGGCCGCAGGTACTTTTCCCGCTGTTCGTCGGTTCCGAAGGTCAGGATCGGCATGCAGCCGACGCCGTTGTGGACGCTCATGATGGTCGAGACCGCGCCGCAGCCGGCGGCGATCTCGATCACCGCCATGGCGTAGGAGACGTAGTCGGTCTCGGCGCCGTCCCAATCGGCCGGCACGGTCATGCCCATGAAGCCGAGTTCGCCCATCGCCTTCAGCGCGTCGTGCGGGAAGGCGTGCTCGCGGTCCCAGCGCGCGGCGTTCGGCGCCAGTTGTTCTTCGGCGAAGCGCCGCGCCATCTCGCGGATCGTCGCCTGGTCTTCGGTCGGGATCATGCAGCCTCCAGTGCGATCGCGGTCGCTTCGCCGCCGCCGATGCACAAGCTGGCGACGCCGCGCTTCTGTCCATAGTGCTTCAACGCGGCGAGCAGCGTCACCATGATTCGCGCCCCCGAGGCGCCGATCGGGTGTCCGAGCGCGCAGGCGCCGCCGTGCACGTTGACCCGGTCGTGCGGCAGGGAGAGTTCGCGCATCGCGATCATCGCCACCACCGCGAAGGCCTCGTTGACCTCCCAGAGGTCGACCTGATCGGCGCGCCAGCCGACCTTGTCGAGCAGCGCCTTGATGGCGCCGACGGGGGCCGAGGGGAAATTCGCCGGCAGACCGGCGTGGGTCGCATGGCCGAGGATGGTCGCCAGCGGCGCGAGCCCGCGCTTCTCGGCTTCCGAACGGCGCATCATCACGAGCGCGGCCGCCCCGTCGGAAATCGATGAGGAGTTGGCCGCCGTCACCGTGCCGCCTTCGCGGAAGGCGGGCTTCAGCGTCGGGATCTTGTCGGGCAGCGCCTTGGCCGGCTGCTCGTCCATGGCGATGGTGGTCGCGCCCTTGCGGCCCTTGACCGTCACCGACGCGATTTCTGCGGCGAAGCCGCCGTCCCGCCCGGCCTTCAGCGCCCGGGTGAGCGAGGCGAGCGCGTAGGAGTCCTGCGCCTCGCGCGAGAACTGATAGGCCTGGGCCGCGTCCTCGGCGAAGGTCCCCATCAGCCGGCCGCGCTCGTAGGCGTCCTCGAGCCCGTCGAGGAACATCGAGTCCATCACCCGGTCGTGGCCGAGGCGATAGCCGGCGCGGGCCTTTGGCAGCAGATAGGGGGCGTTGGACATGCTCTCCATGCCGCCCGCGACCATGACCGCATTGGTTCCGGCGATGAGCATGTCATGGGCGAACATCGCCGCCTTCATGCCCGAGCCGCACATCTTGTTGACGGTGGTGCAGCCGGCCGCGTCGGGCAGGCCCGCGCCGCGCGAGGCCTGGCGGGCGGGCGCCTGCCCCTGCCCCGCCGGCAACACGCAGCCCATCACCACCTCTTCGATCGCGTCCTTGGGCACGCCGGCGCGCGCGACCGCGGCCTCGATCGCGACCGAGCCGAGCTGCGGCGCGCTCAGCGCCGCGAAGTCGCCCTGGAGGCCGCCCATGGGCGTGCGCGCGGCGCCGACGATGACGACGGGATCGGGTGAAGTCATGCTTGGGGTCTCCTCGGCGTCGGCTGGTTTCCCGGCGATCTACAGGGCGGCCGCGACTCCATCAAGGGCTCGCGCCGGGACGACAAGGCGATCTCGAGACGCGACGATGCGGCGTCCTTCGAGACGCCCGCTCACGCGGGCTCCTCAGGACGTCGGAGACGCAAACTCATCGGCCTCGTCCTGAGGAGCGCCGCCGCAGGCGGCGCGTCTCGAAGGACGCTCCAGAAGGCGACCAAAGGGCCGCAACCCTGTACAACATTGCCGTATTGGATTACGATCCGCGTCCTTTTCCGCATGGCCATCGCATGGACGGCGCCTCCATCTACATCCTGCGTTGCGCCGACGGCAGCTACTACACCGGGATCACCCGGCGCTCGATCGACGAGCGCGTCAGCGAACACGCGCACGGCCTCGACCCCGGCTGCTACACCTACACTCGCCGGCCGGTCGCGCTCGTCCATAGCGAGCACTACGCCCCGGATCGTCGACGCCATTGCCGCAGAACGGCGGATCAAGGGTTGGACGCGGGCGAAGAAGGAAGCCTATGTTCGCGGCGACTTCGATGCGCTGGCGAGGCTCGCGAAACGAGGGGAAGCAGGGCGTTCGGCGCGCGCTGGAGCGTCCTTCGAGACGCCCGCTGCGCGGGCTCACAAGCGACTGTGTTGGCG
>CAMFKX010000263.1 GCA_945957375.1 uncultured Roseiarcus sp.
CGATCCTGTGGATCGCCGTCGCCGCCGGCGCCTTCAGCGACCCGAAGGACCGGCCCGAGCCGCGCGCGGCGGTCTCGTGGCTGCTCACGATGATCGGCAGTCTCGGCGTGTTCGTCGCCGACGACCTGCTGTCGTTCTATCTCCTCTATGCGCTGGTCAGCATCCCGGCCTACGGCATGTTCGCGTTCGATCCGACGCCGGAGACCGCGCGGGCGGGGCGCGTCTATCTCGCCTTCGCCCTGCTTGGCGAAGCCTTCCTGCTGCTCGCCTTCGCCTTGCTGGCCGCCGCCGAGCCGCACGGCTCCCTGCGCATTCCCGACGTGGTCGCGGCGCTGCCGGCCTCGCCGTGGCGAGGCGTGGCACTCGCGCTGCTGATCGCCGGCTTCGGCGCCAAGATGGGCCTCGTTCCGCTCAACGGCTGGATGCCGCTGTCCTACGCCGCGACGCCGATCCCGGCCGCCGCGGCGCTGAGCGGGGCGGGGGTGAAGGCCGGGGTGATCGGCCTCATCCGCTTCCTGCCGTTCGGCGTCGCGCTCGCCGGCTGGGGCGAGGCGCTGACGATCCTCGGCTTCGTCACCGCCTTCTTCGGCGTCCTGGTCGGCGTCACCCAGGACAATCCCAAGGCCGTGCTCGCCTATTCGAGCGTGAGCCAGATGGGGGTGATCGCCGCCGCGCTCGGCATGGCGCTGGCTGCGGGCGATTCCGCCGCGCCTTCGCTCGTCGCCTTCTATGCGGCCAACCACGTGCTGGTGAAGGGGGCGCTGTTTCTCGCCGTCGGCGCCTTCGCCGCGCGCGGGGTGCGGCCGGGCCTCTGGTCGCTGATCGCGCTCGCGCTGGCGCTGAGCCTCGCCGGCCTGCCGTTGACCGGCGGCGCGCTCGCCAAGGCCGCGACCAAGCCGCTGTTCGGCTACGGCCTCGCCTATGGCCTTGCCGCGGTCTCCTCGGCGGGCAGCGCGCTGCTGATGCTGCACTTCGTCTCGCGGCTGCCGGATTCGTGGCGGTACGAGGCGACCGCGAGCCCGGAACGCCTGGTTCGCTCCTGGCCGGCCGCCGCGCTCGGCGCTCTGTTGCTGCCCTATCTCGTCTATCCGCTGGTCGGCGGGTTCGGCGACGCGCTCGCGCCGGCGAAGATCTGGGACGGCCTGTGGCCGATTCTGGTCGGCGGCGCGCTCGCGTTCGGGCTCGCGCGGATCGCCGGCCGTCTGCCGCGCATTCCGCCCGGCGACGCGATCGGCGCTTTCGAGGCGGCGTTCGACCGGTCGCTGCGCGCCGGCGCGCTGTTCGACCGGCTCGACGCGACCTTCAGCCGCTGGCCGGCCGCCGGGCTCGCCGTGCTGGCGATCGCCCTCGCCTTGGTCTACGCCGCCGCCTGAGCGTTCAGAACGACACCCGGTCGCCGCCCTTGAGCTCCAGGATCTCGCGCGCCTCCTCGGGGCTCGCCACCGAGAGGCCGAGGCCCTCGATGATCTGGCGCACCGCGCGCACCTGTTCGGCGTTGCTGGTCGCGAGCCTGCCGGGCCCGCCCCACAGCGAATCCTCGAGGCCGACGCGCACGTTGCCGCCCATCGCCGCCGCCTGAGCGGCGATCGCGAGCTGGTTGCGGCCGGCGCCGAGCACCGACCACTTGTAGGATTTGCCGAACAGCCGGTCGGCGGTGCGCTTCATGTGGAGCACGTCTTCGGGATGCGGTCCGATGCCGCCGAGGATGCCGAACACGGTCTGCACGAACAGCGGCGGCTTCACCAGCCCGCGGTCGAGGAAGTGGGCCAGATTGTAGAGATGCGCCGTGTCGTAACACTCGAATTCGAACCGCGTGCCGGCGTCGCCGAGCGTCCGCAGCACGAACTCGATGTCCTTGTAGGTGTTGCGGAACACGAGGTCGCGCGAGTTCTCGAGCGCCTGCGCCTCCCAGTCGTGCTTGAAGCTCTTGAAGCGATCGAGCATTGGGAACAGGCCGAAATTCATCGAGCCCATGTTGAGCGACGCCACCTCCGGCTTGAACACCTCGGCCGGCTTCACCCGCTCCTGCACCGTCATGTAGGGCGCGCCGCCGGTCGTCAGGTTCACGACCGCCTTGGTCGCCTGCTTGATGCGCGGCAGGAACCGGGCGAAGGCCTCCGGGCTCTGGTCGGGGCGGCCGGTGTTCTCGTCGCGGGCGTGCAGATGCACGATCGCCGCGCCCGCCTCCGCCGCGCCGATCGCCGCCTCCGCGATCTCGTCGGCGGTCACCGGAAGATATGGCGACATGGACGGAGTGTGGATCGCGCCGGTGACCGCGCAGGTGATGATGACTTTGCCGCTCGACGCCATGACATTCGCTCCTTTTTCCGGGCTCAGCGCCCGATATCCGTGTCGGCCTTGCGCTTGTGCGCCGCCAGCGCCATCAGCCGGCGATCGCGCCAGGCCTGACGCTCGCCGAGCTTGTCTGCCGCGAGGCGCCGGCGGCGATCCGCCTCGATCTCGTCGATGACCGGTCCGGCCCAGTCGACCCGCCGCTGCATCGAAGGAAACAGGCCGGCGTAGAGGCCCTGATAGCGCTCGACATAGTCCCTCACCCCGCCCGGCGCGTTGAGATCGATGGTCTCGAACGGCCCCATGAACGACCAGCGGAGCGCCAGGCCGTCGCGGATGCCGACGTCGACGTCCTCGATGCTGGCGTAGCCGTCGGCGACGAGCCGGAAGGCCTCCTCGAGCAGGGCGCCCTGCAGGCGGTTCATGACGAAGCCGTCGATCTCCCGTTTCATCAGGATCGGCGTGTGCCCGATCGCGCGCAGGAACGACGCGACCTGCTCGACCACGGCCGGGTCGGTCCAGGGCGCGGGCACGACTTCGGCGGCGGGAACGAGATAGGGCGGGTTGATCGGATGGACCACGAGGCAGCGCGCCCGTCCCGGCAGCAATTCGGTGAAGGCGGACGGCAGGAGCGCCGAGGTGGAGCTCGCGAGAACCGCGCCGGGCGGCGCGGCGGCATCGAGCCGGGCGAACACCTTGCGCTTGATCCCGACGTCCTCGGGCGTGTTCTCCTGGACATGGACCGCGCCGTCGAGGGCCTCTTCCAGCGTGCGGGCGGGCTGGAGGCGGGCGGCGAGCGCGTCCGCCGCCGCGCCGTTCAGGAGGTCGTTGGCTTCGAGGTCGGGCAGGAGGCCGCGGACATAGGCGATCGCTTTCTCCGGCGCCTGCGGGTCCTCGTCCCACAGCACGACGTCGTGCCCGCCGCGCGCGAAGCTGATCGCCCAGGCGCGGCCGATGAATCCCGATCCGATGATGGCGACCTTGCTCACGATCCGCTCCTGTTGCCTGCGCTTGTCACAGCGACTCGAGGTTTCCGTCCACGCCGAGCGACTGTCCGGAGATGTTCCGGCCCGCGTCCGAAAGAAGCCAGGCGACCGCCGCGGCGACGTCGTCGGCCGTCACCATGCGGCGCAGCGAGATTCGGTCGAGATAGGTCTTCTCCATGGCCTCGTGCGAGACGCCGAGCTGCTTGGCGCGCGCGGCGATCACGCCGGTCATGCGCGGCCCCTCGACCACGCCGGGCAGGATCGCGTTCACCCTGATGTCGGCGGGTCCGAGTTCTTTGGCGAGGCTCTGGGTGAAACCGATCACGCCCCATTTGGCGGCCGAGTAGGGCGTGCGGAAGGCGTAGCCGAAGCGCCCGGCGGCCGACGACAGGTTGACGATCGCGCCGCCGCCCGCGGCCTTGAGCATCGGCACGGCCTGGCGCGAGCATAGAAACTGTCCGGTGAGGCAGACGTCGAGGGTGCGCCGCCAGTCCTCGGGCCGGATCTCCTCGACGCCGCCGGTCGGCCCGGCGACGCCGGCGTTGTTGACGAGCGCGTCGAGCCCGCCGAGCGAATCCGAGACCTCGGCGAACAGGCGCGACACGTCCGCCTCCGAGGCGACGTCGGCGAGGGTTGCGCCGGAGCCGGGATGCGCGGCGCGGTAGTCCGCGAGGAACGCCTCCGACACGTCGCAGACGTGGACGCGCGCGCCGCCCGCGATCAGGAGGTCGGCGATCGCGCGTCCGATCCCCGACGCGCCTGCCGTGACCAGCACGCGAAGTCCGGGCGGAATAGCGAACAGTCTGGAATAGTCGGCCATGGGTCGCTCCTTGGGCGGCGTTGCGCGGGTCACCAGTGGGTCATCGGCAGGCCGGCCACCGGCGAGCGGAAACAGGGGATGCGGGGGGATTCGAGGTTGCCGATGTAGACCGTCTTCAGATCGGTCCCGCCGAACGTGACGCTGGTGAACCACTTCGCGATCGTCCCGCCGGTCGCCCCGATCAGTTCGGGCGTGACCGCGTCGCGGGCGAAGGCGTCCATGAGCGCCTTGCCCGGTTCGCTGTCGCGGTCGTCGTCGAGCAGGATGCGCAGGTCGCCGTCGGGCGTGATCGCGAACACCCGGTCCCTGAAGATGTGCGTGCCCCAAAGGTTGCCGTAGGCGTCGAATGCGATGCCGTCGATGAAGGCGCCGTGATCGGCAGGGCCGAAAGTCTCGCGGTCGACCAGGCTGCCGTCCTCCAGCACGCGCAGCCGAGTGACGCAGCGTCCGCAGGTCTCGGCGACGTAGAGCCATTCCTCGCGCGCGTCGAAGCGGATCTCGTTGGTGAAGCGGAAGCCGTCGGCGACGATCCGCCACGAGCCGCCGTCGTGCATCGCGATGTAGCCGTCGGCGACGTTCGGGCTGATGGCGTTGCTCCACGCTTCGAGCCGGGTCGAGACCGTGAGCCAGAGCCGGTCGCGGCTGTCGCGGAGGATGAAGTTCGCCTTGCCCACCGGACGCCCGTCGATGCGGTCGGCGAGGACGCGCGTCTCGCCCGAGCGCGCCATCGCCTCCACCCGGTCGGTCCCGATGTTGGCGATCAGGAGGTCGCCGTTACGGGCGAAGGCGAGGCCGTTGGGCAGGCTTCCGTTCGCCGGAGGCTTTTGCGTGATCAGGCGCTGCGAGCCGTCGGCGCGGATGTGGACCACGCCTCCGCGCCCATCGGCCGCCCACAGCGACCCGTCGCGTTCGGCGAGGACGCACTCGGCGCGTTGCAGGCCGTCGCCGACATAGGCGATGGCCGAGCGGTCGACGACGAATCCGTCGATCGGATTGGGTCCGCTTGTCATGGTCTCGTCCTCCCGTTCGGTCGTTCTCGCGCAAACCGGCTCAGCCGGAGCGCCGCCCGTCGTCGACGAGAACCGCCATCAGGAGCGCCGGCTCCGATCCGCGATTGACCCAGGCGTGATTGGTCCCCCTCTGCACCACGCAGTCGAACGGCTTCAGCGTCCGTTCCTCCTTGTCGAGCACGAGGGTGATCTCGCCCGAGAGCAGGATGATGTAGTCGGTGGTCGCGGAGCGGTGCATCGAGGGGTGGCGCGACGTGTCGGGCTGCAGATGGGCGCCGTTCATGGCGGCGAACCACTCCGCGCTGCCCTTGCGCTTTTCCGCCTCGCTCAGATGGGCGGTCTCGGACTCGGGCGCGATCTCGAAGTAGCGGAAGAGCGTGCCCGCAGCGGGAGGCTCCAGCCGGTCCGACCGCTCGGCGTGGTCGATGCCGTCGCGGTGGTCGGGCGCCTTGCCGTCGGTGATCCAGAGTTCCGTCAGCACGGTGATCGTGTTGGAGGCGATCCCGTCGACCAGGACCCCGGACTTGCCGTCTGCGTCGTCGGTGGTGACGATCCGTCGAACCTGTCTCATGAATTCCTCCCTGATTTCGGCGTCTGAATCCGCGCTCAGTGCGACATCAGCATCGGCGCGCTCTGCTGACGCAACAATTCTATGCTGACGCCGCCGAAAATCTCCTCGTAGAGGCGCGAGTGCCCGAACACGCCGGCGATGATCAGGTCCGCCCCGCGGTCCTCCGCGCAGGCGAGCAGCGCCTCGACCGGCGACAGGCCCTGGGCGTTGGTCCAGTCGGCGATTTCGGCGACGACCCCGTGCCTGCCCAGATGCTCGGTGAGGAAGTGCGCCGATTCCTGCAGCGCGCTCGGGCGCGACGAAAAAGCGAACACCGTCGCCTCGCGAGCCTGTTTCAGGAGCGGCAACGCGTCGTGGACCGCGCGCAACGCCTCGCGGGCGCCGTTCCAGGCGATCAGCGACTTGCGGCCGACGGTTTCGACCCGGACGCCCGGGGGGAGGAGCAGCACCGGCGCGCCCGACTCCGTGAGGGCGCGGTCGATGAGGCGGCGCGACGCCTCGACGCGGCCGGCCCCCGCCGCCGACGGCGCCACGATCAGGTCCGCGCAAAAGGGCAGGAGGCCGTTCCCCTCGAGCGCCGCCGCCTCGATGAAGCGCCCGCCCGATGGCAACCGCGCCGCCGCCCCATCGAACCGCGCACGAAGTCCTTCGCGCGAACCGGAGCCGTCCCCGATTGTGTCGACGCCGATGAGGTAGGCGCCGTGCGCCGCCGCCAGGGCGGCGGCGATCCGCAACCGGTCGAGCCCCTCCTCCGAGGCGTCGAGAAAGCAGACGATGTCCTTGTAGCCCATTACGCTCCGTCCTGCCTTCGCCCGCGCCGGATCCCGTTCTCCGGGGCGTCCGGCGTCCGCCCGCCTCTCGCCATCGCGCCCTCCCGCGCCGTCGCCGCTTCATTTCTCCCTGAGCGCGAGGACGGCGACCAGGACGACGCCGCCGAAGATGATGTCGCGGACGGCGTGGGGGAGGGTGGTTCCGGAGAGCAGGGTCTGGAGCGCGGTGAGCAGCAGCACGCCGCCGAGCATGCCGATGTAGTTGCCGCGGCCGCCGGTGATCAGGGTGCCGCCGACGATGACGACCGCGATCGACGGCAGCAGGAAGTCGTCGCCCATGCCGAGGCTCGCCTGGCCGCTGAATCCGGTGATAAGAACGCCGACCAGCGCCGCGCAGAAGCCGCTGAGCACGTAGACGCCGATGGTGGTCGCCTTGACGTCGACGCCCGACAGGAACGAGGCGCGCGGGCTGTTGCCGACGGCGTAGATCCAGCGTCCGAACACCGTGCGGCCGAGCAGCGTGACGCCGAACAGGATGAACAGCGCCATCAGCCCGACGACCGGGGTGATGCCGCCTACCGCTCCGGTCATCAGCCAGCGCAGCGCCGGCGAGGCGAAGCCCGCCGGCGTGCCGTTGCTGTAGAGGAGCGCCATGCCCTGCAGCACGCCGTTCATCGCGAGCGTCACCACGATCGGCGGCATGCCGAGGGACGCGACGCCGAAGCCGTTGACGAAGCCGATCAGGCAGCCCGCGCCGAGCGCGACCGGGACCGCCCACAGCGTCGCGACGTTCGAGCCCTGGATAAGTCCGGCCGCGAGGATGCCGCAGAAGCCGATCGTCCACGGCACCGAGAGATCGAGCCCGCCGGCGAGGATGACCGAGCCCTGCCCGAGCGCGAGGATCGCCAGGAAGGCGCCGAGCACGACGAGCGAGTTGTAGTACTTGAGCGAGAAGACGATGTTTTCCGGATAGACGAATTGCGTGGCGGCGACGACCAGAACGAACGCCGCATAGGCGGGCAGGATGTGGCGCAGCTGCTCGCGGTTGCGGTCGAGCCACGACGCCCGCCGCCGCACGCCCGGGGCCGCCCCGGCGCGCGACGTCTCCGCCGTTGCGGCGACGCCGGTGGCGACCTGCGCGGCGAGGACGCCCGAGGCGCGGGCGCGCAGCCAGAGGCCGGCGCGGCGGAGCGACTGCACGGCCACGCTGTCGCTGCCGATCGAGGCGCCGACGACCG
>CAMFKX010000264.1 GCA_945957375.1 uncultured Roseiarcus sp.
AAACAGGGACGCGCCGACGCGCTGGCGATGGCGCGCTACATGGAGTTCTACGCCGGCGCCGCCGACAAGGTGATGGGCGAGACCATCCCCTATCTCGACGGCTACACCGTCTACACTTTGCGCGAGCCGCACGGCGTCACCGGCCACATCGTGCCGTGGAACTATCCGATGCAGATCGCCGGCCGGACGATCGGCGCGGCGCTGGCGATGGGCAACGCCTGCGTGATGAAGCCCGCCGAGGAAGCCTGTCTGACG
The DNA here is from genome assembly GCA_945957375.1 of uncultured Roseiarcus sp. Classification (GTDB taxonomy): domain Bacteria; phylum Pseudomonadota; class Alphaproteobacteria; order Rhizobiales; family Beijerinckiaceae; genus Roseiarcus. The sequence continues at coordinate 256 of CAMFKX010000264.1, forward strand.
TCGCTCGCGCTCGCCGATCTGGCGCGCGAGGCCGGCTTCCCCGCCGGCGCGCTCAATGTCGTGCCCGGCCTCGGCGAGGAAGCCGGCGCCGCGCTCGCCGCCCATCCCGGCGTCCGCCATATCTCGTTCACCGGCTCGGTCGCGGTCGGCGCGCTGGTTCAGGCCGCGGCCGCCCGCCATGTCGCGCCGGTGACGCTGGAGCTCGGCGGCAAGTCGCCGCAGCTCGTGTTCGCCGACGCCGACCTCGATCGCGCGGCGCCGTTTCTGGTCAACGCGGGGATCCAGAACGCCGGCCAGACCTGCTCGGCCGCCTCGCGCATCCTCGTCGAGCGCAAGCGCTACGACGAGGTCGTCGAGCGCATGGCCGGACGCTACCGCGCGCTGCGGGTCGGCCCGGCCGACGCCGACCTCGACGTCGGCCCGCTGATCTCGGCCCGCCAGAAAGCGATCGTCGAGCGGTTCCTCGCCGACGGCGGCGACCTCGTCACCGCCGCCCGGGGATCGATCGCAGCCGACGCGCCCGCGGGCGGCCACTACGTGGCGCCGACCCTGTTTGCTTCCGTCAGCCGCGACCATCGGTTGGCGCAGGAGGAGATCTTCGGCCCGGTCCAGGTCGTCATCCCGTTCGAGGACGAAGCGGATGCGGTTTCGATCGCCAACGGGACCGGCTATGGCCTGGTCGCGGGCGTGTGGACATCGGACGGCGGGCGCATGATGCGCCTCGCCAAGGCGCTGCGGGCGGGGCAGGTGTTTCTCAACAATTACGGCGCCGGCGGCGGCGTCGAGTTGCCGTTCGGCGGGGTCGGCAAATCCGGGCACGGCCGCGAGAAAGGCTTCGAGGCGCTCTACGGCTTCTCGGCGCTGAAGACGGTCGCGGCCTGGCACGGATGACAACGAGGGGAACGCGCGCGGATGAACCCGATCGTCACGATCCTGAACGGACCGAACCTCAACCTGCTCGGCAAGCGCCAGCCGGAGATCTACGGCCGCGAGACGCTCGCCGACGTCGAGTCAAAATGCCGAAGCCTGGGCGACAGCCTCGGGCTCGCGATCGAATTTCGCCAGTCCAACCGCGAATACGAGATCATCGACTGGATTCACGAAGCCCGCGGCCGCGCCGCCGCCATCGTGATCAACCCGGCCGCGTTCACGCACACCTCGGTCGCGATCCTCGACGCGCTGCACGCGTTCGAGGGGCCGATCCTCGAGGTCCATATCTCCAACGTCCACCAGCGCGAGGCCTTCCGCCACCATTCCTTCGTGTCGGCGGTCGCCTCGGGCGTGATCGTCGGATGCGGGACGCAGGGCTATGAGCTGGCCTTGCAGCGCGCGGCCGTGCTGATCAAAGCCACGGCCGGCTAAGAAAGTCCCTTCGCCGACGCTGAGGTCGGCGAAGGGCGTTGACGCGGGTCAGGCGGCTTCTTCGATTTCCGGGTCCACCACGTCGGCGGAGCCGGCCTTCGCCTGCCGCGCGCTGGTCTTCTGCAGCTGCGACTCGATCGCCTTCAGCGCGTCGATCTCGTTCGACTTCTGAACCGCGGCGATCTCGCGAACCATCCGGTCGAGCGCCGCCTCGTAGAGCTGGCGCTCGGAATAGGACTGCTCCGGCTGGGCGTCCGACCGGTACAGATCCCGCACCACTTCCGCGATCGCGGCGATATCGCCGGAGTTGATCTTGGTCTCGTACTCCTGGGCGCGTCGCGACCACATCGTCCGCTTGACCCGGGCGCGGCCGGCGAGGATGTCGAGCGACCGCTTGACCGTGTCGGGATCGGAGATCTTGCGCATGCCGACGCCGACCACCTTCGAGGTCGGCACGCGCAGAGTCATCTTGTCCTTCGAGAAGCTGATGACGAAGAGTTCGAGCTTGAACCCCGCGACTTCCTGTTCCTCGATCGAGACGATCTGCCCGACCCCGTGGGCCGGATAGACCACGAATTCGTTCAGCTTGAAGCCCTGTCTCTGGCCGGACGCCTTCAGCGCCTTCGCAGCCGAAGCCGGATCGTCTTTCGGAACAGGTTTTTGCTTGGGCGAAGACCCCGCCGCCTTCGACGGCGCGGACGCGCTCGCCGGCGGCATGACCGCCTCCTGCGCCATGATTTCGGACATACCCGCTGCGCCGGCTTTTTCGGACTTCAATGCTAACTCCTCGTGTACAGCTTGCGCCTTGACTGGTTGCGGTGTCTTGGTGCGCCCGCTCGGATTCGGATCGACCGGTAGGGTCGCCTCGCGGGTCATCGTCTTCGTTTCGTCGGTCCCGGCCTTGGCCCGAGCGGATCGAGGACGCGGGCTGGCGTCGACCGGAATCGACGGGCTCCGCGTTTCTGTCGCCGGCGGCTTGACCGGTTTCGTCGTCTCGGCCTCAGGGTGTCGGGGCACCGGCCCGGTCGCGCCCGCCGCCGCTCCGCCAGCCTGGGCCGGCTTGACGGCGGCGCGGTTGTCAGCAGCGCGCGATCGTGTCGATGAGGAGACGGTCTTTGTTTCGACTTTTCTTGATCGGACGTTGCTCGCCGATTTCTTACGCGCCGCCATCGCTAGCCACTCCACCCGCAAGCTCACGCTCAACTCGCGCCGATCCCCTCATCGGCGCGACCTGTCGCACGGCATTGCGCCGCCCAGGGCGATTTTGATCCTGGGCTGGCCGGCGCGACACACCATTCCGTGAACTAAAGAGTGTTTAGCACAAAACCATCGAAATTTCAAAGGGCGGGAACAACTGACGAGTCGCCCGCGCGAGTCCTGTTGCCGGTCGGAAAGGAAAGCTCTTACAATCTTAACGGAAGATTAATCCCCCTGTCCGGGTTCCGGGGAGAAGAAGTCATTCAACTTGTTCGCTCGTCCGTCGAACTCCTTCGCGTCCTCCGGCGGATCGCGCTTGGCGGTCACGTTCGGCCATACCTTGGAATACTCGGAGTTGAGAGTAAGCCAAGACGTTAGCCCCGGCTCCGTGTCTGGCTTTATCGCTTCCGCAGGGCACTCTGGTTCGCACACGCCGCAGTCAATGCACTCGTCGGGGTGGATAACCAGCATGTTTGCTCCTTCGTAGAAACAATCCACAGGGCAAACTTCGACGCAGTCCATATACTTGCACTTGATGCAGTTCTCGACAACTACGTAGGTCATCTGACACGCCTCGTCATGATCTTTTCCAGACTGCGACAACTTTTCTGTTCATAGATGCAGATTCGGCGCCGTCGCGTCCGACTCTGCGCAGAATCGCCCTCGCGCTCAATTCCGTCTCTTGCTCTCCGATTCAAGCTTCGAGCGCAACTCCATCAACTTGGCGAAAGGCGAGGTGGGATCGACCGTCGGTCTTCTTTCGACCGGCGGCCTCTTTTCCGCGACCGGCCGCGGCGGCCGCTCCTCACGGCTGCGCTCGTTGGCGCGCTGCGCCTGCTTCGCGTCCCAGGCTTTCTTGATGTCCCAGGTCTTCGGCGCGGCCGGCGGCGCTGCGTTCTCGGGCGCCCGGCGCTTGTCTCGGGGATGACGCTCCTTGCGCCGTTCGCCGTCGCCCTCCGCGGGGCGCGCGCCGGCGTCCTGCGGTCCCGGCGCCGGCTGCGCGTGTCCGCGCCGCGGCGGCCGCGCGCCTCTTGCATGATGCGGATGCGGCGCCCGGACGAACCGCCAGAGCGTGACCATTTCGGTCTCGGCCGCAGGCGGCGCCGCGGCCCCCGCTTCGGCGGCTTCCGTCGACGGCTCGCCGTCCGGCGCCGTCGCGTCGGCGGCGGTCGCCTCGGGCTCGATCGCAGAGCCGAGGGCGTCCGCCTTCGCGGCGTTTTCGACGTCGGTCTCCGGCTCCGCCGGCGAGTCCTCGCCAGGCGCTTCCGGCGCGGCCGCCTCGTGCTCGATCGCAGAGCCGGGGGCGTCCGCCTCCGCGGCGTTTTCGACGTCGGTCTCCGGCTCGGCCGGCGAGTCCTCGCCGGGCGCTTCCGGCGGGGTCTCCTCCAGTTCGACCGCAACGATCGAAAGCGAGGCGGACTCGTCCGCAGCGCTCACGGCTTCCGGCTCCGGCTCCGCCGCCTCGGCGTCCGTCTCGGCCGTCTCGGCGTCCGTCTCGGCCGCGGCCTCCTCGGTCGCCGGCTCCGAAACATCGGTTTCCGCAAGTTCGTCGGCCGGAACCGGCGCGGAGGATTCCGCTTCGTCCGCCTCCGCCTCCGGGGCGTCCTCGGCGGACCCGGCGCCCTCAGGGGCGGCGGCGTCGGCGCTGCCCTCCGGCGGGGCGGCGACCGGGGTCGCGGCCGCCGGCATGATGATCTCGTCGCGCCGAACCGAAAGGCTTTCGAAGCCGAGCGCCTTCAGGATGGAGGCGAATCCTTCGCCCGAACAGCCGGTCAGCGAGGTCATCTGGCCGGTGACCTGAAACGCCGCCGGGCCCGGCTTGGCTTCGTTCGCCACCCGCAGATTCGAGGCGGCGCGGATCATGTCGGCGAGGCGCTCGACGATATCCACCCGCACCACGCGGTCGCCGCACATCCGGAATCCGCCGAGTCGGTAGGCTTCAGCGCCGATCCGCGGGTCGGGCGGGGCGGACGTGCGGCCGGAGGACGCCATCGGCATCAGGCTCTGGACCGCGACCGAGAAGTCTTCGCCGCCCTTCCTGAGGCTCCAGAGCTGCAGGGCCAGCGCCCGCGCGGCGGGACGAAGCGTCGCGGGCACGTAGAGATAATAGGATCCGAAGCGGACTCCGAGCTTGCGCAGCACGGCGCGCGCGTTCTGGTCGAGGCCGCGCACGATGTTGCGCACCGGCTCGCGCTCGAGCACGCCGAGCGCGTCGGCGATCTTGGCGGCGAGGTCCTGCAGCGGCTTGCCGCCATCCTGGAGGCTGCGCAGCGCGAACAGGGGGCCGAGATGCCGCTGAACGGTCGCATTGACCCAAAGGTCGAGGCGCGTCGCCGCCACCGTCCGCGCGCTCTCGGACATCGCCTCGTCGGCGAGCAGGATCGCGCGCGGGGCCAGCGGATCGTCGCCCGCCGCCAGCTTGGCGACCGTGTCGCCCAGCCACCGGATGGCTCCGTCGCTGGAAAGGACGATCGAGGAATCGACCGCCTGGTGGAACCGGGCGGCCCGCGCCTCCAGTTCGACGGTCAGCGCCGCGCGCCGCTCCTCCTCGCCCTCGGACGCGACGGAGTCCCGCGCGACGACGAACTGGAAACCGTGGAGGCCGGAAAAGTCGGAAACCGGCGCATTCTCTCCAGGAGACGGCGGACCTTCGACGGACATGGAGTCTCCGTCATTGACCATATGGCTGCGCGCCTCTCGTCGAGAATGAGAAAGGGTTTCGGCTCGTCGAGGTCCGAGCGCGGCCCTCCTTAGCCGACCGGCCGCCCGCTGCCAATAGACGAGCGGTTCGGCCGTCCGGTTCCGCCCGGAAGGCGGTGACAGCGCGCCGAAGCCGTCCGGCGTACGGATTTTGCGGGAAGGTCAGGATATCGCCCTCACAGTCGGGTGATCAAGCTCGACGTATCGAACCGCCCCCCGCCCTTGGCCTGAACGTCGCGGTAGAACTGGTCGACCAGCGCGGTGACGGGGAGGGGCGCGCCGTTCCTGCGCGCTTCGTCGAGGCAGATCGCGAGGTCCTTGCGCATCCAGTCGACCGCGAAGCCGAAGTCGAATTGCCGGGCGATCATCGTTTCGTGGCGATTCTCCATCTGCCACGACTGCGCCGCGCCCTTGGAGATCACGTCGATCACCTGCTTGGGGTCGAGGCCGGCGGCCTCCGCGAACCGGACGCCCTCGGAAAGCGCCTGCACCAGGCCCGCGATGCAGATCTGGTTGACCATCTTGGTCAGTTGGCCGGCGCCGACCGGCCCCATCAGGCGGCAGGCGCGCGCGTAGGCCGCGATCGCCGGCTCGGCGCGGGCGTAATCGTCCGCGCCGCCGCCGCACATGACGGTCAGCTTGCCGTTCTCCGCCCCGGCCTGGCCGCCGGACACCGGCGCATCGACGAAGCCGACGCCCTTGAGGGCGGCTTCGCCGGCCAGCTCCCGCGCCACGTTCGCCGACGCGGTGGTGTGGTCGATGAACACCGCGCCGCGGTCCATGCCGGCGAAGGCCCCTTCGTCGCCGAGGCATACCGAGCGCAGGTCGTCGTCGTTGCCGACGCAGGCGAATACGAGGTCGCGGCCGCGGGCGGCCGCGCGCGGCGACGGTTCGCTCCGGCCGCCGTGCTCGGCCGTCCAACGCGCCGCCACTACGCCGGTGCGGTTGTAGACGACGACGTCGTGGCCGGCGCGCTTGAGGTGCCCGGCCATCGGGAACCCCATGACGCCGAGTCCGATGAATGCGACGTTGGTCATGTCAGATCTCGCTCCCGGCTCGATGGCGGTTAGTCGGAGAACACCACGGTCTTGCCGTGGTTGAGGAGGACGCGGTCCTCGAGCACGTGGCCGAGCGCCCGGGCGAGGACGCGGCGCTCGATGTCGCGGCCCTTGCGCACCAGCACCTCGGGCGTGTCGCGATGGCTGATCCGCTCGACGTCCTGCTCGATGATCGGGCCCTCGTCGAGGTCGGCGGTGACGAAATGCGCCGTCGCGCCGATCAGCTTCACCCCGCGCTCGTGCGCCTGGTGGTAGGGTTTGGCGCCCTTGAATCCCGGCAGGAACGAGTGGTGGATGTTGATGCAGCGGCCCCTGAGCTTGGCGACGAAGCCGTCGGACAGGATCTGCATGTAGCGCGCGAGCACCACGACGTCCGCCTTCGCCGCCTTGATGATCTCCCAGGCCTCGGCCTCCTGCTCCATCTTGGTCTCCCGGGTGACCGGCAGGAAGTGGAACGGGATGTCGTCGAGATCGAGGTGGGCGTAGGTCTCGCGCGGGCAGTTGGCGAGGATCGCGACCGGATCCATGTGCAACTCGCCGCTGCGCCAGCGGTAGAGCAGGTCAGCCAGACAATGGTCGAACTTCGACGCCATCAGCACGACGCGCTTGCGCTCGGCGGCGGGACGCATCGACCAGGTCATGCCGAAGCCGTGGGCGAGCGTGGCGAAGGCCTCGCGCAAGGCCGTCGCGTCCGAACCGTCGCTGGCGGCATTGAACTCGACCCGCATGAAGAAGCTGCCGGTCAGGGTGTCGTCGAACTGCTGGGCGTCGAGGATATTGAAACCGCGGTCGAACAGAACGGCGGAGACCTTCGCCACGATTCCCGGCCGATTGGCGCAGGAGAGGGTAAGGATGTGGCGCTCCTGGATCATGCGGTCCTTCGGGCTCCTGTTCAGTCGGTCGCGCGCCGGCCGGCGTTCGCGACCCCAAATCTTCCGGCCTGTCCAAAGCGGCGGCCGGAATCCGCGCGGGGTTAGGCGCCAAAACCGTGCCGAAATCAATCCCTGCCTTGGCGACCGGCGGCGCGGGGCCGATTTCCTCACGGTTTCGTTCGCGCCAGCAAATCCTCGACCGACGGCAGGATGCGCGCCAC
>CAMFKX010000265.1 GCA_945957375.1 uncultured Roseiarcus sp.
CAGCCGGACGGCGGCGAGATCCTGATCGACGGGCGGCAGGCCCGCCTGTCCTCGCCCGACGACGCCAAGCGCGCCGGGGTGGCGACGATCTATCAGGAGCTGCTGCTGTTTCCCGAATTGACGGTGGCCGAGAACATCTTTCTCGGCCATGCGCCGCGCGCGGGCGGCGGCCGCATCGACTGGCGCGCCATGCGCGACAAGGCCGAGGCGCTGCTCGCCTCGCTCGACATCGACGACCTCGCCGCCGATCAGGTGGTGGGCACGCTTTCGGTCGGCCACCGCCAGCGGGTGGAGATCCTGCGCGCGCTGTCGCACGACGCGCGCATCCTGATCATGGACGAGCCGACCGCGGCGCTGACCGAAGCCGACGTCCGGCGGCTGTTCGACATCGTCCGCCGCCTGAAGAGCCGCGGGGTCGGGATCGTCTACATCAGCCACCGGCTCGACGAATTGTTCGAGATCGCCGACCGCGTCACCGTGCTGCGCGACGGCGCCTATGTCGGGGCGCGGCAGATGGCCGACACCAACGCCGCCGAGCTCGTCCAGATGATGGTCGGCCGGCGGATCGAGAACCTGTTCCCCAAGGCGAGCGTGCCGATCGGCGCGCCGGTGCTGGAGGCGAAGGGCCTCGTCGCGCGGCCGATGACGCGGGACGTGAGCCTGACCGTGCGCGCCGGCGAGATCGTCGGCCTCGCCGGGCTGGTGGGCTCCGGGCGCAGCGAGCTTGCGCAGGTCCTGTTCGGCATCACGCCGGCGGAAGGCGGAGAGATCCGGCTCGACGGCGAGGCGGTGCGGATCGATTCGCCGGAAGCCGCCCGCGCGCGCGGGATCGCCTACGTTCCCGAGGACCGCGGCGTGCAAGGGCTCGTGCGCCCGATGAGCGTCATGCACAATTTCTCGCTCGCCGCGCTCGGCGCGCTCTCCCGCTTCGGCTTCATCGACCGCGCCGCCGAGCGACGCATGGCCGAGGCCGGCGTGCAGCGCTTCGGCGTCAAGACGAGCTCGGTCGACGAGGTCGCCGGCCGCCTCTCCGGCGGCAACCAGCAGAAGATCGTGCTCGGCAAGTGGCTCGCCAACAATCCGAAGCTGTTGATCCTCGACGAGCCGACCCGCGGCATCGACGTGGGGGCCAAGGCGGAGATTCATCGCCTGATGGGCGAACTCGCCGGCGAAGGCGTGGCGATCCTGATGATTTCCAGCGAGTTGCCCGAGGTGCTCGGCATGAGCGATCGGGTGCTGGTGATGCGCGAGGGCCGGCTCGTCGCCGAGTTCGATCGCGCGCACGCGACCTCCGAAGCCGTCGGCGCCGCGATGATGGGCTCGAACGGAACTCTGGAGCGGGCGGCGTGAGCGCACTTTCCGTCACCGCCGCCGCCCCGCGCGCGAGCCTGCTCCGGCGCCTCGCCTCGCAGGAGGCGTTGCTCGCGCTCGCGGTGATCGGCCTCGCGATTGCGGTCGGCTTCGTCAACCCGCGCTTCCTCGCCTATCGCAACCTCGCCGACATCCTGCTCGGCAACGCCTATATCGCGATCGCCGCGATCGGCATGTCGATGGTGATCATCTCGGGCAACATCGACATTTCGGTCGGCGCGCTGATCGGCGTGCTCGCCACCGTCAGCGGCTCGCTCGCGGTCGCCGGCGCGCCGATCCTGGTCTGCTGGCTCGTGCCCCTCGTCCTCGGCGTCGTCATCATGGCGGCGCAGGGCGCGGTGGTCGCCTATCTGCGCATCCCGGCGATCGTGGTCACGCTCGGCATGATGTCGATCCTCAAGGGCGGCCTGATCAGCGTCACCGGCGGGAAGTGGATCACCGACCTGCCGCAGGGCTTCCACCTCGCCGACCTCAGCCTGTTCGGCGCGCCGATGCCGGTGGTGATCATGGTCGCGGCGACCGCGCTCGCCGCGCTCTGGATGCGCTGGTCGCCGAGCGGCAGGGCGATCTACGCGACCGGCGGCAACGCCGAGGCGGCGCGCCTGTGCGGCGTCAATCCGCAGCGCACCGTCGTCATGGTGTTCGCCATCCACGGCCTGTTCGCCGGCATCGCCACCCTGGTCTATGCGACGCAATTGCGCGTCATCCAGTCGACCACGCCGCCCGGCCTCGAACTGACCGTGATCACGGCCTCGGTCGTCGGCGGCGTGTCGATCCTCGGCGGCGTCGGCACGGTGGTCGGCTCGACGCTGGCCGCGATCCTGATCGCCGAGATCACCAGCGCGCTGGTCTTCATCGACGTCTCGCCCTACTGGACCGACGCGGTGCGCGGCGCCTTGATCCTCGCCACGGTCGTCGCCGACATCCAGCGGCGCAGGCGGCGCGCGGAGCGGGGCGTACGGGTATGAGCGCGCTTGCCGAACGGAACGCGCGGCGCGCGCCGAAATGGCTCACCCGCCACGAGACGCTGCTCGCGCTCATTCTGATCGTCGCGCTGATCGGCCTCGGCGAATTCAACAGCCGCTTCCTCACCGTCGAGAACCTGCTCAACCAGGGCCGGCTGATGACCGAGATCGGCCTGATCGCCCTGCCGATGACCTTCATCATCATCACCGGCGGCATTGACCTGTCGGTCGGCGCGATCGTCGGCCTCTCCGCCGTCATGCTCGGCTATTCCTGGAAGAATTTCGGCTTCCCGCTGCCGCTCGCGATCGTGTTCGCCCTCGCCGTGGGAGGGCTCGCCGGCTTCGTCAACGGCTTCGTCATCACCCGGGTCAAGGTGCCGCCGCTGATCATGACGATCGCGACGCTCGCGCTCTACCGCGGCCTCGCCGAGGGGATAAGCCAGGCGCGTTCGGTGCGCGGCTACCCCGAATGGTTCTATGTCCTGGGGCAGGGCGAAGTCTTCGGCGTGCCGACCCAGCTCCTGATCCTGATCGTGCTGATCGTGATCGCCGGCGTCGCGCTCGACCGCACCACGTTCGGGCGCTCGCTCTACGCCATCGGCTCCAACGAGACGGCCGCGCGATATTCCGCCCTCGACGTCGATCGGACCAAGCTCGTCATCTACACCCTCTCCGGCCTCGCCTCGGGGCTGGCCGCGATCGTGCTCGTCTCGCGCGTCACCACGACCCGCATGGACATGGGCATGGGCTACGAGCTCGACGCGATCGCGGCGGTGGTGCTCGGCGGCACCAGCATCTTCGGCGGCGCCGGCACGATCTGGGGTACGGTGATCGGCCTCGTGATGATCCAGCTGCTCAAGAACGGGCTGGCGCTGACGGGGGTCAAGGGCGACGCAACCATCGTCGTCATCGGTGTGGCGCTTATTCTCTCGGTGCTGATCGCAAGCTCGCTCCAGCGCCGGAGGGAATGACGTCAAAGGGCAAGTCAGCCGCGAACGTGCGGCGAAGCAGGGAAGGAAACCCATCCATGAAAGCCAGATATCTCCTGAGCGGAACCGCGGCCGCGATCGCGCTCGCCGCCTTCGCGACCGGCGCCAACGCCGCCAGCAAATGGGACGGCGGCGACGAACTGCCGACCAGCGCGCTCGAGTGCGGAACCGGGGCCGCCGCCGCGGCCGCGCCGATGAAATATGACGGCGGCCAGCCGACCAACCCGCCCGCCCTCGCCGGCAAGGAGATCACCGTCGTCGACGTGCCGAAGCTGATCGGCATCGGCTACTTCAACGCCACCTCCAAGGGCATCCAGGACGCGGCCAAGGAGCTCGGCAACGTCAAGGCCAAGACCGACGGCCCGACCGAAGCCAAGATCGACGAGCAGATCAAGTTCATCGACAATTACATCACCAGCGGCGTCAACGGCATCCTGTTCGCCGCCAACGATCCGGTCGCGATCGCGCCGGTGCTGAAGAAGGCGCTGTCCAAGGGCATCCACGTCGTCGGCTACGACGCCAACTCGACCCCCGACGCGCGCGAATGGTTCGTCAACCAGTCGCCGTTCAACGGCATCGCCAAGGCGATGGTCGACGCCATGGCCAAGGAGACCGGCGAGGACGCCGGCTTCGCCATCGTCACCTCGACCTTCACCACGCCCAACCAGGCGCGCTGGATCGCCGAGATGCAGGCCTACGCCGCCAAGTGCCACCCGAAGCTCAAGTGGCTCGAGACGGTGGAGGCGCAGGAGGACAACAACCTGTCGTTCAACCAGGCCACCACGCTGATCAACAAGCACGGCGACAAGCTCAAGGGCATCTTCGGCATGACCTCGGTCGCGACGCCGGCTTCCGCCGAAGCGGTCACCAAGGCCGGCCAGTGCGGCAAGATCGCGGTCGTCGGCCTGGCCACCCCGAACGCGATGAAGCCCTACGTCCACTCCGAATGCGTCAAGTCGGTGGTGCTGTGGAACCCGATCGACCTCGGCTACGCCGCCGGCTACGTCCTGCGCGCCGCCGTCGACGGCAAGCTGAAGCCGGGCGACACCTCGGTCGAGGCCGGCAAGCTCGGCAAGCTCAACGTGATCAACGGCAGCGAGATCCTGCTCGGCGCGCCGTTCATCTACGACAAGGGCAACATCGACAAGTTCGACTTCTGAAGTCTCCTGAACTCCCTCTCCCCGCTCGCGGGGAGAGGGTCAGGGTGAGGGGCTGCGCCGTCCTTTCCTGAGAGGACTCGTCGCCCTTCCTCGGATCGCTCGGCGCAGCCCCTCATCCGGCGCTTCGCGCCACCTTCTCCGGTTGCGCGGGGCGAAGGGAATAGGAGCCGCCATGCCGCGTCACGCCTTCAAGATGTTCCTCAACCCCGGCGCGGCGCACGAGTACCGCGCGCGCCACGACGCGATCTGGCCGGAGCTAGCGGCGCTGCTGAAGGCGCGCGGCGTCGCCAATTACTCGATCTTCCTCGACCCCGACACCAACGTGCTGTTCGCCTATCTCGAACGCCCCGAGCGTCACGGCATGGACGACCTGCCGCTCGACCCGGTGATGCGCAAGTGGTGGGCCTACATGAAGGACATCATGGCGGCGAACCCCGACGGCAGCCCGGTCTCCGAAGCGCTGGTCGAGGTGTTCCACCTGGATTGACTGTCAAACAGCCGGGCCGAACGAGCCGGCGCCTGCCAAACGATTGACGATAAGCAGAAATTCCGTTTTTCACAACGTATTGTTCCTGCTCGGCGGCGCCCGCCGGGCGACAAGTCCCTGTCGTCCTTCAACGGCTGAACACTCGCCAAAGCAGCGCGACGGTCATGGTGATGTTGACGCTGACCAGCGAAATCAGCAGGCTGACCCGGCCGTCGAGAGCCGTGACCTTGTTTTCAACGCCGGCAAGCTTGTTCTCGTAGGAAGCCGCCTCCTCCGCGGCCTTCGCCGCCGTGGCTTCCGAAGCCCCGGCTTCGACAAGCGCCTCTCGAAGCGCGCCCAGCTGCAACGCCATGGTCATCTCCTTGCGCCCAAAATACCGCGAGGAAGCGTGCGGTGTCGAGCGCCCTTGGTCGGCAGCATTCAAGGGTCCGTCGGCGCCCGACGACAAAGCTGGGGTCTGTTGTCCGCCGCTGCTCAGCAGCGCTGCCGGGGAAATCGCGAGAAGGACGTTGCAAGGCGGCGCTCAGACTCGGAAAGTTGGCTTGCCTCGGCCAGCTTCCGGCCGAACTGCGACTCATCGAGAAATGGCCGCCCCGGCTCGCGTCGACGGCCGCCGACCATCATAAGGACGCTCCATGTCGATCCTGCGCGCCGAGAAGCTGGCGATGCCCTGGCCGGGCGTCGATCCATTCCTGTTCTGCATGCATCACGCCGACCTCTATCCGGAGGCGGAGGGCCAGGCGGCGCCGGCCGAGCGACTGCGCGGCCGCGCGCTCGGGGCCGACTTCAGCGGCCGCGACGGCTTCAGCATGTACCACGGCGAGAGCGTCCCCGGCTTTCCCGCCCATCCCCACCGCGGCTTCGAAACGGTGACGGTCGTCGACACCGGCCTCGTCGATCATTCCGACTCGCTCGGGACCGCGGCGCGCTATGGCGACGGCGACGTCCAGTGGCTGACCACCGGCCGGGGCGTCATGCATTCGGAAATGTTTCCGCTGCGCGACGCGGGCAACCGCAATCCGCTAAGGCTCCATCAGATCTGGCTGAACCTGCCGGCGCGCAGCAAGATGGTCGAGCCGGCCTTCCGCATCCTCTGGGACGGCGACATCCCGCGCTATCGGCTGAGGACGGACGGCGGCGGCGGCGAAGCCGTGGTGAAGGCGGTCGCCGGCCCCTATGCGCCGCAGGAACGACCCGGGCCGCCGCTGGCGCCGCCCCCTCCGCCGCCGCATTCGTGGGCGGCCGATCCGGCGAACGACGTCGCCATCTGGCAGATCACGCTCGAGCCCGGCGCGCGCGTGACGCTTCCGCCGGCGACGCAGAGCCGGACCCGGCGGACGCTGTACGTTCACGCCGGCTCGGTCCTTCAGATCGACGGCCGCCCGGTGTCTGCGGACCAGCTCGTCGAAGTCGCGGCGCACGCGGCGCTGCGTCTCGAAAATGGCGGCGCGACGACCGTCGAGATCCTTCTGCTTCAGGGCGTTCCGATCGGCGAACCCGTGGTGATGCACGGCCCGTTCGTCATGAACAGCCGGGCCGAGATCGAAGCGGCGATCAACGACTTCCGCCGCACCCGGTTCGGCGGCTGGCCCTGGCCGTCCGGCGACCCGGTACATCCGGCCGGCAAGGGGCGGTTTGCCCAGGTTTCGGGCGGGGCCGGCGAAGATCGTCCTGCGCCGTCCGCCGAGCCTTTGAGCACGATGAAATAAGGTCCGACAACCCTCACCCTGCGCCCCTTCGGGGCGCTGTCCCTCTCCCGGGGGGAGAGGGGGGCCGTTCTCCGTCACGGAAATGGGGCCCGACGGAAACAGGTCACGCCCGGAAATTCGCCGCCGTCAGGCCGGACGATACGCCGGTCAAGGTCACCTCCATCAGCCCTGCATCGCTCGTCGTCAGAGCGCTCGCGGTGGTGTTCGCGTAGATCATCGCCGCGCCGCCCTGGTAGAGCCAGGCGATCGAGTTGGCGTTGACCGCGGCGCCGGCGGCGAGCGAGCCCTGGAGCGCGAGGCTCGGGTTGATCGCCGAAAAATCCAGCAGGTCGTGAGCCGAGCCGATCGTCGTCTTGAAGCCCGCGATCGTGTCCTGGCCGCCCGCGACGTTGAGGGAGTCGCTGACGGCCTTGTAGACGAAAGCATCGGCGACGCTGTGCCCGGCGACGTTGATGGCGTCGCCCCCGCCGCCGGCGGCGATCGCGTCGCCGCCGTGGGCCGCGACGATCGCGTCCGCGCCGGAGCCGGTCTGAATCGAATGGGCCGCCGTTCCGGCGGCCGTGACGGTGAGCGCGCCGCTGGCTGCCGAAGCGTCGAGCGTCGCCTTAAGCCCGGTCACGGTGATCGGGCCGCCTCCGGTGATGGTGAGCGAGCCGCTCGCCGCCATCGCCGTCGCGTAGACCGTAAGCGTTCCGGCGGTTCCGTCTGCGATCGTCAGCGCGCCCGTCCCCGCGGTGATCGTCTGCGCCGCCGAGCCGGCCGTGCCGACGGTCAGGGCCCCGCTGGAGCCGGTCGCCGCGAGGGCGCCGCGGAGCCCGTTCACCGTCGCCGCCGCGGACCCCGTCAGCGTCAGGGTCCGCCCGGCCGACATGGCGGCGGCGTTGACGACGACGCCGCCGCCCGCCGCGTTGTCGACGATCACGGTCGCGCCGGTCCCCGTGGTCAC
>CAMFKX010000266.1 GCA_945957375.1 uncultured Roseiarcus sp.
CGAGATTCCTCTACGTCTCGTGGGCTCGGAGATGTGTATAAGAGACAGGTCGAATCGCCCATCGACAGCCCGTAGGAATCGTTGACCCGCTTGAAATCGTCGATGTCGATCACGATCACGATCGGGTTGACGCCGCCGGGCTTGTGCAACTGGTGGATCGCCGCGTCGAGACGGTCGTAGAACAGCTCGCGGTTGGGCAGGCCGGTCAGATTGTCGTGGATCGCGTCGTGGAGCATTCGCTCTTCGGCGGACTTGAGCTCGGTGACGTCGGCGAGCGACCCGACGACCCGCACCACCTCGCCGTCGGCGCTCACCACCGGGCGCGCCTTGAGCGCATACCAGAAATAATGGCCGTCGGCGCCGCGCAGCCTGAGCTCGTGGTTGATGCGGCCGGACCTCTGGTGCAGCAGCCCGTCGAGCGCCAGCGAGTAGCGGTCGCGGTCGAGCGGATGAAGGATGTCGAGCCAGCCGGCGGCCGAGCCCTGGAGCGCGCCGCGCTTGAGGCCGAGCTGATTCTCCAGCGCATCGCCGCCGCTGATCTCGTCGTTGACGACGTTCCAGTCGAAGATCGCCTCGCCCGATCCCGCCATCGCGAGCGCGCGCCGCTCCGCGTCGACGCCGCCGTCCCGACCGCCCCGCGCTCCCGAGAAGGCGTATTGCATCACGGTGAAGCCGATCAGCATGACGATCAGCACGAGCCCGCCGACCAGGCCCGGCGAGACCAGGTCGTTGGTGAGGTAGCCGAGCGCCGTCGCGCCCGCCGCCACCACCCAAACGGCGAGCAGATACCAGGTCGGGATCAGCATCACCGCGCGGTCCGAGCCGCGCGCCGCGAGACTCAGGATGAGCAGCAGACCGACGCCGGCGACCGTCGCGATCGAGATCCGGGCGACGCCGGCCGCGATCGGCGCGTTGAACACCGAGAGGCCGACCACCGCCGCCATGATCACGAGCCAGGCCAGCGCGAAATGCAGGTAGCGTACGTGCCAGCGGCGCAGGTTGAGATAGGCGAACAGGAAGACGATCAGGGTGGCGGCGATGGTCGCCTCGACGCCGGCGCGCCAGATCCGTTCCGAGGCGTCCTCGAGCCCGAACATCTTCCGCCAGAAGCCGAAGTCGATGCAGACATAGGCGAACACCGCCCAGGCCAGCGCGGCCGCGGCCGGGAAGATCATCGCCCCGCGCACCACGAACACGATGGTCAGGAACAGCGCCAGCAGGCCGGCGATGCCGATCAGGATGCCTTCGTAGAGGGTGAGGCTGGTCGACTTGTCCTTGTAGGCCTCCGGCTCCCAAAGGTAGAGCTGCGGCAGCGCCGGCGAGCGCAGCTCGGCGACGTAGGTTACGGTGGTGCCGGGATCGATGGTCAGCCGGAACACGTCGGCCTGGGCGTTGTCCTCGCGCTCCGGGGCCTGGCCCTGGCTCGCGGTGATGGTGGTGATGCGCGAGGAGCCGAGGTCCGGCCAGACGACGCCCGAGCCGACCAGACGGAAGTGCGGCGCGACGATCAGCCGGGTCAACTGCTCGTCGGAATCGTTGGTCAGGGCGAACACGATCCAGGACGGCTGCGCGCCGGCTTCGAGCGCGCTGACCTCGATGCGCCGGACGATGCCGTCGGCTCCCGGCGCGGTCGACACCTGGATGCGGTCGCCCTGGTTGCTGTAGCGCTCGACGGCGCGGGTGAGGTCGATGGCGTCGGAATCGGCCGACACCCGAACCGACTGCACCGCGAGCGCCGGCCCGCAGGCGGCGAAGGCCGCGAGCAGGACGACGAGGCGCGCGGCGGCCTCGGCAAGGCGGCGCGCGCGTCCGGCTTCGCAGCGCGCGAAGCGGACGGCCGGGCCGACGGCGCTCAAGATCCTGTCGAACAACTCAGCCCGCCGTCGGTTTCGTCCGCACGTCGCTCTCGATGAGCGCGAACAGGATGTGGTCGCGCCAGGCGCCGTCGATCTTGAGGTAGCCGCGGGCGTAGCCCTCGCGCTGGAAGCCGTTGCGCGCCAGCAGCCCGATCGACGGCGCGTTGTCCGGGATGCAGGCCGCCTCGACGCGGTGAAGCCGAAGCTTGCCGAACGCGAACTCGACCGTCGCCGCGACCGCGCGGGTCATCCGGCCCTTGCCGGCGTGGGGCGCGCCCATCCAGTAGCCGAGCGTCGCGGTCTGCGCGACGCCGCGGCGCACCCCTCCGAGCGTGAGCCCGCCGAGAAGCTGGTCGGAAGTCTGGTCGAAGATCAGGAAGGCGTAGGCCTCGTCGCGGGCGATGTCCTCCTCCTGGCGCTTCAGGCGCCGGCGGAAGGCCGCCTGGGTCAGGTCGTCGTCCGGCCAGGTCGGCTCCCACGGCTCGAGAAACGGCCGGCTCGCCGCGCGCAACTGCGACCACGCCGAATAGTCGGCCGCGACCGCGGGGCGCAGATAGAGCGTGTCGCCGCGCAGCACCGGCTCGGGATTGATCGTGCGCGTCAGCCCGAAAAGCGCCATCACACACCCCTCAGCGCCCCGACGACCTTCGCCAGCCCGGGAACCTTGGCGACCGCGCCGACCACGGCGATCGTCGGCGTCGATCTAAGCATGGCGGCGCCGGTTTTGCGAACGTCGTCGGTCGTTATCGCGTCGACCCGGGCGATCATCTCGTCGAGCGTGAGCGGCCGCCCGTAGATCTGCATCTGCCGGGCGAGTTGCTGGGCGCGCGCCCCGGGCGACTCGAGCACGGTCAGGATCGACACCTTCATCTGCGCCTTGGCCCGCCCGATCTCCCGGTCGTCGAGCGAACGGGTCGCCTCCGCCAGGCAATCGAGCGAGGCGGCGACCACCTCGGCGGCGTCGCGGTCGGCCGAGCCGGCGTAGAAGCCGAACAGGCCGGTGTCGGCGTAGTCCCAGTGATAGGCGTAGATCGAATAGGCCAGCCCGCGCTTTTCGCGCACTTCCTGAAACAGGCGCGACGACATCCCGCCGCCGGCCGCGGCGGCGAAGACATGCGCCGCGTCGTGGTCGGGCGCGCCGATCTTGCGGCCCTCGAAGGCGATGGTGACGTGGGTCTGTTCGAGCTTGCGCCGGAGCCGGGTCTCGCCGCCGCGATATTGCGCGGGCGCGACCGGAGTCGCCGCGGCGGCCGGCAGACCGGCCAGATGCGACTGCGCCAGCGCGACCACCGCCTCGTGCTCGACCGCGCCCGCCGCCGCGATCACGGTCGAGGAGGCGCCGTAGCAGCGCGCGAGATAGTCGCCGATCGCGTCGCGGTCGAAAGCCGCGACCCGCTCCCGGGTGCCGAGGATCGGCCGGCCGACCGGCTGGTCCGGCCAGGCGGCGGCGGTCAGGAGATCGAACACGTGGTCGTCGGGCGTGTCCTCGACCGCGCCGATTTCCTGGACGATGACGTTCTTCTCGCGTTCGAGCTCCGCCGGATCGAACACGCTGTCGGTCAGGATGTCGCCGATCACGTCGAGGGCGAGGCCGATGTCGGTTCCGATCACCCGCGCGAAATAGCCGGTTCGCTCGACTCCGGTCTCGGCGTTGAGGTCGCCGCCGACGTCCTCGATCGCCTCGGCGATGTCGCGCGCGCTGCGCCCGCGGGTGCCCTTGAACGCCATGTGCTCGAGGAGATGCGACAGCCCGTGTTCGTTCGCGCTCTCGTTGCGCGACCCGGCGGCGACGAAGGCGCCGACGGCGGCGGTGCGCAGATGCGGGTTCGCGTCGGTGACGACGGCGAGGCCGGAGGGCAGGGTCGTGGTCCTGACGGTCACGCCGACGCGCCCGCGGTCTGGCGAAGATGACGGGCGACGGCGGCCGCGTCGTTGGGCAGCATGACGGTCCGCTCCGGCCGCTCCATGAGGCCGGCGAGATGAGGGGGCAGCGGCGGGCGGACCCCGGTCGCGCGCTCGACCGCGTCGGGAAACTTGGCCGGATGCGCAGTCCCGAGCGCCACCACCGGCGTCGCCGGCGATCGGAGCCATTCGCGCCGCGCCGCGGCGACGCCGACCGCGCTGTGCGGGTCGATGATCAGTTCGCAGTCACGCCAGACCCGGGTCATCTCGGCGGCGCAGGCGGCTTCGTCGACGCGCTCGCCGGCAAAATCGGCGCGGATCCGTTCGAGCGTCGCCGGCGGGATCGCGAACGACCCGTCGGCGGCGAAGTCGGCCATCATCCCGCACACCGCCCCGGCGTCCTGGCCGGAGGCCTCGAACAGCAGGCGCTCGAAGTTGGACGACACCTGAATGTCCATCGAGGGCGACTGGGTCGCCTTGACGCCGCGCGGCTCGTAGCGGCCGGAGCCGAGGGCGCGGGCAAGGATATCGTTCTCGTTGGTCGCCACGATCAGTCGATCGATCGGCAGACCCATGCGCTTGGCGTAGTAGCCGGCGAGGACGTCGCCGAAATTGCCGGTCGGGACCGCGAACGAGACGGCGCGCTCCGGAGCACCGAGCGCGACCGCCGCATAGAAATAATAGACGATCTGGGCGAGGATCCTGGCCCAGTTGATCGAATTGACGCCCGAGAGCCGCATCGCGTCGCGGAACGCGAGGTCGCCGAACAGCTCCTTGACGATGCGCTGGCAGTCGTCGAACGTTCCCTCGATGGCGATCGCGTGGACGTTGGCCTTGCCGACCGTGGTCATCTGGCGGCGCTGGACGTCGGAGACCCGGCCGTACGGATAGAGGATGGTGACGGCGGCGCGTTCGAGCCCGCCGAACGCCTCGATCGCCGCGGCGCCGGTATCGCCCGAGGTCGCCCCGAGGATGGTGGTGCGTTCGCCGCGCTCGGCCAGCACGCGGTCCATCGCGCGGCCGAGCCACTGCATGGCGAAATCCTTGAAGGCGAGCGTCGGCCCGTGAAACAATTCGAGGGCGAAGAGATTGGGCTCGATCTGGACGAGCGGGGCGGTCGCGGCGTGGCGAAAGCCGGCGTAGGCGTCGACGGTCATCGCCCGGAGGTCGACCGCGTCGAGATCGCCGCCGATGAAATCCGACATCACCCGGACGGCCGTTTCCGGATAGGCGAGCCCACGCAAAGCGCGAATGGCGTCCGGCCGCCACTCCGGCAGGCGCCGCGGCGCGTAGAGCCCGCCGTCCCGGGCGAGGCCGGTCAGCAGCGCGTCCGCGAACCCGAGGGTCGGCGCCGTCCCACGCGTCGAAACATAGTGCACGAACAGGAAATCCTTAGCCGATTGGATCGTCGTCTAGCGCAAAAGCCGTGAAAGGAAAACGGCGGCCGACATGTCCCGACATTGGGGCCAAAGCAAGACGCCGACGGCTTCGCGCCGGCCGCGCCTGGGGGTCGGCGCCTTCCCCTTGAAATTCAGGGCGAATAGCCACTAACCTTCTAGCCGAGCGCAAGACGTGGGTGCGCCCGCTTGAGCAATGGGGGTTGAAATGAGCAAGACTTTCGCCGCGCTGCTCGGAAAACTCGTGCGTACCGGCGACCTGGAAGTGGAGACCTCGGACGGCGTCCGACACCGGGTCGGCGACGGAACCGGCCCGAAACTCGGCGCGCGCCTCGTCGATCGCGCCGCCGAGCGCGAGTTGCTGCTGGACCCGGCGGTTTCCCTCGGCGAACTCTACATGGACGGCCGCGTGGTCGTCACCAAGGGGTCGCTTTACGAGATCCTCGAACTCGGCGCGCGCAATCTCGTGACGCTCGAGAGCTTGCCCTGGGTCAAGGTGGTGGAGCGCGGCCGCATCCTGTTCCGCGATCTCCACCAGCGCAACGACCGCAAGCGGGCGAAGGACAACATCGCCCGCCACTACGACCACGACCGGCGGATCTACGACCTGTTCCTCGACAACGACCTGCAATATTCCTGCGCCTATTTCGAGCATCCGGGCCAGTCGCTCGGCGACGCCCAGCGGGCGAAGAAGCGTCACATCGCCGCCAAGCTGGTGATCGACGAGGGACAGTCCGTGCTCGACATCGGCTGCGGCTTCGGCGGCATGGCGCTCTATCTCGCCGGCGTCGCCGGGGCGGGGCGCGCGACCGGGGTGACGCTGTCGGAGGAGCAGATCGCGGTCGCCAAGGGGCGCGCGGCGCGCTCAGGCTTCGCCGAGCGCCTCGATTTCCGGCTGCAGGACTATCGCGACGTCAAGGAGACGTTCGACCGGATCGTCTCGGTGGGCATGTTCGAGCACGTCGGAGCCAAGCGCTACGACGAGTATTTCCGCAATGTCCGGCGCCTGCTCAAGGACGACGGGGTGATGCTGCTGCACTCGATCGGACGGAACTCGATCCCCGGTGCGACCAACGCCTGGATCCGCAAGTACATCTTCCCCGGCGGCTACATCCCGAGCCTGTCCGAGGTGCTGCCGGCGATCGAGCGGGCCGGTCTCTACGTCACCGACGTCGAGATCCTGAGGCTCCACTACGCCGACACGTTGCGCGCCTGGCGCGAGCGGTTCCTCACCAACTGGGACGAGGTGGTCCGGGTTTCCGGCGAGCGGTTCGCGAGGATGTGGGAGTTCTATCTGGCCGGGTCGGAGACGTCGTTCCGCGTCGACGGCCACATGGTGTTCCAGATTCAGCTCGCGAAGCGTCAGGACGCCGTTCCGCTGACCCGCAGCTATATCGCCGAGCGCGAGGAGGCGCTGCGGCGCAAGGAGGAAGGGCGGCCCGCTCTGCGCGAGGCCGCGGAATAGAAGGTCGGCGAGCGCGTCGCGGCCGTCAGGCCGCCTCCGCCTTGGCGTAACGGACGGCGAGGCCGGTCACGGTGACGCGCTGAAGCGCGACGCCCTCGATATCGACGCCCTTGACGTTGTCGACCTCGAACCGGACGTCGACGATCGCGTCGGCGTCGTAGTCCGCCGCTTCGCGGACCAGCGAACCGATCGCCGCCCGTCGCTCGTCCTCGGTTCCCGGCTCGGCGGCGGCCCGCCAGCGCGTGGTCGCCCGGATCCGTCCGATCGGGGTGAACGCGCGACCGTCGTCGAGATCGGCCGAAAAACTCACTTTCATGACAGATGTCCCTTGGTTGCCCGGGCCTGTTGCGATAGCGCCGCCGCCTTACCGGCCCGTTAAGCTCATCGGCTCGGCGCGCCGGCCGCAGCGCCCGGCGCAACAGGAAACGGCGCCCGCGAGGGCGCCGTCTGCTTTTCGCATGGCCTTGTCGACCGGCGTCAGTCGCCGGCGTTGGCCGCTTCCGCCGCCTGGGTCTTCTCGAGGTCCGCGCCGGTCTGCTGATCGACGACGCGCATCGACAGCTTGACCTTGCCGCGGTCGTCGTGGCCGAGCACCTTGACCTTGACCTTGTCGCCTTCCTTGACGACGTCGGTGGTCTTGGCGACGCGCGCCTTGGCGAGCTGCGAGATGTGGACGAGGCCGTCCTTCGAGCCGAAGAAGTTGACGAAGGCGCCGAACTCGACCGTCTTCACGACCGTGCCGTCGTAGATCTGGCCGACCTCGGGATCGGAGGCGATCGACCGGATCCAGTTGATCGCCGCCTTGATCTTGGCGCCGTCGCTGGAGGCGACCTTCACCGTGCCGTCGTCCTCGATGTTGATCTTGGCGCCGGTCTTCTCGACGATCTCGCGGATCACCTTGCCGCCGGTGCCGATCACTTCGCGGATCTTGTCGGTCGGGATCTTCAGCG
>CAMFKX010000267.1 GCA_945957375.1 uncultured Roseiarcus sp.
ATATGGTTCCGCTGATCTTCGCATCCTTCGCCGCGGATTGCGCGCGGCGAGCGGCGGCGTTTGCTCCGCGCGCCGTGCTGGAGATCGCGGCCGGCACCGGCGCCGTCGCCCGCGCGCTGGCGCCGGGATTGTCTCCCGACGCATGCTACGTCGTCACCGACCTCAACCAGCCGATGCTCGACTATGCCGCATCTCGCCAGCCGCCCGACAGCCGCATCGCATGGCGTCAGGCCGACGCTCAGGCGCTGCCCTTTGACGATGCGGCCTTCGATCTCGTGCTTTGCCAGTTCGGCGCGATGTTCTTTCCTGACCGGACATCCGCCTACCGCGAAGCCCGGCGGGTGCTGAAGCCGGGCGGGCGCTGGCTGTTCAGCGTGTGGGATCGCATCGAGGAGAACGTGTTCGCCGATGACGTCACGAACGCCCTGGCGCTCATGTTTCCCGACGATCCGCCGCGCTTCCTGGCGCGCACGCCGCATGGCTACCACGACACGGCGTTGATCCGTCGCGAACTGCAGGACGCTGGCTTTTCCCGCGTCACGATCGAAACCAAGGCCGATCAAAGCCGCGCGTCTTCGCCGCGCGCCGCCGCGGTCGCCTATTGCAAGGGAACGGTTCTGCGCACCGAGATCACGGCGCGATGGGCGGAAGGACTGGACGCGGCGATCGACAGGGTCGCCCAGGCGATCGCGCGGAAGCACGGCGCCGGCGAGGTCGCGGCCAAGATTCAGGCGCATGTGATCCTGGCCGTCGGCTAGAGGGGCGACCGATGCGGGCGAGCCGGACGCTGCAACTTCGCTTGCCGCCGTCGGCGGCGACGCTAGACTCGCCGACGCCCTGAACGAAAGACCGCTTCCCCGTGTTTCCTCCCGACCTCGCCGCCCGCGCATCCGCCCTGCTCGACCGTTGCCGGACAGCCGGGCTCAAGATCGCCACCGCGGAATCCTGCACCGGCGGCCTGATCGCCGGACTCCTGACCGAGATCGCCGGCTCGTCGGCCGTCGTCGAGCGCGGCTTCGTCGTCTATTCCAACGCCGCGAAGGAGGAGTTGCTCGGCGTCCCGGCCGCGACCCTCGCGGCGCATGGCGCGGTCAGCGAGGCGACGGCGCGGGCGATGGCCGAGGGGGCGCTGTCCGCCTCGCACGCCGATCTCGCCGTGAGCGTCACCGGCGTCGCCGGCCCGGACGGCGGCTCGCCGGAAAAGCCGGTCGGCCTCGTCTGGTTCGCCTGCGCCCGCAGGGGCCGCGCCACCGTCGCGCGCGAAGAGCGTTTTGGCGAGATCGGACGCGCGAATGTGCGCCTGGCGTCCGTGAGCGCCGCGCTCGCCCTGCTCGAGGCCGCGCTTTAGCGGTAGAGCTTGTCGGCCCGCTGCTCAAACGCCTCGGCGAACTTGCGGAAGGCGGCGTCGAACATCGACCCCATCAGCGCGCCGAGGGTGCGGCTCCGGAATTCGTAATCGATGAAGAACGTCACCCGCGATCGCCCCGGCTCGGGATCGTCGCGGAACGTCCAGATGTTCTCCATGTGGCTGAACGGGCCGTCGATATATTCCACCAGGATGCGCAGGCGCGGCTTGTCGAGCAGGACCCGGGTCGTGAACGTCTCGCGGATCATCTTGTAGCCGACCGACATCTCGGCGAGCAGCGTCTCGCGGCCGTGCGCGTCCGGGCGCCGGTTGCGCAGGCGCGTGGCCGTGCACATCGGAACGAATTCCGGATAGCGCTCGATGTCGGCCACGAGTTCGAACATCTGATCCGAACGGTGGCGGACTCGGCGCTCGCTACGGAAAGAAGGCACGCGCCGGACCTCCGCCGCGCCGCGCGCGCCCGATCAGGGCTTCTGTTCGGGCGCGGGCGCCGCCGGAGCGGCGGGCGCGGCCGGAGCCCCCGGCGAAGCCGGAGCGTTCGACTGGCCCTGAAGCTGCTTCAACTGGTCGAGGATGTTGCCGGGATTGACCGGCTGGGGCGCCTGCTGGCTCGCCGGCGCGCCGGGGCCGCGGTTCAGGATCGAGTGCGGCGTCCGGCTCCATCCGGCGATGACCGACATCAGGATCGAGGTCGCGAAGAACAGCGCCGCGAGGATCGCGGTCGCGCGCGACAGCGCGTTGGCCTGGCCGCGTCCGGTCATGAAGTTGCCGCTGCCGCCGCCCGCCCCCAGCACGCCGCCTTCCGAGCGCTGCAGCAGCACCACCGCGACGAGCGCGACGACGATCAGAATGTGGATGACGATCAGGACCGTTTGCATGGGAAGCCGCTCTAACGACGAAAGCGCCGGCCGCTGAGGCCGGCGTTCAGAAAAGTCGGCGCGCTCGTATCACGACGCAACGAGCGCGTCCATCGCGGCGAGGGCCGCTTTCAGCGATAGGCCGCGGCGATCGCCAGGAAGTCGTGCGCCTTCAGGCTCGCGCCGCCGACCAGCGCGCCGTCGACGTGGTCGATGCCGAGCAGCTCCTTGGCGTTCGAGGGCTTGACCGAGCCGCCGTAGAGGATGCGCACCTTGGCGCCGGCGGCGCCGTAGATCTCGCCGAGCAGCTTGCGGATTGAATCGTGCATGCGGGCGACGTCGCCCGGCGTCGGCGTGAGGCCGGTGCCGATCGCCCAGACCGGCTCGTAGGCGACGACCACGTTGTGCGGCCCGCCGTCCGGCGGCAGGGATTCGCGCACCTGCCGGGTGACGACCGCGTATTCGAGGCCGGTCTCGCGTTCGGCCTTGGTCTCGCCGACGCACACGATCGCGGTCAGGCCGGCCTTGAGCGCGGCCTCCGCCTTGGCGCGCACTTCGGCGTCGGTCTCGTGGTGCAGGGTGCGGCGCTCGGAGTGGCCGACGATGGCGTAGGTCGCGCCGAGATCCTTGAGCATCGCGGCGGAAATGTCGCCGGTGTAGGCGCCGGCCGGCTGCGGGCTGACGTCCTGGCCGCCCCAGGTCACGGATCCGCCGGCGAGCTTCTCGGCGGCGGCGGCGATCAGGGTGAAGGGCGGCATGACGGCGAGCTCGGCGGCGCCGGCTTCGCCCGCGTCGGCGGCCTTTCGCATCGCCTCGATCTCGGCGAGCGACGCCTTGAGACCGTTCATCTTCCAGTTTCCCGCGACGAGCGGGCGTACGTCGGGGGTCATGGACTTCGTCTCCCTCGGAAAGGCCGCAGGGTAGTTATCATCGGCCGAAACCCTATGCAAAGCGGCCGGCTGCGGCTAATAGGCGCGGTCGGCCCGACGATCTCAAAGGCGAAGACTCCGTATGCTCGAATCGATGCGCAACGCGGCCCAGGGGGTCGTCGGCAAGGCGATCATGTCCGTCGTGATGGGGCTCATCATCGTGAGTTTCGTCATCTGGGGCGTGGGCGACATGGTGCGCGGCTTCTCGTCTTCCAACGTCGCCTCGGTCGGCGGCTCGAAGATCACGGCGCAGGACTACCGCTATCAGTTCCAGCGCACCTTGCAGCAGTACCAGCGGCGGCTGCGCCAGCCGTTCACCAACGAGCAGGCGCGCGCGATGGGGCTCGACCGCCAGGTGCTGCAGCAGATGATCAGCGCCGCGGCGATCGACGAGGAGGCGCGCCGCCTCGGCCTCGACGTGTCGGACGACGCGCTGCGCGCGATGATCACCGCCAATCCGGATTTCCAGGACAAGTCGGGCGCCTTCGACCCGCAAAAGTTCGCATCGCTGCTGCGCGACAACGACCTCAACGAGAAATATTATGTCGCCGAACTCAAGAAGAACGCGCTGCGCCAGTTCGTCGTCGCGGCGCTCGCCACCGGCGTCGCCGCGCCCAAGGCGATGACCGCCGCAGAGGCCGCCTATGACGGCCAGGCCCGATCCGCCGACATCTTCATCCTGCCCGCGTCGCGGGCGGGCGACATTCCGGCGCCGTCCGACGACGCGCTGAAGGCCTATTACGACGAGCGCAAGTCGAGCTATCGCGCCCCGGAATACCGCGCGCTCGACGTCGTGGCGCTCGAACCCGATTCGCTCGCCAACCCCGCCGAAGTCAGCGACGCCGACGCGGAGGCGGCCTACGCCAGGGTCGCCGGCAAGGACCCAAAATACGGCGAGCCCGAGAAGCGCGACCTCGAGCAGATCCTGTTCCCGAGCCCCGCGGAAGCCGCGGAGGCGGCGGCCAAGATCACCGCCGGCGCCAGCTTCGACGACATCGTCAAGGCGCGCGGCCTCAAGCCCGAGGACGTGGCGCTCGGACCGACCGCGAAGGACGCCATCGTCGATTCGGCCGAGGCCGACGCCGTGTTCGCATTGCCCGCGGGCGGCGTCAGCGGCGTCCTGTCGAGTCAGTTCGGCCCGGTCATCGTCCGGGTGAAGAGCGTCGCGCCGTCGACCATCAAGCCGTTCGCGGAGGTCGCCGACGACATCAAGCGGAAGATCTCCGCCGGCCGGGCCGGCGAAAAGATCCAGGCTCTGCGCGACAAGGTCGAGGACCTGCGCGTGTCGGGCAAGTCGCTCGCGGACTCGGCGAAGGAAGCGGGGCTCGCATTGCAGTCGATCGCCGCGGTCGACGCCAAGGGGCGGGATCCGAGCGGCCGCGAGGCCGCGCTCCCCGCCAAGGACGAGTTGCTTCGCTCGGCCTTCGCGTCCGACGTCGGGCTGGACGAAGCGCCGATTCCGACCAAGGACCGAGGCTTCGTATGGTTTGCGGTCACCAAGATCGAGCCGGCGCACGACCGATCCTTCGAGGAATCGAAGCCCCAGGTCGAAGCGCAGTGGCGTCTCGACCAGATCGACAAGGCGCTCGCGGCCAAGGCGAGCGATCTGGTGAAGCAGTTGCGCGACGGCGCCAATCTCGCCGACGTCGCCAAGAGCGTCGGCGCGCCGGTCAAGGCGGTCGCGGACATCCACCGCAGCGAGAAGTCGGACCTGCCGCCGTCGGTCGTCGCCGCCATTTTCCGCGAGCCCGCGGGCGGCGTCGGCTCGGCCGCGACGCCGGAGGGCCGCGCGATCTTCAAGATCACCGCCGACGCGACGCCGCCCGCCGACGCCCTCGACCTGAACGTGAAGTCGACGGCCCGGCAGCTCGACGGCGCCGTCCGGGAAGGCCTGATCGACCAGTACATCGCCGCCCTGCGCAAGTCGCTCGGCGTCACGGTGAACTCGTCCGTCCTGCAGTCGGCCGAAGGCGGTTGACCGCGATGACGACGCCTTCCGACTATGCGGCCTTCGCGCGCGCCTACGACGCCGGCGCGGCGACGGTTGCGGTGACCACGCTGGTCGCCGACCTCGAAACGCCGGTCTCGGCCTATCTCAAGCTCGCCCGCGGGCGCGCCGGCAACATGTTCCTGCTCGAATCGGTCGAGGGGGGCGCCCAGCGCGGCCGCTATTCGATGATCGGCCTCGACCCCGACCTCGTCTTCCGCACCAGCGGCGAGCGCGCGGAAATCAACCGCGACGCGCAGCGCGACCCGGGCGCCTTCCAGCCGGCGACGGGCGAGCCGCTCGCGGCGCTCCGGGCGCTGCTCGCCGAATCGCGCATCGACCTGCCGGCCGGCCTGCCGCCGATGTCGGCCGGCGTGTTCGGCTATCTCGGCTACGACATGGTGCGCCGGATGGAGCGGCTGCCGCCGGCCAAGCCCGATCCGATCGGGGTCCCGGACATGCTGCTGATCCGGCCGACGGTGATGGTGGTGTTCGATTCGGCGCGGGACGAGATGGCGATCGTGACGCCGGTCCGCCCGGCCCCGGGCGTCACGGCGCGAGCCGCGCACGAGGCGGCGCAGGCGCGCCTCGACGCGATCGTGTCGGCGCTCGAGGCGCCGCTGGATCACGCCGCAGGCGAGGTCGCCGATCCCCTCGCCGTCGCCGGCGAAGCGGTGTCCAACACCAGCCAGGCCGAATACAAGGCCATGGTGGCGCGGGCGAAGGACTACATCGCCGCCGGCGACGCCTTCCAGATCGTGCTGTCGCAGCGCTTCACCAGCCGCTTCGACCTGCCCGCCTTCTCGCTCTACCGCGCGCTCAGACGGGTGAACCCTTCGCCCTACCTCTGCTTCCTCGACTTCGGCGGCTTCCAGATCGTCGTGTCGAGCCCGGAGATCCTGGTGCGCGTGCGCGACGGCAAGGTGGTGATCCGTCCGATCGCCGGAACCCGTCCGCGCGGCGCGACGCCGTCCGAGGACGCGGCGCTCGAGGCCGAACTGCTCGCCGATCCCAAGGAGCGCGCCGAGCACCTGATGCTGCTCGACCTCGGCCGCAACGACGTCGGTCGGGTCGCCCGGATCGGCTCGGTGCGGGTGACCGACAGCTATTTCGTCGAGCGCTACAGCCACGTCATGCACATCGTCTCGAACGTCGAGGGCGATCTGCGCGACGACGTCGACGTGGTCGCCGCGCTCGCGGCCGGCTTTCCCGCCGGCACCGTGTCGGGGGCGCCGAAGGTGCGCGCGATGGAGATCATCGACGAGCTCGAGCGGGACAAGCGCGGCATCTACGCCGGATGCATCGGCTATTTCGGCGCCGGCGGCGAGATGGACACCTGCATCGTGCTGCGCGCCTCGGTGGTGAAGGACGGGCTCATGCACGTCCAGGCGGGCGCCGGCATCGTGTTCGATTCGTCGCCCGAGGCCGAGCAGGCGGAGTGCGTCAACAAGTCACGCGCGCTGTTCCGCGCCGCCGAGGAGGCCGTGCGCTTCGCGGCGCGAAGTCGCCGTGGACAGTAGCCCCCGAGGCAGGTTAGCGCATGCTATTCAGTAGCAATGTGGCAAAAGTTGACGTATGAATGGCGACACGAAGTTGACGCGTCAAAATTGTATTTTGACCGATCAACTTCACCAAGAGCGCCATGGCCACCAACGTCTTGTCTCCGCCCGAGTTTCGCAATCCTCCGATTTCCCGACCGCCGGATCGAAAATCCGCGCTCGCGATCAAGTCCGATACGCTCATTCCGGCGCTCCTGACCAATCTCGCGCAGAAGGTCGCGGCGACGGCCTCCGCCACCTACCGGCCGTTGTTCGGCATCGGCGTGACCGAGTGGCGCATCATCGCGCTGCTCGCCGGACGGCCGTGGATCGCGCCGGTCACGATCTGCGAGGCCACCGGGCTCGACAAGGCCGCGGTCAGCCGCAGCCTTCGCCAACTGGTCGAAGGCGGTCTCGTCGAAGTCCGCAGCGGCGAGCCCAACCGTCGTCGCCTGCCGGTCGCGTTGACCGAAGAAGGCCTCGAGGTCCATGACCAGATGGTCGGCGTCGAGATGGATCGGCAGGAGTGGCTGCTCTCAGGCTTCACCGACGCGGAGCGCGCCCAGCTCCGGGAGTTCATCGGCCGGATGTCGCGTCAGGCGAACGCGATGAAGGTCCGGGACTGATCTGCGCCGCGCGGGACCGAGGGTCATTCTCGCCCCCGCGATTGTCCGCCCGCACGCGCATCACTATACTCCGTCGCGAGGGCGAACGAGCATGCCGCCGCAAGCAACGCTGATCCGAGCGGGAGTGATTGCCGGCATCGCCGCCGCGAGCGGAGCCGCGCTCTATCTGGGCCTGCACAACGCCTTTGGCCCCGGCCCCGAGCAAGTCCGCAAGAG
>CAMFKX010000268.1 GCA_945957375.1 uncultured Roseiarcus sp.
CCTTGAGGTCTTCGAGCACCTTGTCGGTGGTCATCTTGCGGATCAGCAGGAACAGCCCGGCCTTGCCCGGCGTCAGCGCCGCCTGGGCTTCCTGGCGCATCTGGTCGTCGTTGATGCCGACGTCGGTGAGCGCGCCGCCGAGGGCGCCGCCGGCCGCGCCGACCGCCGCGCCGACCACCGGCAGCATGAAGATCCAGCCGACCAGCATGCCCCAGAACGCCCCCGACAGCGCGCCGGACGTGGTCGGATGCATAAGCTGGTTCAGCTTGATGCGGCCCTTGTCGTCGCGGTGGGCGATGACCGCGTCCTCGACCTCGATCAGATAGTCCTTCTGCAGGTCGAGCACCTTGGCGCGGACTTCCTCGGCCTTGGCCTCGCTGTCGAACACGATGAATACGAGATCGCTCATGGGACGCTTCCTCAAGTTGGCGCGGCGGACGCCGCAAAAAGTCTTCGATGGCTTCGTTTGGGGGCGGGGTCAACGCGCGGGGCGCCCAGAATGAGCCGGATGGGCCGCGCCCGGGGGCCCCCCCGTCGTCGCTCAGAGTTTCTTCTTCTTCGCATTTTCCACGGCCAGCGCATGCGCCTGCCCGAACAGGCGCGCGGTGCGTTCCGCCCCGCGCTGATCGAGTTCGATCAATTCCCGGCGGACCGGGACCATCTTCGCCCCGTCGATGGCGATATGCCAGAGCCCGGCGTCGTCCCGCGACAGCCAGCCGCGCTTGGCCATTGCGTCGAGCTTGCGCCTGACCGTCTCCCGCGGGATGCCGCAAATGTCGGCGATGCTCGAGGCGTTGGTGCGCCCCGACAGACCTTCGCCGGGAAGCGCGCCGTCGCCCGTCATGCCCGCGCGAATCCGGACCTGAAGGTCGTTTTGCCCGACGATCGCGAGGATCAGCACCGACTGCAGATCCGCGCCGAAGACGCGCGACACGTCGGCGAGATGCTCGACGAAGAACTGAACGAAATTGTATTGGATCGCGACGTAATTGTCCCGGTACAAATCGCGATAAAGCTGCGTATAATTCGCGATGGCGTTGGTTTCGTCCGTCTTCATGGGTCAAGCGGGTCCGAGAACACACGAAATTACGGCCTGCAAGGCGCGCCGGATCACCGAATTCGACCGAGAAGCCGAATGTCGCGGCTTCCTCGCGGCGTGTCAAACAATCGTCGGGTTTCGGCGCCGCGCGCATGGGCTACGACGCCGCCCAAAACGGGCGCCAAGTCGCTTGCGCGCGCCCGAATCGCAATTAGTCTCCCAGCGGCAACCGGGTTTGGGGATGCTCATGACAGGCAAAGCGCTCTTGCGCCCGGCCACGGCGCTCGACCTGGCAAGGAGGGCGGCGCGCCGTGTCCTCGCCATGACGGCTGTCGTCACGATTTCGGCGGGATTCGCCTCGGCCGCCTCCCCGAACGACCTCGTCAAGCGCGGCGCCTATCTGGCGCGCGCCGGCGACTGCGTCTCCTGCCACACCGCGGCCTCGAAAGCCTACGGCGATTTCGGCGGGACCGAGGGCGTCGCCTTCGCCGGCGGCCTCGCGATCGCGACGCCCTACGGCTATCTCGTCTCGCCCAACATCACCCCGGACGACGAGACCGGCCTCGGGACCTGGACCGCCGACGACTTCTGGCGGGCGATCCATTTCGGCATCAACAAGCGCGGCGAGCCGCTCTATCCGGCGATGCCCTACGTGTTCTTCACCAAGGTGACTCGCGAGGATTCCGACGCGATCTTCGCCTATCTGAAGTCGCTGAAGCCGGTGAAGCACGCCGTCGACATCAACCACCTCAACTGGCCCTACGACATGCGCTTCGCCGCAATGACGGCGTGGCAGACGCTGTGGTTCACCCCGGGCGTATTCCAGCCCGACCCCGCCAAATCGGAGGCGTGGAACCGCGGCGCCTATCTGGTCCAGGGGCTCGGCCACTGCGGCGCCTGCCACACCCCGCGCAACTTCATGGGCGCGGTCATGCCGTCGCAGCAATTCACCGGGGCGCAGATCGGCGCCTGGTTCGCCCCCAACATCACGCCGAACCTGCAACTCGGAATCGGCCAGTACACCGTCGAGCAGCTCGCGCAGTTCTTCAAGAACGGCGTCATGACCCGCACCGCCGAGCAATACGCCAACGCCAACAACGCCGATGGTTTCACCGGCAAGGCGTCGCAGGAGCAATTGCCGACCGCGGTCGGCCCGATGGCCGAGGTCTGGCACAACAGCCTGCGCTTCCTGACCGAGGCCGACGCGCAGGCGATGGCGACCTATCTTCAGTCGCTGCCTGCCGCCTCTGCGCCGACGCCGGAGAACGCGCCCGTCCCGCAGCCGTACCGGCTCTCGGTCGGAGCGCGGCTCTTCCTGGAAAACTGCGCCGGCTGCCACATGCCGAACGGCTCCGGCGCGGTCGGCGCCGGGCCGCCGCTCGCCGCCAACCCGATGGTGATCGCCCCGAGCCCCGACAATCTGCTGTCGATGGTGCTCGGCGGGCAGATCGCGCAGCACGGCATGAGCGCCATGCCGACCTTCAAGGCGATGTTCTCCAACGCCGAAATCGCCGCCGTGCTGAGCTATGTGCGGACGTCATGGGGCAACGACGCCACGCAGGTGACGCCCGACGAGGTCGCCGCGTTCCGGCGGAAGTTCTTCCCGGAAAAGGCGCCTTGAGCCCATGACCCGCCTTGCGCCGCTCGACGACGGCGGCTCCCGCCGATGCGGGTCTCAGCGATGAAGACGGCCTTGGCGCTCTTCGTCGCGTCGACGGCGCTCCTGGCCGCGGCGCCGGTCGTGGCGCAGCAGGCGTCGCCCAACCAGCTCAAGGGCGCCGACCAGGGCGCGCTCCAGGCCCAGCCGCCGGCGCCGGCGAAACCCGCGCCGGCGCCGCGCAAGGACCGCCGCGCCGGCAATTTGCACGACCAGCTGCGCGGGCAGGGCAAGGCCGACGAGCAGGACCTTCTGGAGGCGGCGCCGAGCGACCCCTACGCGGGCTATCTTCGTTTCAAGAAGGACCTGGAAAAGGCGACCGGCGTGACCTTCCAGGTCCAGCCGGGCGTGATGTGGCAATGGGGCAGTCCGGACGGCGGCCCGAACGCGGCGCAGTTTCTGTGGGTCCCCAGCCTCAACTGGGACCTCTTCGACAACGAGCATATCGGCCAGGGCTCGATCCAGTTCGGCTACAGCTACAACAATTACTGGACCCGGCCGACCGGCGCGAGTTTGGCGAACCGGCTGAACGTCAATACGCCGATCAACGATTCCGCCGACAACACCCACAATTTCTCGACCCTGACCTACACTCACGTCTTTCCGGGGAATGTCCTGCAGGTGACGGTCGGCCAGTACGGGTTCGGCGGGTTCGATTCGAACCTGTTCGCCGGCAACCAGATGACGGGCTTCGTCAACTACGCGCTGTCGCAGAACGGCTCGCAGGCCTACATCCCCGACAGCCTCGGCGGCTATGTCCAGATCAACCCGACCGACACGATCTCGCTCGCCGCCGGCGGGCAGAACGCGGCCAATATCACCGGCGACGTGATCCAGATCAACCAGGTCTTCAACGCGCCCTGGGCCTGGTTCGCCTACGGCCTCTGGACCCCAACCCTGTCGGCGGGCCAGTCGGGTCAATACAGCCTGCTCGTCTACCAGCAGCCCGCGGTGGCGGCGCAGCCCTGGTCCTCGATCGGCTGGTCGCTGAACGCCGCGCAGAACCTCGACGCCAGCTGGGGCGTGTTCGCGCGCGTCAACCACTCGACCGGTCCGATCTCGCCGATCGCGACCTCGATCGCCGCCGGAGTCGTCTACAACAACCCGTTCAACTTCGGGGCGAAGGATCAGATCGGCGTCGGCGTCGCCTGGAACGCCACCAACATGGCCGCCTTCGCCGGACCGTCGGTGCGCGTCTCCGAGACGGTCGCCGAGGTCTATTACAACCACGTGCTCTTCAAGTTCCTGCAGGTCGGGCCGGACGTGCAGGTCATCTTCAACCCGGCGCTCTATCCGCGCGCCGGGACGGCCGGCGTGTTCACGTTCCGTATCACCGGCCTGATCTGACGGCAGGGACTCGGGGACGCGCGGCGGCTCCGCCGAAGCCAAGATAAACTGAAAGTTAACGCAATTGACGCCGCTCCGCCGCGCCGCTAGCCCAGACGGCGGGGGCCGCGCGAATCCGCGCGCCCGGCGCCCGGGGCGGGACATGGAGCAGAACGCGGCCGCAGGTCCCACCCTTTTCGGGCGATCCGTCATGGCGCTCGCCGGCGTCGCGGTCCTGATCGGCTGCGCCGCGACGCCGGCGGCGGCGCAGCAGGCCTCCCCCAATCAGCTTCGCGGGGCGCAGGACGGGGCGGACGAAACCTCCGCGACCGAGCCCCGCGAGGACCGCCGGATCGGCCTGGTGCATAACCAGTTGCAGGCTCAGACGAAGGCCGAGGAGCGCGAACTGAAGGAAGCCGCCCCGAGCGATCCCTATGCGGGCTACTTGCGGTTCAAGAAGGACCTGAAAGCCGCGACCGGCGTCACCTACCAGATCGAGCCCGGAGTCATGTGGCAATGGGGAGCGCCTAACGGCGGTTCGAACGTCGGTCAGCTCCTCGCCAACCCCACCCTCAACTGGGACATGTTCGACAACGCCCGTTTCGGCCAGGGCTCGATCCAGTTCGCCTACACCTACAACTCGTACTGGACCCGGCACGAGGGCCTGAGGCTGGGGAACCGGCTCCACGCGCTGTCGCAGATCAACGATTCCGCCGCCAACGGCTACAATTTCACCACCCTGACCTATACCCACGTCTTCCCGGGAAAGTTCCTCAGCGTGGTCCTCGGGCAGTACGCGTTCGCGGACTTCGACTCGAACCAGTACGCCGACGACCAGATGACGAACTTCGTCAACTACGCGCTGTCGCAGAATGGCTCGCAGGCCTACGTCCCCGACAGCCTCGGCGCCTATGTCCAGATCAATCCGGCGAAGACGGTCGCGTTCGCCGCCGGCGGACAGAACGCGGAGAACATCAGCGGCGACGTGATCCAGACCAATCAGGTCTTCAACGCGCCCTGGGCGTGGTTCGTCTACGGCCAATGGACGCCGACCCTGCCGTTCCTGCCGTCGAGCCAGTCGAGCCAGTACAGCCTGCTCGTCTACCACCAGCCCGCGGTTCCCGCGCAGCGCGGGTCATCGGTCGGCTGGTCGCTGAACGCGGTCCAGAACCTGAACGCGAGCTGGGGTCTGTTCGCGCGCGCCAACCATTCGACCGGGCCGATCTCGCCGATCGCGACCTCGATCGCCGGCGGGATCGTCTGCAACAACCCGTTCAAGCTCGGCCCGAAGGACCAGCTCGGCGTCGGGGTCGCCTGGAACGCCACCAACCGGGCCGCTTTTCCTCACCGCGAGCTTCGCGTGGGGGAGACGGTCGCCGAAGCTTACTACAATCACGTGCTGTTCAAGGTCCTTCAGGTCGGCCCCGACGTGCAGGTGATCTTCAACCCGGCCCTGCGTCCGCACGCGGGCGCGGCGGGCGTGTTCACCTTCCGGATCACCGGTCTGATCTGACCGGCGGCAAGCGGGCGGGCGGGCGCGGCGAAACCTCATCGTCCCATGCACGCCCTGACCAGCGTCTCGAGCTCGGCCGCGCGCTCGGTCTCGCTGCGGCCGTCGCCGAGCCGCGCCGCCTCCTCCGATTGATCGGCGGCGTCGGCGACGCAGCGGCAGGATTCGTCGCAGACCTCGCCCTTGCCGCCGTGCGCCACGCATTCGCGATGGCAGGCGGACAGGAAAGCCGCGCGGTTTGCCTGCGCCGGCGGCGGCGCGGGCGCGATCAGGCCGGAGGCCGCGACCGCCCAGACGAGGCCGATCAGGAACGGCTGGTGGATCAGATAGACCGCGAGGCTGTGGCGGCCGGCGAAAGCGATCGCGCGCGACGGCCCCGAGCTCGCCCGGAAGCGGCCGGGCCGGTTCAGCCAGGCCAGCACGCCCGGCAGGCGGGCGAGCCCGAGGCCGATGAGCGTCACCCCCGCCCAGGGCAGCAGCGGGCGCCAGTCGAGCGTGTTCGGCAGCGCGACGCCGAGGCCGAGCCACAGCAGGGCGGGCGGGTCGAACGCCTTCGACTGGACAATGAACGGCGCCGCGATCGCCGCCGCCCCCGCGACGAGGCTGATCCAGGCCGGCCGCTCGATCAGCGGCAGGGCCAAAAGGCTCGCCGCCGCGATGCAGGCCAGGATGCCGAACCAGATCGTCTGCCCCGGCGCGAAGATCGAGCTTCCGGCCGTGACCAGCGCGGCGGCGCCGGCGACGAGCGCGAGGCGCTTCATGAAGGCCGCGAGGTTCAGCCCCCTGCGATGGGCGAGGGCCAGCGACACGCCGGCGAGGCCGAGAAAGGCGCTCGCGACGAGATGCGACAGGATCCGCAGCGGCGGCGTGAACGGCAGCAGCGGCGAAACCACGCCGAAGTCGGCGAGGTCCCAGCTCAGGTGATAGGCCGCCATGCCGATCAGCGCGACGCCGCGGGCGAGGTCGACGGAATCGATGCGGGCCGACACCCTCTCCCCGCTCGCGGGGCGAGGGTTGGGGTGAGGCGCCTGGGGGTTGGCTGCGGCGGTCAGTCCCCCGCGCCCCTCATCCTGGCCTTCTCCCGGCAAGCGGGGAGAAGGGACTCGCTCTGGCGGGCCCTCGGCGCTCACGCGGCCGTTTCAAAAATCGCGGCGTCGAGCACGACTTCGCGCTCGAATTCCACCGGCCCGGTCATCAGCACGCGGTCGTCCGCCTCGCGCCATTCGATCACGAGCTCCCCGCCGGGCAGGCGCACGGCGGACTTGCGCGCGGTCAAGCCCAGGCGGGCGCCCGACACCACGGTCGCGCAGGCGGCCGAGCCGCAGGCCAGGGTGAAGCCGACGCCGCGCTCCCACACCCGCGCCCGGATCGCGTCCGGCGCGAGGACTTGCGCGAAGGTGACGTTGACCTTCTCGGGAAACATCGGGTCAACCTCGATCCGCGGCCCGAACGCCGCCGCGGCGACGGCGTCGAGGTCGGGGACGAAGAACGCCGCGTGCGGGTTGCCCATGCTGGCGGTCGCGGCCGGCCCGAGCGCGACGGCCGAGGCGACCTCCACTCGACGCGTGTCCGCAACGGCGCGGGCGAGCGGGATCTCAGCCCAGCCGAGCCGCGGTGCGCCCATGTCGACGCGCCAGGCGTTTTCGCCGAGGCGCTCGCAGGCGATCACGCCCGCCTCGGTCTCGACCGCGAGCGCGTCGAGGCCGAGCTCGCGGCCGAGCCGGTCGGCGACGCAGCGCGTGCCGTTGCCGCAGGCGCCGGCCAGGCTGCCGTCGTTGTTGTAGATGCGCACGGAGGCCGCGGTCCCCGGCGTGCGCGGGGCGCTCAGGACCATCATCTGGTCGTAGTCCAGCCCCGGCGCGTGGTGGATGGCGCGCGCCTCCGCCGGACTCGGCAGCGCGGAGAGGTCGCGCAGGTCGAGCACCAGAATCTTGGTGCCGGCGCCGTTCATGCGCGCGATCGGCCGCCCGGTGAGAAAGCTTCGGCT
>CAMFKX010000269.1 GCA_945957375.1 uncultured Roseiarcus sp.
CATCGAGGCGATGCTCGATGCGCGGCTGACCGAACTCTCCCCGCCCGAGCCCTTTACCCTCATCGAGTGCGAGCGCTACGCGGCCGAGAGCGAGGGCGCGCGCCTGCGCCTCGCCGCGCGCGTCGCCGCCGGCGGCGACGAACACGATGTGGCCGAAGCCCATGCCCCGGCGGGTCTGGCGCTCGCGCTCGTGCGCATGCTCGCGGCGCTGCCGCAGCGGGCGGGCGCCGGGCCGACCCTGTTTCCCGTCGACGTCGCCGCGCGTCATGGGGCGACGGTCCGCGACGTTGATGCGCGCAGCGCGGCTCCCGGCGTCGCCGCCGCCTGCGCGGACTTGCGGGCGCTGGCGCGAGACAGGCTGAAGGAGGCCGAG
This sequence comes from uncultured Roseiarcus sp., assembly GCA_945957375.1. Lineage (GTDB taxonomy): Bacteria > Pseudomonadota > Alphaproteobacteria > Rhizobiales > Beijerinckiaceae > Roseiarcus. Next base: position 374 of record CAMFKX010000269.1, read on the forward strand.
CGCCGGCTGAAGGCGTCGCCGCCGGCGATCCGGCCGGCCTTCCTCCCCCTCGCGCCGCTGCGCCTCGACCTCGACCGCCTCGACCGAAGCGCAGCCGACCCGTTCGCACCGGTCGCGCCGGCGCCGGCCTGGCGCCGGCAATGGGCGATCTGGCGCTGGAGCCGGTGAGTCTAGACGCCCGCCCGCGAACGCGCCTCTTCCTCGCGCAGGCGCAGATGCTCGCGCACGTCGCCGATCGAATCTTTCAGGAGCGTCGCCATGCGTTCGCGCGCCCGTTCGGGCGAACGGTCGCGGATCGCTTCGAAGACTTCGTGGTGCTGCAGCAGACGGTCGTCGCGAATGCGCTGAGCGCCGCGCCAGCTGAGCTGGAACGAGCATTCCAGCGCGGTGTGGATGAGACCGCCGAGGGCGGCGAGAAACCGGTTTCCTGACGCCTCGAGGATCGCCATGTGGAAGTCGAGATCGGCGCCGACCAGGTCGCCCTCGCCGGTCTTGAACCGCTCCATCCGGGAAAACGCCTCATCGATCTTCCGGACCGTCTCGCGCGACGGGGCGGCCGCGGCGAGCGCGGCGGCCGGCGGTTCGACCATCTGCCTGAGGTCGAACAATTCGTCGACCAAATGCTCGCCGGGGGTGGCGGCGAGGTGCCAGGCGAGCACCTCCGGGTCGAGCAGGTTCCATTCCGCCTTCGGCCGCACCCGCGTGCCGATCTTGGGGCGGGCGACGATCAGCGCCTTGGCGCTCAGGATGCTGTAGGCCTCGCGCAGCGCCGTGCGCGACACGGAGAAGCGCGCGCACATCGCCTCGGCGCTGGGCAGGAGCGAACCCGCCGGATAGACGCTGGAGACGATCTCCTGCCCGAGCCGGCCGGCCAGCTGGCTGTAGATGTTGCGCTCGAAAGCGGGATCCGTCCGGCTCGACGACGACGGCCGGGACGCGACGACGTCGGCCACGGGAGCGCGCCGGCGTTTTACGGCGGGGGGCGGAGGCTTGCTGACGCGCTTCATGATCGAGGGCCCTCAGGCCGCGCCACGCAGGCGGAGGGAGCCGACCAGCGATCTTTGCAGAACGATGAAGACGAACAGGAGGACGCCGCTGATGATCATGATCCAGGCGCCGTTCAGCGTGCCGTTGAACACGATCAGGGTGGCGATCAGGCCGAGAATCATGCCGCCGAACAATGTTCCTGCGACCATCCCGATGCCGCCGGTCAGCATGGTGCCGCCGAGCACCACCGAAGCAATCGCGGTCAGCTCGGTTCCGCTGCCGGCCAATGGATAGCCGGACGAGGTGTAGAAGGCGTAGATCACGCCGCCGAGCGCGCTGTAGAAGCCGCCGAGGGCGTAGATGCCGACCATCGTGCGGCGCATCGGCACGCCCATCAGCGCCGCCGACGTCCGGTCGCCGCCGATCGCGTAGACGTTGGCGCCGAAGCGGGTGAAGTGCGCGATCCCGATCGCCGCGGCGAGTGCGACCAGCATGACGACGGCGGAGCTCCTGAGCTCGCCCTCGCCGGGAAGCGGAATGCTGAGGGTTGCGAACCACTCGACGAACGGGCTGTGAATCGGCACCGAATCGAGGTTGATCATGAAGCAGGAGCCGCGCAGCAGAAAGAGGCCGGCCAGCGTCACGATGAACGGCTGAATCTCGCAGAAGTCGATGATCAGCCCTTGCAGCGCGCCGAAGCCGAGGCCGAAGGCCAGCATCAGCGCGGCCGAGGCGAGCGGATGCCAGCCGGCGAGGTCGAGGTTGGCGATCACGACGCCGACGAAGCCGATCATCGAGCCGACGGACAGGTCGATGCCGCCCGAGAGGATCACGAAGGTCGTGCCGATCGCCGCGGTGATGACGAAGGCGTTGTCGGCGAGGATGTCGCCGAGCACCTGGGTCGACAGGAAATGCTTGTAGAGGGCGCCGCCCAGCAGGAACAGCGCGACGAACACCGCGATCGTGGCGAGCAGCGGAAGATATTTCTCGTTCATCATGGCTTCGCCCTCGCGAACATGCGGTAGAGGGCCGCGCGCAGATTGGCCGATTGGAGCAGCAGCACGACGAGGACCACGACCGCCTTGACCACGAGATTGTATTCCGGCGGCAGGCCGCTGGTCAGGATCGACGTGGTCAGCGCCTGAATGACGAGAACGCCGAGCAGGGTCATGCCGAGATAGATGCGGCCGCCGGCGAGCGATCCGCCGCCGATGACGACGGCGAGGATCGCGTCAAGCTCGACGTAAAGGCCGATGCTGACCGGATCGGAGGTGTGGGTGTCCGCCGCCAGGACCACGCCGGCCCAGCCGGCGCAGAAGCCCGAGATCAGATAGGCGGAGTAGATCACCAGCCGGGCGTTGATCCCGACGATCCGGGCCGCCGCCGGGTTGCCGCCGACCGCCTCCAGCAAGAGCCCGAACGCCGTCCGCCGGACCAGCAGCCACAGAGCGAGAAAGATCGCGCCGAACAGTACGAGGCGCGTGGGAATGAGACCGATGTGGCCGACGCTCAGCCCCTGCAGGAAGGGGCTGGTGAAGCTCGGGTTGGTGCCGCCGTAGAGCAGGTTGATCATCAGCCCGATGCCGCGTCCGGACGTCATCAGGATCAGGGTGGCGATGATCGGCTGGATGTCGAGCACCGCGACGAGGAAGCCGTTCCACAATCCGCAGACCAGGGCGACGGCCAGGGCGATCAGGAGCACCAGTCCGTGCGGGTCGCCGGCGTGAATGCGCCAGGTGATGACGGCGCCGACGATCGCGATGATGGCGCCGACCGAGAGGTCGATGCCCTTGGTGCCGATCACCACCGCCATGCCGATCGCCACCAGCGCCGTGGGCGTCGCGCGGTAGAGAATGTCGATCAGGTTGCCGAACAGCCGCCCCTCGACGACGCGGATCTGGAAGAAGCCGGGGGAGATGATCCCGTCGACGAGGAAGATCAGCGCGAGCGCGATCACCGGCCAGATGGCGCGATGCGTGAAGATCGCCCGCAGGCGCGATGCGGGCTGCGTCTCCGCCTCGACGTTGCCGGCGTGTTTCATGACGACGGGCCCGCAATCGTGTCGATGATCGTCTGGCGATTGATGGCGCGTTCCTCGATCTCGCCGATCTTGCGCCGGTCCTTGAGCACGGCGATCCGGTCGCTGACGGCGACCAGTTCGTCGAGTTCGGACGACGCCACCACGAGTCCGAGCCCGTCCGCGCACAGCCGGCGGATCAGCGCGACGATCTCCGCATGGGCGCCGACGTCGATGCCGCGCGTCGGCTCGTCCAGGATCAGGATCCGCGGCTCGGAGGCCAGCGCACGCGCCAGCACCACCTTCTGCTGGTTGCCGCCGGAGAGCTGGCCGACCGGCTTCTCCGCGTCCGGGGTCGCGATCGCCAGCGCTTCGATCATGTTGTCGGCCAGCGCCTGCTGCTCGCTGTGCGAGAGCCGGCGGAAGACGCCCCGCTTGGTCTGAAGAGCCAGGACGATGTTTTCCCGCACCGACAGTTCCGCGACGATGCCCTCGGCCTTGCGATCCTCGGGACAGAAGGCGATCCCGAGATGCAGCGAGCGGCCGGGGGAAGCTGCGCCCACCGGCGCCCCCGCGACCGTCATGGCGCCCGAATCGGACTTGATCGCGCCGAAGATCAGCTTGGCCACTTCGGTGCGCCCCGACCCGAGCAGGCCGGCGAGCCCGACCACCTCGCCGGCGCGCAGGCTGAGATCGAACGGCTGCATCAGGCGACGGCGTCCGACCCCTTCTGCGACCAGGATCGGTTCGCCGCGGACCGCGCTCGGCGTCTGCGCCGTCCGCTCCTCGGCGCGTTCGAGCTCGCGCCCGAGCATCAGGGCGATCATCTGCGGCGGCGGAAGCTCCGCGGTCGGGGCGCAGCCGACCAGGCGGCCGTTACGCAGCACCGAGATGCGGTCGGCGATCGCATACACCTGATCGATGAAATGGGTGATGAAGACGATCGCGAGGCCGCGCGCCTTGAGGTCGCGGACGATCTTGAACAGGAGCGCCGTCTCGTTGGCGTCGAGGCTCGCGGTCGGCTCGTCGAGCACCAGCACCCTTGTGTCGTCCTCGAGCGCGCGGGCGATCGCCACGAGCTGCTGGACCGCGACCGAATAGGAGCCGAGCGGTCGTTCGACATCGATGTCGACGTCGAGGCGTCTCAAGCGCTCGCGGGCGCGCTCGCGCGCCGCGCGCCAGTCGATCAGTCCGAACCGGCGCGGCTGGCGCAGAAGCGTGAGGTTCTTCGTCACCGACATGGTCGGAATGAGGTTGACCTCCTGATAGACCGCGCCGATTCCGAGCGCCTGCGCGTCACCGGGACCGCCGATCTGGACCGGCCGTCCGTCGAGCCGAATCTCGCCCCCGTCGCCGCGCAAGGCGCCGGTCATGATTTTGATCAGGGTGGACTTGCCGGCGCCGTTCTCGCCCATCAGGGCATGGACTTCGCCGGCCTCGACGCGGAAGTCGACGCCGTCCAGCGCCCGAACGCCGGGAAAGGCCTTGGACACGCCTGTCATCTCGATGCGCGCGGTCAAGACGTCCCCTGCCCGTTCGTGATGGCCCGATTGTTCCGGCGAAAACCCGCCCGACGCAAGAGCGCCGGGCGGAATGTGTCGTGTCGCGTCAGTTGCCCGCCGTCTTCGCGGCGTGCAGATCGGACGGAATCACGATCCACTTCGGCAGCTCTTTGTGGTCCTGCAGATATTGCGTGACCACGGGGTAGATGTACTTGCCGATGGCGGAACGGAGTTCGACCGAGGCGTTGGCGTCGCCGGCGGCCAGCGCTTCCTTCATCGCCGGCACGTAGTCGACCGAGACCATCAGCACGTCCTTGCCGGGCTTCAGCCCCGCTTCCTTCATCGCCTGGATGGCGCCGAGCTGCATGTTGTCGTTATGCGCGAACACGCCGCAGATGCCCTTCAGGTTGTCGGTCGCCTTGATGAAGGCTTCCATCACCTTCTTGCCGCCCTCGGTAGTGAAGTCGCCGCTCTGCGACTTGACGATCTTCATGTCGGGGAAGAGCGAGGTGACGGCCTCGAAGCCCTTCTTGCGCTCGATCGCGGGCGCGGAGCCGACGGTTCCCTGCAGTTCGACGATCTTGCAATTGCCCTTGCTCGCCTGCGCCAGCCACGCCCCGGCGAGCTTGCCCTCGAGGTTGAAGTCGGCGGAAATGCGGGCGACGAACAGGCTCTTGTCGCCTTCGACGTCGCGGTCGGCGAGGAACACCGGAATGTTCGCCTTCTTGGCCTCCGCCAGCACCTGACCCCAGCCGGTGGTCACCACCGGAGCGATGATGATCGCGTCGACCTTTTGGGCGATGAAGGCGCGGACGGCCTTGAGCTGTTCCTCTTCCTTGCCCTGGGCGTCGGCGAATTTCAGGTCGATGCCTTCCTTCTTGGCCTCTTCCTGCATATCCTTGGAGAAAGCCGGCCTCCAGTCACCCTCGTCGCCGACCTGGGAAAACCCGATCGTGACGGCGAAGGCCGAGGACCCGGCGAGGACCAAAGTCGCCGCGATCGCGGCGCCGCCCAGCCATTTTGCTATCTTCATGCTCTCCTCCCGTTTGGTCGCGTCCTTGGCGAGTCAGCGTTTCATCGCTGAATGATTGGCGACGGCGCTCCGGCCGGCTGACCACCAATTATCATACAATAGGACTAATGCCGCGGACGGTCAACGCGCCGTCGTCCGCGGCGGCGAAACGCCGCGGGAGAGCAATCGAGCGCGGCGCGGCGAAGCATCGGCGCCGCATTGGAAAATCAAGCGCGTTTTGAAACACAAGCGCGCGGTTTTCTGACTCAGGCGTTTAGGTAAATTTAAAGCGCAGCCCGTACGGTGCTTTGGCGAGCAAGCGTACGAGTGAGCGTTTCCATGAGCGATGCGATACGGCCGCGGGTCAAATACGTCATCGGCCCGGACGGAAGTCCGTTGACGGTCGCCGACTTGCCCCCGCCCGACACCCGCCGCTGGGTTATTCGACGAAAAGCGGAGGTCGTCGCAGCCGTGCGCGGCGGACTTCTGTCGCTCGAGGAGGCTTGCACGCGCTACACGCTGACGGTCGACGAATTCCTGAGCTGGCAGGTTTCGATCGACCAGTTCGGACTTCCCGGTCTGCGAACGACGCGCATCCAGCAGTACCGTCAGTAGGCCTCGTCCCGTTTCCGCTGCCGGCGTCGCCCCGCGATTGGCTTTCATCCGCCGCCAGATTCGGTCGCGCTTCTGGATTGTCGCGCCGGCTCCCCTATATTGAGGGAAGCAAAGGCGGAGCCCGGTTGATGATTGTGACCCGCAAGCTCGCGGCCATCCTTGTCGCCGACATCGTGGGCTTTTCGCGCCTCGCGGGCGCGGACGAGGATCGTATCCTCGCCCGCCTGAGAACGTTGCGCAGCGACCTGATCGATCCGAGCATCTCCGTCCACAACGGACGCGTGGTCAAGCGGACCGGCGACGGCGTGCTGGTGGAGTTCCGCAGCGTGGTCGATGCGGTCCGCTGCGGCATCGAGATGCAGAACGGCCTGACCGAGCGCAACGCCGGCGTGCCGGAGGACCGACGCATCCAGTTTCGCATCGGCATCCACCTCGGCGACGTGGTCGAGGAGGCCGACGGCGACCTCATGGGCGACGGCGTGAACATCGCCGCGCGCCTCGAAGGCATCGCCAAGCCCGGATCGATCGCGCTTTCGGACGACGCCTACCGGCAGGTTCGGGGGCGGATCGAGTTCGCTGTCAGCGACCTCGGCCTCAAGGAGCTCAAGAACATCGCGGAGCCGATGCGAGTCTATTCGCTCGAGGTCGGGGTTCCGGCCGAGCCGCGCGCGGCGCCGCTCGAATCGCCGCCGGAGCGGCCCGGCCCGCCGCGCTGCTCGATCGTGGTGCTGCCCCTGTCCAGCCTTGGCGGCGGAGAGGAGCACGAAATGTTCGTCGACGGGGTCACCGAGAGCCTGACCACCGACCTGTCGCGGCTCGCCAACACCGTCGTCGTGGCGCGCAATACCGCGTTCACCTACAAGGGCCGGGCGGTCGACGCCAAGCAGGTCGGCCGGGAGCTCAACGTCCGCTACATCCTCGAGGGCAGCATCCAGCGCGGCGCCGGACGGCTGCGGATCAACACGCAGCTGATC
>CAMFKX010000270.1 GCA_945957375.1 uncultured Roseiarcus sp.
CGAATGCGCGATGATGTCGACGCGCTCGGCGTCGCTCGCGAGGGCGAGGCGAATGTGTCGTCGAGCCCCTTGTCCTTGAGGTAGTGCATCACCGCGCCGTCGAACAGGCGAAGATGGCGGCGATCGACGCCGTCATCGCCCGCCTCGACGCCGTCGCCGCCAAGGCGTGATCGCCGGCTCGCGCTCGGGAGGACCGAGGTCCGTGAGCGGGCGGCGCTCGACCCCGATGACGGGCGCATCCGCTGATGCGCCCGTTTGCGTCAGGCCGAGCATTCGGGCGGTCAAGCCGACGCGCGCGGACACAGCGAATGTCCGCGCCAATTGCGGCGCCGTCACCCGCCGACGGCGTTGATCTTCGGCGGCTGCCAGGTCTGATTCACGATGTCGTCCCCCGGCAGATAGGCGCGGAGGAAGAGGAAGAACGGCCCCTCGGGCGCGGGCAGCCAGTTGCTCTCCTTGTCGGCGCCGGGCGAGTCCTTCTGGAGGTAGATCGTGAGGCCGCCGTCCGCGTCGCGCTTCAGGGCCGAGCGGTCGCCGAGCGAATAGCGGTCGATCGGATTGGCGACGAGATTGTATTTCCAATTGTACATCGTGAGCGACCAGAACGCCTTGACCTTCGGCTCGGCGCCCTTGTCGAAATGCAGGACGTAGCGATTGGCGCCCGAGAGCGTCTTGCCGTCGCCGTCGACCGAGACGTTGAGATAGACCGCCTCGATCGGGTCGTTGGTGTTGAAGCCCACAGCGGGCTGGATCGCGCGCAAGAGCCAGTCGCGTGTCGTTGTCATCCGCCCCGTTTCCGGCGGCGGGTAGTGCCAGCCATTGACGTTGGTCTGCCGGTAGCCGTCGGTGAAGGCGCTGTTGATGATGGTCCGCCCGTCGACGGAGGCGCGGGCGAGACCCCGCTTCGTGTTGGCGTCCAGCGCGTCGATGTCGAGCCCGGGACCGACGCCGATGCGGGCGAAGGACTGGAGCATATCGGCGTCGCGCGGGTCGGCCGGAACTTCGAGCATCGCGCGGTTGATCGTCCTCCACTCGTTGAGCGGATCGACGGCCCGGTCCAGGGGCTGCCAGATCTCGGCGCTCTTCGGGGGACTTGCCGCCGGGTTCTCCCACTGCGACAGGGGCGTCAGCTTGTACTTGTCCTGGATCGCGTGCGCCGCATTGAGATCGGATGCGTCCGTGACAGCCGTGCGCACCTGGAGGAACGCCCACGGCGTCGACGAGGGCGGCAGCGCCGTCACGCCGGCCGGCAGCGACCCCTTCCAGCCCGGCCCTATGATGGCGAAGGTTCCGGCCCCGTCGCCGGTCGTGCGCGTGCCGGCATAGGCGAAATTGTCGTCCATGTAATCGGTGAGTTCGACCGAGTGGTACCGGTCCGAAATGGCCGGAACGCTGAGGATCATGGGCTCGTCCTTCAGGTACAGCCACGAGCGGGAATAGAGAGTGTCGTTGTTGGGCGAGCCGCCGTCGACATGGCTCGCGTCCTTCAGCTCGCGGAAATGGAAGAGCTGGTTCGCCTGGTGGCCGACATCGGCGGTTCGGAACCATCGCTGGTCGGTCATGTACGACCACGGAAACGTATAGATATAGGCCTGGACGCCGAGCGTATAGGCGTTCATCTCGCGCCAGTCGGGCCTCGGCTCCTCCCCGCCGGCTGCGTGCGCCGGGACGGCGACCATCGCGGCGAGCGCCGCCGCAAGAGCGAAAGCTGGAATGCTCATTGTTGTCGTCGCTTTCCTTTGGACAGTTGGGTTCCGCTTCCGGTCTCGGACGAGCGGCAATCTCTTCGATGGCTCGATCCGCTACTTGCTCGCGCCGGACCGCGCCTGAATGAACCCAACCATCAGGCGGCGCAGTTCGTCGGGCTGCTCGTTGATCATGTTGTGGCCGCAACCGGGCAGTCCCGCGAGCCATGTGTTCGGACGGGTCTGCGCGATCCTGAAGGCGTTTTCCGGCACGGCGACGCGGTCGAGAAGGCAGGTGATCGCCAGCATCGGCGCGGTTCCGCCCAGGGTCCAGGCGTCCTTGGGCGTCGCATCGCTGGCCTTGGCCTCGGCGGCCGCCACCGCCGGGAACGCGCCTTCGCCCGCGTCCTTTTCCGCAAGACGCTCGTTTCCAGGCGCGTACATCAACTGCGCCTGCAACGACAGCCATTCGGCCTTGGGCGCGTTGGGGTCGAGGTACCGTTTGTACAGCGCCATCGTTTCCTCCGAGGGCAGGACCTCGCCGCCAGCCCCGACCAGAATGATCGTCGCGACGCGGTCCGGCTTGGTCTGGGACGCGGCGCGCATGACCCTGTTGCCATAGGTCTTGCCGGCCAGGTGGACCTTCTGCACGCCGAGCGCGTCGGCGATCGCCCACACGTCATTGCCGTAGTCGACCAGCGTCAGGCCGTCGAGCGGACCGTCGCTCGCGCCGATCCCGCGGTAGTTGTAGACGACCGTGCGAACGCCGGTGGAGGCGATCGCCTTGGCGAGATCCATCAATTGCGTCGCCGGCCGTCCGTTGCCGGCCGCCATGATCAGCGTTTCCGGTCCGTCGCCGTAGACGAAGGCTTCGATGGTTTGACCATGCGCGGATATCAACCGGCGCGCCCCGTCGTCGGCGCGCGCGTGAGGAATTGACGCCAGACCGCAAACCCCGATGGCCGCCGCCATCGCAGTGAACCAGCGGGTCGCCGCAGCGCTCATTCGTCTCCCCTCCATTGGATCCGTTATCCCGCCGCCCGATGGCGTGCGCCTTGCTCCGGTCGCTCAAGTCGCCCGATAGACGCTCTTGCCTTCCTTGATCGTCTCGACGACCTTGAGCGAGATAAGGTCCTCGGGCTTCGCCGCGAGCGGGTCGCCGCTCAGGATCACGAAGTCGGCGAGCTTGCCGGGCTCGATCGTGCCCTTGCTCGCCTCCTCGAAATACTGGACCGCCGGCCAGATCGTCATGGCCTTGAGCGCCGTCAGCGTGTCGACCCGCTCCTCGGGCCCGAGCACGTAGCCCGAGCGGGTCACCCGCGTGACAGTCGCCGACAGCACGCGGATCGAATCCGGGTTCGCCACCGGCGCGTCGTGATGGCTGGTGAAGATCATGCCGAGCTTGCGCGCCGAGTTGCAGGGCGAGATGCGCTCGGCCCGCTCCGGCCCGAGGACCGAACTGCGATGCCAGTCGCCCCAGTAATAGGTGTGCATCGGGAAGAACGACGGCAGGATGGCGAGCGCCTTCAGCTTCGGCAGCTGGTCGAGCCGCGCCGTCTGGCCATGGATCAGGACCGCGCGCCGGTCGCCGGGGCCGTGCTTGGCGGTCGCGTCGCCGACCGCCTCGATCAGCCAGTCGACCGCCGCGTCGCCGTTGGCGTGGGTGAGAATCTGCCAGCCGTTGGCGAAGGCGAGGTCGACCGCGTCGACGATCTGCTCTTTGGTGATCGCCGCGTAGCCGCGATAATCGGCGTCTTGCCCGTCCGGCGGCTTGTAGTAGGGCTGCGAGAGAAACGCCGTCTTGCCCTGGGGCGAACCGTCGATGGTCGCCTTGGCGCCGCCGACGCGGACGCGGTTTGTGTATGCGCGCGAGGGCGCGATCTCCTTCAGGGACTGAAAGACGTCGGGATAGACGACCACGTCCACGTTGAGCAGCCCCGCCTCGCCCGCCTTGGCGAGCATCGTCGCGCTGCCGGGCATGGCGCGCCCTTCCTGAACCGTCGTGTAGCCGAACGAAGCGTAGAACGCCGCGCCCGCCTTGATCATGTCGAGATAGGCGTCTGCGTCGAGGCCGCCCAGCAGCTTGCCAGCGGCGCCGAAGAACGCCGCCTCCTCGCAGACGCCGTTCGGGGTGACGCCGTCCGCCTCGCGACGGAACGCGCCGCCCGGCGGATTGGCCGTCTCCTTCGTCACGCCCGCCTTGTCGAGCCCCTTGCTGTTCAGGACTCCGAGATGGCCCGACTGGTGAACGATCATGACCGGCGTGTCCGACGACACGGCGTCGAGGTCGGTGCGGGTCGGGTGGCGCTGCTCCTCGAGCTGCGAGTCGTCGTAGCCGAACCCGATGATCACGCCGTAGCGTTCGATGATCTTGCCGTTCTTGCCGATCCAGTCGCGCAGGACGCGTTGCAGCGCGGGGATGCTGTTTCCCTCGCCGTCGGGGGCTGGCAGGAGATTCGCCGCGAGCGCCTGCAAGCCCACCATCACGACATGGCCGTGCGGATCGACGAAGCCCGGCAGCAGCGCCTTGCCCTTGAGATCGACGATCCCGACCGGCCCCTGCGCCTGCTTCTCGACTTCGGCGCGGGGGCCGACGGCGACGATCTTGCCACCGCGCACCAGCACCGCCTCGGCGGTCGGCTGGGCGTCGTTGATCGTGACGATCGGGCCGCCGATATAGAGCGTGTCGACGCTCTCGGTCGCCGCCTCGGCCGGGCTGCACACGAAGCCGCGCGTCGCCCCCGCCATCCCGGCCCAGGCGAACCCGGCGACCGTTTGCTTCAGGAGCGCGCGGCGCGACATCGCGTCGGCGAGCGCGCCGGCGAACGGACTGCAAGCGAAACACATGGACGGGCCCCCCTGAAGTTTCACGCCGAGTGGATGGCGAGCGTGACGTGTGGATAAGTCGGAAAGAGCTACGCAGACCCCGCCGCGCCGTCAGCTGCGAACGACGGCCAGGACGCGGCCCTCGTGGACGGTGCCCCAGACGGAAATGTCCTTGATCTTGTCCGGGTCCACCGTCAGCGGGCTGTCGCCGAGGATGGTGAGATTGGCGAGCTTGCCGGGGACGATGCTGCCGACGTCGTTCTCCATCCGCAGGGAATGAGCGGCGTTGAGCGTCACGCCCCGGAGGGCGGCGAGCCGGCTGGCGCGCTGATCCGGCCCCGCCACGCGCCCCGAGACCGTCGTCCGGTTCACGGCGCAATGCATCAGGAACAGCGGCTGGCCGGGCGCCATCGGCATGTCGGAGTGGAGCGAGAAGGGCACGCCCGCCCGCTCGAAATCGCCGAGCCGCACCATGGCGTCGGCGCGCTCGGGGCCGAGCCCCTCCTTCGCGTAGGCGTCGGCGAGCGCGCGCACGTAATAGGGGTTGGCGCTGGCGATCACGCCGAGCCGCTTCATGCGCTCGACCTGATCCTTCTGCGACACTGCGAGATGGATGGCGACCGTGCGGTGGTCGTAGCGGGGATGGCGGCGCATGTTGGTCTCGACGTTGTCGAGCACCATGTCGAGGCCGGCGTCGCCGTTGACATGGACGTGGATCTGGTAGCCGGCGTCCCAGTAGACCTTGAAGGCGCGTGCGAAGACATCCGGATCCATGATCCATTCGCCATGGCCTGCGCCGATGTAGGGGTCGCGCACCTGCATGGCGAGCGAATAAATGGCGCCGTCGGCAAAGAGCTTGATCATCCCCGGCGTCATCGCCGTCATGCCCTCGCCCCAGCTCAGCACCTTCTCGGTCTCGCTGATCGTCGTGTCCGGGAACGCCGCGCTGATCGATTTCCCGTCCGGAATGAAATAGAAGCGGAACGGGCTGTCGGGCCTGGACAGGACCGCGTTCTGGGCGTCCTGAAGTTGCTTCGAGAACAGGCCGCCGGGTTCGCAGCCGAGCGTGACGCCGTTGGCGTGATAGTAGCCGACGACGAATTCTAGGCCCCGCCGCAGCCGGTCGGGCGTCGCGATCGCCGGCAAGAGCTTCGGGATGACGCCGAACATCCCGCCTTCCCAGAAGTGGCCCTCCTCGAGGCTGGATTGCTTCTGCGCCGTCTCCGACAGGCCGCCGATGAACGCCGCGTCGATTCCGTACGCCTGGAGCGCCTTGGTGTTGACGATGAACTCGTGGGCGGAGCGGTGCCAGACGATGATCGGCCGCCGGCTGCTGATCGTGTCGAGGTCGGCGCGGGTCAGCGGCCCGTGGAACAGCGGGTGATAGCCCCAGGTCACGAGCAGGGCGGACGGATCCTTCAGCTTCGCATCGGCTTCGGCGAGGCGCTTGCGGTATTCCTCCGGGTTCCTGGCCGCCGGCACGACCCCCGACGGCAGCACCCAGTCCTCGATCGCGATGATCTCCGACACCATGGTCAGGCCGGTCAACAGCGGATGATCATGCTGGGCGATGAGGCCGGGCGTGATCACCTTGTCCGCGAAGGTCTCGTCGATCGTGTAGGGCTGTCCGGCGGCGGCGGCCTTCAGGTCTTCCACCGAGCCGACGGCGAGGATGCGGTCGCCGAGGACCGCGACGGCGGTCGCCGAGGGCTTGTCGGGGTCGAGGGTGATGATCTCCCTGGCGCGGAAGATGGTGACCTGCGGCAGGTTCTTGCCGCCGAACCGCCCTGCCAGATCCTGAAGGGATTCCTCGCGCGCAGACGCCGGACCGGTCGCGTCGCAGACGAAAGCGCCGGCGGTCGCAGCGGCGACCGATTTCAGCATCTGCCGACGCGACGGGAACGCGGTGTTGCGGAACGCCTCGGCAAAGGCGGGGTTGCACATGACGCACATGGAACGGCCCCAGGGTTTCCTCGTGGCCCGATATGGGCTTCTCCCCATCGCTTACACCGGATGGGTCGCGCCACACTCCGACAAATGTCGGAATCGCCGCCGGTCAGTCTTCGGCGGCGAAAGCGCGCAGGGCGCGCGGATCGGCGAGCGTCAAGCTGCCGTAGCCCGCCTCGATCCAGCCCAAACTCTGGAACCGCTTCAGGATTCGCCCGACCATGCGCTCCGAGAGGTTGGCCATCTCGGCGATCTCGGACTGGCGCAAGCCGAGCGGGACGGGCTTCGCCGGGGGATCGTTCATGTCGAACACCGACGCGCGCAGCAGGACCGCCGCGAGGCGGCGAGCGGAATCGGGAATGAGCAGATCGCTCACCGCGGCGATGGCGATGTCGACGCCGAAGTCGGACAGCGAGCCGACCGCGCGGGCCCAGGCCGGCTGCGACGCGGCGATCTCCTGAAGCGCCGCGATCGGCGCGTGAAGCGCGAGCGAGGGCTCGGTCGCGCGGAAGCTGAGAACGCGGGCGCGGCCCGTCATGATCGGTCCATAGCCGAACCACACGCCGGCGCGGAGCACCTGGGCGAGACGAAGCGCCGAGCCAAGTCCGGGGATCAGGACGCCGACGCCCCCCGAAACGACGCCGTAGACGCCCCCGGTCGCGTCGCCTACGTGAAAGACGTGCTCGCCGGCGCGCAAGCTCACGAGCCGCGTCCTCTGCAGGACAGCCCGCTGGAAGTCCGCCGACTGGTTTGCGAGCCAGCCGCGCTTGAGCACAGATCGTTCGACATCCGCCGTTGTCTGCGAAGACATTGGAGAACTCCTTCGCGCTCGGGTCGGCGCCTGGCGCGACTGAACGCGACCGCCCCGACGGGGATCCCCGTCAGGGCGGGCGCATCGACGCGCGAGATCGCTGGAGGCCGCCCACGCGTCAGTCGGACCCGCCTTACGGGCAGGTGTCCCAGAAGCCGTTCCGCTGGCTCGCGTCGGTGTAGTAC
>CAMFKX010000271.1 GCA_945957375.1 uncultured Roseiarcus sp.
CCCGCGACGGCGCGGAGATCGAACAGCGCCTCGACCCGGGCCCGGCCGGCGCGCGCCAGACGCGCGCGCAGATCCGCGGACTCGACCAGCGACCGGAGCGCGCCGGCGACCGCCGCGGGATCGCCGGGATCGACCACGAGCGCATCCGGGCCGCACACCTCGGCCAGGCCCCCGAGCCCGGACGTGACGAGCGCCGCGCCGCTCGCCAGCGCCTCCAGGGCGGTCCGTCCGAACGGCTCGCGAGTCCTGGTCAGCGCCATTCCGATCGCTGCGCGCGCCCAGGCCGCCTTGACCTCCGCGTAGGGCAGATTGGCGTCGATCCGGATCCGGTCGCCGAACGGGGCGGCCGCGTCGCGCAGCGCCCGGACCGTGTCCGGCTCGCGGTCGACCGCCGAAAGGATGAACCGGGCGGTCCAGTCGGGGCGCGCGCTGAGCGCATCGGCGATCGCCGCCATCGCCTGCCGATGGCCCTTGTCGTCCAGCGCCCGGCCGACGCTCAGGATGGTGTTCTCCTTGACGCCCGCGCTCGACCACTCGGCCATGTCGAGACCGTTCGGGATCGCGCGCATCGGCGCTCGGGTTTCCGGAAAGTTGTCGCGGAAGCTTGCGAGGCAGTCCTCGCTGACGAAGGCGAGGCCCGCCAACCGGCCGATCTCGAGCCAGCGCTCGACGCGCTTGAGCGCGCCGTCGGCCGGTTTCTCATAGGCGTGGCTGTGCAGGATCACCGGCAGGCCCGACGACGCCGCCACCACCGCCGCGGCGGGAAGGTGGTTCTCGACCACGGCGACGTCGATTCCCTTCTGCTTCAACAGCGACCCGACCGCCCAGGCCTTGGCCAGGTTGCCGCCGAAAGCGACATCGGGGACCTGTGCGATCGCGACTCCGGGGAAGGGTTCGTCCACCTTCGGGCAGACGACCGTCGTCGAACCGGCGAAGCGGCTCATCCGGATGAGGTCGCGCACGCACAGCTCCACCGACGCCGCGCCTTTCGGCCCGAAGACCGCGTTGCGCAAGAACACGTAAGCGAGGGCGGGACTGCGGGGCATGGAAGCTCGATGGCGCCAGCGGCCGCCTGATGAGCGGCCGTTCCCGGGCTAGTTCGCCGAGGGCCCTTTGACAAGCGGCGTCGGGCGAGTCGGCCGGGGAAAGCCCTGAGGATCCGGGATTCGGCCGGTTTCCCCGCAATCGACGCCGTCGTGCGCCCCGAAGGGAAAGTGGATCGGTCAAGCCCGCGTCCGGTCGAAACCCTGGTTCCGCCTGCCTGTCCGGAGGGGCGGTTTTGTCTTCATTGTGTTGAACTGGAACGGCAATTACCGCAATTGCGGCTTCATCGCCAGGCGTTGATAGGTCAACATGCGAAACATATAAATGTTGAGCCAACAAGAACGGCGGCAGTCTATTCTTGATTCCTCAATATAAAACATTCCTGCGACATTGTATACGCTTGCATAGCGCTAAAACGTCGCTAACATTATTATCTGTTAAGCACCAAGGAGTTTTCCAATGTGCGGCATGATTGAAATCATCCCATGCGCCGCGCCGAGGATCGGGAAGTCCGGAGACCGTCTCAACGACCCCGTGAACCGGATGCGGCTGCCGCGCCGGATGGCTTTCAGCGGCTTGAGGCGATGACCTTCCGGCGCAGTCTTTGCGCCCAGCCTGCCTTGTCGCCACTTGGCGACAAAGTGCAACCCAAGTAATTTGTGAGTTTACTCATGGTTGACCTTGGATCCAATGCCGATCTGAACGGCGCCATCCCGTTTAATTCTGAGAGCCTGTGGAACATCTCCATTCAGAATGCGCCCGTGCTCTGGGATTCCAGTCAGATCATGGCCTCGATCGCGACTGCGGTCGGTCTCCATCCGGATTTCGGATCCGGCACCTACGGCGGCACGTTGATCGGCATCCCCTATGTCGTGGTGCCGTACGACCAGCCGCTGGTTCCCTTCATCAACAACATCTACGCCTCCGAGTCCGACCCCGGACCCTTCCCCATTCCGCCTGATCCGTACATCCAGGGGCAAGGCGCCACCGGCTACAACGACGGTCATCTGATCGTCTTGCAGTTGGACCAGAACGGCAATCTCGCCACGGAATACGACTTCTTCCAGCTCAGCCAGAACGCCGACGGCGTCTTTCAAGGCTACGCTGCAACCTTCGATCTGACCGCCGGCGATTATCAGCGGCCAATGGGTTGGACCTCCGCCAATGCCGCGGGAGTCCCGGAATTTCCAGGTCTCGTGACCTATGATGAAGTCCAGGAGGCGATCGCCGCCGGCGGAGCCGATGGTTATATTCCGCATGCGCTCGCCTTTACCCTCAGCGCGTGGGACATCGGCAGTCAATTATTTGGATCGGCGGAGCACTCGACCGGCGGCTATGGCGCGGCCGGGTTTGGAATGCGGTTCCGGCTGAGCGCCGACTATCAGATCGACCCGACGATGTCGCTGGTCGACAAGGTTATCCTGAACACTCTGAAAATTTACGGAATGGTGCTGGTCGACAACGGCTCCAACTTCTTCCTGTCCGGCGTGCCGGACCCGCGCTGGGACAACGAGGATCTTCACCGCCTGCAAACCGAAGTCTCCGGGTCCGATTTCGAGATCGTCGACACCACCGGCCTGGCGCCGCCGCAACCGGTGACGGTTGGCGCGGGCTCGGATTCCATCCAGCTGTCGGTCAGCGAGAGCGCTTACCAGGGAAACGCCCAGTTCACCGTCAGCGTCGACGGATCTCAGGTCGGCGGCGTTCAGACGGTCCAAGCCCTGAACTCGCTCAGTGAGGTCCAGACGTTCACCTTCCTGGGCGACTGGAGCAGCGCGACCCAGCACAAAGTCACGATCAGCTTCGTCAACCCGTACAGCGACGCGAATGGCGCCCGCCAACTGACGCTGGGCGCCGTGACCTATGACGGCGCGACCACCGGGGCCAATGCTTCGGACCTGTCGGCGACCGGATCGACGAACTTCGAGGTCGGGAATATCCCGGAAGTCGGGTCGGGCGCGGACACCTTGATCCTGCATGTCTACGAGACGGCTTATCAAGGGGATGCGCAGTTCACCGTCGCCGTCAATGGCGTGCAAGTCGGCGGCGTGCTGACGGCGACCCCGGTCGCCAGCGGCCTCGAGAATTTCTATGTCCATGGCGACTGGGGCTCCGGGCAGCAAACCGTCACGGTGAACTACCTCAACGCCATTCCCGGCAGGCAGATGTTTGTCTGGGGCATGAACTACGACGGCGTCGAATACAGCCAGGATCAATACAATTTCTACGGCAACGGCGCCGCCACTTTCCAGGTTGGGACGCCGACGCCGATCGGTACGGGCGCGGACACGCTCGTCGTGACGCTGTTTGAAACCGCCTACAAGGGCGACGCGCAATTCACCCTCGACGTCGACGGCAAGCAGGTCGGCGGCGTCGAGACCGTGACCATGATCGAGACCGGAGCGGGCTATCAGTCCGTCGCCTTCAAGGGCGATTGGGGCGCCGGCGCGCACACTGTCGCGGTCAACTATATCAATGGATACAGCGACGCGGACGGCGGCCGATCGCTGTTCGTGCGCGGGATGACCTACAATGGCGTCGATTTCGGCGGCAATATAGCAAACCTGTGGGATACGAGCTCGGCGACCTTCACGGTTACGGGGCCCGCCTCCGTCGACACGACGACGAGCGAGAGCGCCATCTCCGATTCGGCCGTGACGGTCGGCTCGGACGGCCAGAGCTATATTAGCGCCGCCCAGTTCAATGGCGGCGTGACCACGCTCACCGGAACGGCCGAGGCCGGCGATACGGTTTCGGTCAGCGTCAACGGCGGCCCGGCCCAGGCCGCGACGGTCGCCGACGACGGCAGCTGGTCGCTCGCGCTGACCGGCCTCGCCGACGGGCAAAGCTATTCGGCGCTCGCCACGGCGACCGACGCCGCCGGCAACACCGCGCAAAGTCCGGCCTTCGCCTTCACCGTCGACACGACGACGAGCGAGAGCGCCATCTCGGATGCGGCGCTGACGGTGGGCGCCAACGGCCAGTCCTACCTCAACGCCGCCCAGTTCAACGGCGGAGTCACCACTCTCACCGGTACGGCCGAAGCCGGCGATGCGGTTTCGGTCAGCGTCAACGGCGGTCCGGCCCAGGCCGCCACCGTCGCAGACGACGGCATTTGGTCGCTCGCGCTGACCGGCCTCGCCGACGGTCAGAGCTATTCGGCGCTCGCCACAGCGACCGACGCCGCCGGCAATGCCGCGCAAAGCCCGGCCTTCGCCTTCACCGTCGACACGACGACCAGCGAGAGCGAAATCCTGGATTCCGCACTCATGGTCGGCGCCGACGGGCAGAACTACCTCAACGCCGCTCAGTTCAACAGCGGAGTCACCACGCTCTCGGGTACGGCCGAGGCCGGCGATACGGTTTCGATCAGCGTCAACGGCGGTCAGGCCCAGGCGGCGATCGTCTCGGCCGACGGCGACTGGACGTTCGCGTTGACCGGTCTCGCCGATGGGCAGAGCTACTCGGCGCTCGCCACGGCGACTGATGCGGCCGGCAATGCGGCCCAGAGCCAAGCCTTCGCCTTCACCGTCGACACGCGCGCGCCTTCGGCTCCCACGCTCTCGGACTCGTCCGTGGTCGGCGGCTACGTCAACGCGGCCAATGACACTTCGAGCCAGACCCTCACCGGGACCGCCGAGGCGGGCAGCGCCATCAGGGTGTACCTCAACGGAGCCGCGGCGCCGGCGTTCACCACGGCGGCCGACACTTCGGGGAAATGGAGCGTGACGCTCGGCCATCTGGCCGACGGGAACTACAGCTATACGGCGACCGCGACCGATGTGGCGGGCAACGCGAGCGGCGCGGGCGGCCCGCTCGCCTTCACCGTCGACACCCAGATTTCGACACCGACGCTGTCGGATTCGTCCGTGATCGGCGGTTACGTCAACGCCGCCAACGACACCACAGCCCAGACCCTTGCCGGGACGGCCAAGGCGGGCAGCACGATCAAGGTTTATCTCAACGGAGCCGCGTCGCCGGCGTTCACCACGGCGGCCAACAGTTCGGGAAACTGGAGCGTGACGCTCGGCCATCTGGCCGACGGCGCCTATAGCTACAAGGCGATCGCGACCGACGCGGCGGGTAACGCCGGCAGCGGCGGCCCGCTTGTCTTCACTGTCGACACGAAAGCGCCTTCGGCGCCGACGCTGTCGGACGCATCAGTGGCCGGCGGCTACGTCAATGCGGCGAACGACACCGCGAGCCAGACCCTGGCCGGGACGGCCGAGGCGGGCAGCACGATCAGGGTGTACCTCAACCTAGCGACGTCGCCGGCGTTCACCACAGCGGCCGACGCTTCGGGTAAGTGGAGCGTGACGCTCGGCCATTTGGGTGACGGGAGCTACAGCTACAGGGCGACCGCGACGGACGCGGCGGGCAACGCCAGCGGCGCCAGCATCTCGCCGGCCTTTACCGTCGACACGGTGGCGCCGCTTCAGCCGTCCATCACGAACGCGACCTTGAGCAGCGGGCTCTGGAGATTGGCCGGCGCAGCGGCGGCCGGCAGCGTGGTCACGGTCTACGACGGCGTCGCCAAGCTTGGAACGACGACCGCCAACTCCAACGGCGCCTGGTCGTACGCGACCGGCGAGTCCAACAGCGCGATCCGCGACTTCTCCGCCACGGCGACCGATGCGGCGGGGAATTCGAGCCTCGCCTCCGCCCACTGGATCGACGGAACGCCGGGCGACGACATCTTCTCGTTCGCTTCCGAGGCGGCGCTCGCCTCTCCGACGGCGATCTACGGCAACGGCGGCTCGGACACGATCGCCCTCTCGGCGCCGACGGTGAGCGACGCGGACTTCGCCCACGCCCACAATATCCTCAATCTCTCGCTGACCAGCGCCAGCAAGGTCACCCTCGGGACGGCCGCCGCGGCGGCCGGCATCACGAACGTCACCGGAAGCAGCGGAAACGACTCGATCTCGGTCACCTCGTCGTCGGGCGGCAATACGATCACCGGCGGCGGCGGAGTCGACGCCATCACGGTCGCCAACCACAGCAAGGCCGACACGTTCGTCTTCAAGTCCGGCGACAGCCCCGAGTCGTCGCCGGATACGATCTGGGGCTTCCTCAACGGGTCGCAGAAAGGGGCGGTCCACGACAAGCTCGATTTCTCGGCGATCCTGGGCGCCAACTACAGCACCCAGACCTTGACCAGCACGACGAGCGCGGTGAACCCTGGCTCCATCGGTCTGCTCTCGAGCCCGAACCAAACGCTCGTCTACGTCAACGCGACCAACACGCCGTTGCAGCAGTCGAGCCCCCTGTTGTCGGAGGTGGTCCTGGCCGGCGTTTCCCACGTTTGAGCCGGCGCCTGGCGTCGTCTCGTCGAGCGCGTGATCGAACGGGCTGGCGGATTGTCGAGCAGCCCGGTCCGTTGCCCGACGACGCCGTCAGTGCGGCCCTTGTCCCCAGCGCACACGGCCGACCTTGATCCGCCGCACCTGACAAAGGGTGCGGCGACTTTTTTCGTCGCGCGCTTCCCGAGCGGACGGGTCGCAGCCTCCCGGCTTGTCCGCTCCGGCGCGAACGCCCGGACCCTGGCGCTCGCCCCCGGGGTCCGGGCGTTCTTTTTCCGGCAATTGCCCTCGTCCGCAATTTTTGATTGAAGGGCCGGCGGGCGAAAGACCTGGATGGCCAGGACGGGCGAGCGACCATGCGAACTGACGGCCTCACTCACATCGGCGTCGAGGGCGAGGCGCGCATGGTCGACGTCTCGGACAAGGCCGGAACCGCGCGCGTCGCGGTCGCCGAAGGCCGCGTACGGATGGCCGCGGCGACGCTGGCCGCGATCCTGGCGGGCGACGCCAAGAAGGGCGACGTCATCGGCGCGGCGCGCATCGCCGGGATCATGGCGGCCAAGAAGACCTCCGAACTCATTCCCCTCTGCCATCCGATCGCGCTCAGCAAGGTCGTCGTCGACATCGCGCCCGATCCGGCGCTTCCCGGCCTGTCGGTGCGCGCCGAAGCGCGCTGCGTCGGACCGACGGGAGTCGAAATGGAGGCGCTGACCGCGGTCGCGGTCGCCTGCCTCACCATCTATGACATGGCCAAGGCGATCGACCGCGGCATGAGCGTCGAGGGCGTCAGGCTCCTCGAGAAGCGCGGCGGCAAGTCGGGCGAATGGCGGGCGGAGGAACGGAAAGCATGAGCGGCCTGATCACTGTCGACGAAGCGCTCGCGCGCGTTCTCGCCTCGGCCGAGACGCCGCTGCGCGAGGAGTCGGTCGCGCTCGCTGAGGCGCATGGCCGCGTGCTGGCGCGCGACATGCGCGCCCTGCGCACCCAGCCGCCGTTCGCCAATTCGGCGATGGACGGCTACGCAG
>CAMFKX010000272.1 GCA_945957375.1 uncultured Roseiarcus sp.
AGCCAGGCGCGGCGGCGCGACGGACGTCGCCGCCGAGCACGCTGTTTTGCGCAAGCCCCGCTCGGCCTGCCGGCGAGGGAGCGCCGTCAGCCGGTCAGCGCCGCGGCCATCTTCTGGCGCACCGCCTCCATCGCCTTCAACGGCCGCACCATGACCTTGAAGGAGTCGATCCGGCCGTCGGCGTTCCAGTGGATGATGTCGACGCCCTCGACTGCGACGCCGTCGAGGACGGTGGCGAACTGGAGCACCGCCGACGACGGCCCGACCCACTCCTCGACGTAGCGGAATTCCGAGTTGCCGAGCACGTGCAGCGCCGCGGCGAGATATTTCGTCGTGATCGCCTTGCCGCGCTGCGGCGAATGGACGACCGGCGAATGAAAGACGACGTCGTCGGCGAGCAGCGCGTCGAGGCCCGCCGGGTCCCTGGCGCGGGCGATCTCATGCCAGTGTTCGATCGCGCCCATATTCGCCTCCCGAAGTGCGCCGCTTGTCGGCGAACTTTACCGCGCCTATGGGGTTGGAGGGAACAGGATCCGGAGGAGCACCGCATGGACGCCCTGGCTTCGATCGAGGCGATCGTCCGCGACCTGCTGATCTTCATCGTGGCGATGAGCGCGATCCTGGTCGCGCTGCTGGTGATCGTCTCGCGCATGCCCGACGACAACCCGCTCAAGCGCATGATGGTCGCGCTGAGCTGGCGGGTCGGCGCGACCGCCGCGGCCGGCATGGTCGCCCTCCCGGCGACGCCCATCCCCGGCGTCGACGTCGCTGTGGACATTGGCGCGCCGATTCTGCTCCTGTGGTACTGGTGGACGTTTTTCCGGGATCTGCGCGCGAATCGAACGCCGACAGCGCCGCCGCCGAGAATCGAGCCGGCGAACCACAAGTGAGGGGATGGCCTTCGATGGGCTTCGTCCGGGCGAACGGCGGCGTGATCCACTACCGCGACGAGGGCGGGCGCGGGAAGCCTGCGATCGTGTTCGTCAACGCGCTCGGCAGCGACTTGAGGATCTGGGACGAGGTCGCGTCGCTGCTCGCGCCCGATTTCCGCGTCGTTCGGTACGACAAGCGCGGCCATGGTCTGTCCGAGACCGGCCCCGACCCCTACGACATGGCCGACTACGCCCGCGACCTCGGCGACCTGCTCGACGCGCTCGACGTCGCGCGGGCGACCATCGTCGGCCTTTCGATCGGCGGGCTGATCGTTCAGGAGCTTTACCGCCAGCGTCCGGCGCTGTTCTCCGCGCTGGTCCTGTCCGACACCGCGGCCAAGATCGGCGACGACGCAAGCTGGGACGCAAAGATCGCCGCGATCGAGGCGGGCGGCGTCGAGGCGGTCGCGGACGCCGTCATGGAGCGCTGGTTCACCGCAGACTTCCGCGCCCACCGAGGCGCGGAGCTGGTCGGCTGGCGGACCATGCTGACGCGCAGCCCGAAGCCGGGCTATCTCGCCGCCTGCGGGGCGCTAAAGCGCGCGGATTTGCGGCCGTGGACGGCGAAAATCGCGGTCCCGACCCTCTGCCTCGTCGGCGACGAGGACGGTTCGACCCCGGTCGCGCTGGTGCGCGAGACCGCGGCGTCGATTCCCTCCGCCCGCTTCGAGGTGATCGCGGGCGCCGGCCACATTCCCGGCGTCGAGCAGCCCGGGAAGACGGCTGCGCTCATCGCCGGACACGCGCGGGAGGGTGCGACGTCATGACGACGGCCGCGCTGCGAAAGACTGAACTGGCCTCCCTTTCCGGCGGTTGCGGGAGAGAGTATAGACCTGCGCCGTTTTGGCGGGCTCGGCCATCGCCTTTGGGGTTCGAACGATAGATGTCCGAAAACGCCATCAAGGAACCGGCTCCGGTCGCGGCCCACCCGGTCGACGCAGGCGGCCACGGGCATTCGACGAGCAACTTCTGGATTCTCTCGCTCGGCTCGATCGGCGTGGTTTTCGGCGACATCGGCACGAGCCCGCTCTACGCCCTCCAGACCGCGCTCGGACAACTCAAGGAATCCGACATCACGCCGCGGGACGTGATCGGCGTCGTGTCGCTGATCATCTGGGCGCTCCTGATCATCGTCACCGCGAAATACGTCGTCTTCCTGATGCAGGCGGACAACAAGGGCGAAGGCGGCATCCTGTCGCTCAAGGCGCTCGCCCAGCGCGCCCTCGGCCAGAAGACGGTGATCGCGTTCCTGCTCGGCGTGGCCGGCGCGGCCCTGTTCTCGGGCGACGCGATGATCACCCCGGCGATTTCGGTGCTCTCCGCGCTCGAGGGCCTGAAGCAGGTCGACTCCGACCTCGCCCCCTACATCCTGCCGGCGACCGTGGTCATCCTGGTGCTGCTGTTCACCGCCCAGAGCCGGGGGACGGCGGGCGTAGCGGCCTTTTTCGGGCCGATCATGCTGGTCTTCTTCCTCATCAACGCGACGCTTGGCCTGATTCATGTCGCAGCCGCGTGGCAGATCCTGGAGGCGCTGAGCCCCGCGCCGGGAGTGGGTTTCATCCTCCACCACGGGTCGTTGGGCTTCGTGGTGCTCGGCAGCGTGTTCCTCGCCGTCACCGGGGCCGAGGCGCTCTACGCCGACATGGGTCATTTCGGCCGCCGCCCGATCCAGGCGGCGTGGCTGTTCCTCGTCCTGCCGGCGCTGGTGTGCAACTATCTCGGCCAGGGCGCGCTGATCCTGACCAACCCGAAGGCGGTCGAGAATCCATTCTACCTGATGGCGCCGAGCTGGGCGCTCGTGCCGCTGATCCTGCTCGCGACCGCCGCGACCGTCATCGCCAGCCAGGCCGTCATCACCGGCGCGTTCTCGCTCGCAAGCCAGGCGATCCAGCTCGGGCTCTTGCCGCGCCTCGAGATCGTCCACACGTCCTCGACCCAGGAAGGGCAGATCTTCATCCCGCGGGTGAACCGCGTCCTCCTGCTCGGCGTGCTGGCGCTCGTCCTGCTGTTCCGCTCCTCCGACGCGCTCGCCAACGCCTATGGCATCGCCGTGGCCGGAACCATGGTGACCACGACGGCGCTCGCCTTCTTCGTCGTCTGGAAGCTCTGGCGCTGGCCGCTGTGGGGGGCGATCGCGCTGGTGTGCGGCTTCCTGTCGATCGATGTCGGATTCTTCATCGCCAACCTCTACAAGGTGCTGGACGGCGGCTGGGTGCCGCTGATGCTCGGCGGCGCGATGTTCGTCCTGATGTGGACATGGTCGCGCGGCAGCCGGATCCTGAACATCAAGACCCATCGCGACTCGATCCCGATGGCCGACCTGATCAAGATGCTGGCGAAGTCGAAGCCGGTCCGGGTTCCCGGCACGGCGGTGTTTCTGACCAACGACCCGACCTCGGCGCCCTCGTCGCTGATGCACAACCTCAAGCACAACAAGGTGCTGCACGAGCGCGTGGTGCTCCTCAACGTGCGCACCGAGACGACGCCGCGTGTCGCCGACGCCAACCGCTTCGAGATCCAGGCGCTGTCGCCCGACTTCACCCTCGTCACCCTGCGCTTCGGCTTCATGGAGCAGCCGCACATCCCGCGCGCGCTCGCCGCGATGCGCAAGGCCGGCCTGAAGTTCGACATCATGACGACCTCGTTCTTCCTCGGCCGGCGGACGCTGAGGCCGGCCGCCAATTCCGGCATGCCGCAGTGGCAGGACCGCCTGTTCATCGCCATGAGCAAACAGGCGGCAAGCGCGCCCGACTTCTTCAACCTGCCGTCCGACCGCGTGGTCGAGCTCGGCGCGCAGATGAAGGTCTGAGCCCGGGCCGGATGCAGGTCTTCGTCATCAACCTCGACCGCGATGCGGCGCGCCTCGCCCACATGCGCGAGACGCTCGGCGACATCCCGTTCCTCCGGACGCCTGCGGTCGACGGGGCGAAGTTCCGCGATCAACCCGGGGGACTGACGCGCTTCGAGATCGCCTGCCTCGAAAGCCATCGCAGCGCCTGGCGCGCGTTCCTCGCGACGCCGGACACGCACGCCTGCATCCTCGAGGACGACCTCCACATCCGTTCGGGCTTCGCCGCCCTTGTCGGCGACGGCGGCTGGGTCCCGGCGGACGCGCACACGGTCAAGATCGACACCTATTTCCAGACCGTGAAGCTCGGCGAGCGGCGGCCGGCGAGCGGGGGCCGCGAGGTCGCGCGGCTCTACTCCCGCCACGAGAGCAGCGCCGCCTACGTCGTCACGCGGGCGGGCGCGGAGCGCTATCTGGCGCTGACCGACCCGCCGACGCTGCCCGCCGACTACGCGATCTTCCCCAAGAATGCGCGCCGGCTCGGCTTGCGCATCTATCAACTCGTCCCGGCGGTCGCGATCCAGGATCACCTGCTGGCGAAAGCGGAGGGCGGGCAGCGGTTCGCGACCGCGATGGCCGCCGGCGCCGCCCGACCGCCGCGCCACAAGGGGCTCGGCAAGATCCTGCATGAAGGCGCCCGGCTCCTCGGGCAGGCCGCGGAGCTTCGCGAGGCGCTCTACCTCAAGGCTTTCGTGAAGCCGGAGACGACCAAGGTTCCGGTGGGATAGCGCCGCGAGGGCCGCGCCGCAGACCCTCCCCCTGCGGCCGCCGGCCGCTGTCCCTCTCCCTGAGGGAGAGGGACGCGCTCCCCTTCTCCCTCGGGGAGAAGGTGGCGCGAAGCGCCGGATGAGGGCCTACCCGCCGAGGTTGAAGCTCGCCAGCGCCGCCATGTTGACCAGGTCCGAATCCTTGGCGCCGAGCGAGACGATCTGCACCGACTTTTCGAGCCCGACGATCAGCGGCCCGAGCACGGTCGCGCCGCCGAGCTCCTGCACCATCCGGGTCGAGATGGCGGCGGCGTGATAGGCCGGCATGACCAGCACGTTGGCGGTGTCGGTCAGGCGGCAGAACGGATAGGCGGCCATCAGCTCCTTGTTCAGGGCGACGTCCGCGCCCATCTCGCCGTCGTATTCGAAGTCGACCCGGCGGTGGTCGAGGATGCGCACCGCGTCCTGCACCCGCTTGGCGCGATCGCCGACCGGGTGGCCGAAGTTCGAGAAGGCGAGCAGCGCGACCCGCGGCTCGTAGCCGAGCCGGCGCGCCACGCCGGCCGCCTCGATCGCGATCTCGGCCAGATCCTCGGCCTCCGGCATCTCGGTGATGGCGGTGTCGGCGACCAGAATCGGGCGCCCATGCACGATGATGATCGAGACGCCGGCGACCCGGTGGCCGGGCCGGTCGTCGATCACCCGGCGCACCTCCTCGAGCGCGATCGAGAAGTTGCGGGTGACGCCGGTCACCATCGCGTCGGCGTCGCCTTCGGCGACCATCGCCGCGGCGAAATAGTTGCGGTCCTGGTTCACCAGGCGCTGGCAGTCGCGCATCAGATAACCGCGTCGCTGCAGCTTCTCGTAGAGCAGCGACGCGTAACGCGCCGTGCGGTGCGAGAGCTTGGCGTTGTGGATCTCGATGCCCTTGTCGGCCAGGTCGAGCCCGGCGGCCGTCGCCACCGCATGCACCCGGTCCTCGCGGCCGACCAGGCTCGCGCTGCCGAGGCCCTGGTTGACGAACGAATAGGCGGCGCGGATGACCTGCTCCTCCTCGCCCTCGGCGAACACGACGCGCCGCGGCGTGCGCCGCACCCGGTCGATGATCCGCTGCATGACGCCGGCGATCGGATCGCGCCGCGCCGAGAGCTGCGACTTGTAGGCGGCGAGATCGACGATCGGGCGGCGCGCAACCCCCGATTCCATCGCCGCCTTGGCGACCGCGATCGGGATGACGTGGATCAGCCGCGGATCGAACGGCACGGGAATGATGTATTCGCGGCCGAAGCGCGGGCGGGCGCCGCGATAGGCGGAGGCGACCTCGTCGGGCACGTCCTCGCGCGCGAGCTCGGCGAGCGCCCGGGTCGCGGCGACCTTCATCTCCATGTTGATGGTGCTGGCGCGCACGTCGAGCGCGCCGCGGAAGATGTAGGGGAAGCCGAGGACGTTGTTGACCTGATTGGGGTAGTCGGAGCGCCCGGTGGCGATGATCACGTCCTTGCGGACCTCATGCGCCTCTTCGGGAGTGATCTCGGGGTCGGGATTGGCCATGGCGAAGATGATCGGGTTCGGCGCCATCGACTTGACCATCTCGGGGGTCAGCGCGCCCTTGGCCGACAGTCCGAAGAAGATGTCGGCCCCGACCATCGCCTCTTCGAGCGTGCGCAGCGGGGTGTCGACGGCGTGCGCCGACTTCCACTGGTTCATGCCGGCCTCGCGGCCGCGGTAGACGACGCCCTTGGTGTCGCACAGGATCACGTTCTTCGGCTCGAAGCCCATCGCCTTGATCAGGTCGAGGCAGGCGATGCCGGCCGCGCCCGCGCCGTTGCAGACGAGGCGGGTCGTCTTCACGTCGCGGCCGGTGAGGTGGATGGCGTTGATCATGCCGGCGGCGGCGATGATGGCGGTGCCGTGCTGGTCGTCGTGAAAGACCGGGATGTCCATCATCTCGCGCAGGCGCTCTTCGATGATGAAGCACTCGGGCGCCTTGATGTCTTCCAGGTTGATGCCGCCGAACGACGGGCCGAGGTACTTGACCGCGTTGATGAACTCTTCCGGATCCTGGGTGTCGACCTCGAGGTCGATCGAGTCGACGTCGGCGAAGCGCTTGAACAGCACCGCCTTGCCCTCCATCACCGGCTTCGAGGCGAGCGCGCCGAGGTTGCCGAGGCCGAGGATCGCGGTGCCGTTGGTGATGACGGCGACCATGTTGCCGCGCGCGGTGTAGTCGTAGGAGGTCGAGGGATCGGCGGCGATCGCCTTCACCGGCACGGCGACGCCGGGCGAATAGGCGAGCGACAGATCGCGCTGGGTCGCCATCGGCTTGGTCGGGGTGATCTCGAGCTTGCCCGGCCGGCCGCGCGAATGGAACTGCAGCGCCTCCTGGTCGGTGATCGAGGGGCGTTTGGTCGTCGGTCCGTCGGCCTTCGAAGGCATCGTCAAATTGTCCGCGTGTTCGGGAAACGGGGGCGAAGGTTTACGCAGGCGCCGGGACTTTGTCACCGGCTGATGCGGGCGCGGGCGACGGTTTCTGCGGACGGCCGGGATAGAGCCGGAGCCGCAGGCGGCGTTCCGGACGCAAATGTCGCCGGCCAAGCCCTTACCGCCGAATTCCTGCAACGCTGCAATCGGGGCGCCTCGATGACGTCCGGCCTGACACGAAGCGCCGCTGCGCCACGGCCGGCCATCTGTTGTTCCCCGCCGGCCGCAGGAATTGCGCTGTATTGTCGCGAATAGAGCGCGCAACCTACTCGCGGATAGTTGACAGGCTGTGAATATCCCGCCTAACCATAAAGT
>CAMFKX010000273.1 GCA_945957375.1 uncultured Roseiarcus sp.
CGCCTGAGGCTCGGCAACGCGGCCACCGCCCGCCTGACCAATGTCGCGGTCGACGGGACGAAGACGGCGATCGTCGCGGTCGACGGCCAGCCGAACGACCCGTTCGAGCCGCTGCGCAACCAGTTCCCGATGGGGCCCGGCGCGCGCTTCGAACTCCTGTTCGACGTCCCGCGGGAGAAGGACGCGGAGGTCCGGTTCGTCCTGAGGCAGGACGCCGGCGCCGACCTGCCGTTCGTCGCGATCGCGGCGGAGGGCGAGCCGATCGAAGCGCGCCCGCGCGCCGTCCGTCTGCCGGCGAACCCGGCCCTGCCGGCCGAAATCGCGCTCGAAGCCGCCCGCACGTTCGACATCGTCGTCGCCGGCGGGGGCGGCGCCCCGTTCGCGATCAACGGGGAGACCTTCGTCGACTGGGGCGCCCGGCCCCTGGCGAAGCTCGCGCGCGGCGCGCCGACAGTGTTCGCGATCGCCAACAAGACCCAGGTGGTCCAGGCGATGCGGCTCGGCGGCCATGTCGCGCGCCTCCTCCACGCGATGGACGACGGCTGGGAGCCGTACTGGCGCGACACGATTTTGGTGCAGCCTGGGCGCACCCTCCACATCGCCTTCGTCGCCGACAATCCCGGCAAGTGGCCGATCGAATCGGCCATCCCCGAACATCGCGCGGCCGGCGTCGGCGGCTGGTTCGAAGTCCGGTGACATTGCCAGGCCGCGCTCACGCCGCCGCGGCGACGCGGTCGGGCGCGCCGCGATAGGACAAAGCTTCGGCGAGGTGGACGCGCCGGACCGGGCCGCCGCCGTCGAGGTCGGCCAGCGTGCGGGCGAGCTTGAGGACCCGGTGATAGCCGCGCGCGCTGAGCCGCAGGCGCTCGGCCGCGTCGCGCAGGAGCCGCAGGCCGGCGTCGTCGGCGTTCGCGATCGTTTCGATCATGCTCGCCGGCGCGGTCGCGTTGCTCGTCACGGTCTCGAGGCCGAGGTCGGCGTAGCGGGCGAGCTGGATCGTACGCGCCGCCGCGACCCGCGCCGCGACCTCGGTCGACCCTTCCCTTGGCGGAGGGGTCATCAGGTCGGCCGCCGACACCGCGGGGACGTCGACGACGAGGTCGAACCGGTCGAGCAGCGGCCCGGACAGCCGCCCGAGATATTGCGCCACGCAGCGCTCGTTGGGGGCGCGCTTGCAGGCGTAGCCCGGCTCGTTGGCCAGGCCGCACCGGCATGGATTCATCGCCGCGATCAGCTGGAAACGCGCCGGATAGACGACGCGGTGATTGGCGCGGGCGATCGCGACCTCGCCGGTCTCGATCGGCTGGCGCAGGCTGTCGAGCGCTTGCGCCTGGAATTCCGGCAGCTCGTCGAGGAACAGGACGCCGTTGTGGGCGAGCGAGATCTCGCCGGGCCTGGCGCGCGCCCCCCCGCCCACCAGCGCCGGCATCGAGGCCGAGTGGTGCGGGCTGCGGAACGGCCGCCGGTCGGTCAGCGCGCCGCCCGCGAGCGCGCCGGCGATCGAGTGGATCATCGACACTTCGAGAAGCTCGCGCGGCGACAGCGGCGGCAGGATCGACGGCAGGCGCTGGGCGAGCATCGACTTGCCGGCCCCGGGGGCGCCGCTCATCAACAGGTTGTGCCCGCCGGCGGCGGCGACCTCGAGCGCGCGCTTGGCGCTTTCCTGGCCCTTGATGTCGCGCAGGTCGGGCTGTGGGCCCGCGGGCTGGCGCACGCCCGGCTGCGGCCGCGACAGCACCTGCGCGCCCTTGAAATGATTGGCGAGCTGGATCAGCGAGCGCGGCGCGAGAATGTCGAGGTCGGCCGAAGCCCAGGCCGCTTCGGGCCCGCACGGCGCCGGGCAGATGAGCCCCTTGCCGGCGGCGTTGGCGGCGATCGCGGCGGGCAGCACGCCGGCCACCGCGGCGACCGTTCCGTCGAGCGCCAGTTCGCCGATGACCGCATAGCCTTCGAGCGCGTCCATCGGGATGGCGCCGATCGCCGCCATGACGCCGAGCGCGATCGGCAGGTCGTAATGGCTGCCTTCCTTGGGCAGGTCGGCGGGCGCCAGATTGACGGTGATGCGCTTGGCCGGCAGCGCGAGCCCCGAGGCGATCAGCGCCGAGCGCACCCGCTCCTGCGATTCCTTGACCGCCTTGTCGCCGAGGCCGACGATGTTGAACACCACGTTCCCGGCGGCGACATGCACCTGAACGTCGACCGGCCGCGCCTCGACCCCCTCGAATGCGACCGTCGACACCCGCGCCACCATCTTACGCTCCCGCCTTGCGGTTCAGGAACGTTTGCAGAACATTCCCCAGAAATCAAGCGCAAATTGCCGGAGCGCGCCGGTTTGTGCGGGGATCAGATCTGCGCAGGGCGGCGGCGGCCGGCGGCGAGCAGCCCGAGCGAGGCGGTCGCCGCGAGGCCGAAGGCGAGCGTCGGCGACTCCGGGACGCCGAACGTTGCGGAGCGGGTCCAGTTCCCGGGGGCGTCGAGGACGTAGCCGTAGCCGACGCCATAGGCGTAGCCGCCCAAGGTCCCGCGATCCTCGAAGGTCCCGGCAAAGCCGCCGGTCCGGATGGCGTCGGCGCTGTCGAGCCTGTTGCGGCTGTGGGCGACCTCGACGTCCCAATCGACAATGGCTCCGGACGGATCGGCGTGAAATCGGAAATGCGCGTCCGGCCGGTAATCGTCTCTGCTCGCGATCGTCTCGACGCCGTCGCCGACTTCGAACGCGGTCGGCGTCGCCTCGGCGGGCAGGATCGACACCAGCGCGTTCGCCAGGTCGATGGTCGCGGTGACCCGGTCCGAGGCGGCGAACGGCTCGCGAAACACGGTGAACCCGGCTCCGGCGTAGGTCAGGATCTCGCCGGCGCCGGCGACCGAAACGCCGACGCTGGCGCAGGCGGCGCCCGCGAGCGCCATGGCCTTTCCGGACAACGCTCTCTTCATGACCACGCCTCCCCGATCCGGGAGCCTGACGCACGGATCGCTTTTCGAGCCATCGACCTCGATCTGGCGGCGCGACGCCGGCTCGGCCAACTCGACGGCGGCGCCGCTTCGGCGCTCTTCCCCGCCCGTTCCGTCGGCGAGCGCCCCGCATCCTTCGCCCAAATCCCGGCCGAAGCCAGCGGGAAACCCTGACTCAGGTCGGCGCTCCACCGGAACCGTTTCTGGCGTGGAACGTTGTCAAGCCGGTGGACTCAAAGGAGGATGAGATGGGATTTGGACGAGGCGCTCTGCTCTGGCTGCTCGGCGTGCCGATACCGATCATCATTCTTCTGGCGCTATTTTGGCACCACTAGGCGAAGGTGATTTGTTGAAGCACCGAAAAGCACAAGCCTTTGAAATAGCTCGCGATTGATTGACACCCCTCTCGGGATTGTGGTCTGTTGAAGCAGACACTAGCACGTGTGCGCGGGCCGCTTTGTAAGCGCGGCTCGTGTCACGAACGAGAGGCATTGTAAGCACCATGAAGGATCTAACAGCGGCTCAGGTCGCGGCTGTCAAAACTACAGGAAAAACAAGAGTTTCACCCGGCCTCTATCTGCACGTCTCGGGCACGGGCCGGCGCTGGGTCTTCCGGTACACCGATCCCAAAACGAAGCGCGTCAGCGAAAAGGCTCTCGGCCCCTGTCAGCATGTCACCTTGGCGCAGGCCCGCGCCGAGGCCGCGACGCTCGCCGGTCGCATATATAAAGGAGAGAGCATCAGCCCGAAGGTCGCCGCGAAGGGGCGTGGCACGTGGGGCGCGATGGCTGAGGAGTACATAGCGCATAAGGAGAAGTCCTGGTCGCGCACCTCCTTCATTGCGAACGACTACGCCTTGCGCCGGGCGTTCCCCGATCTGACGAAGGTGGCGCTGGCCGACGTGACCGCGGACGTGTTGCGCGAAACGGTTCTGCCTCTGTGGCAGAAGTCGCCGGTTATGGCGAAGCATGTCGTCCAGACGTGGCGAGCCGCGCTTAGCTACGCGGTCGATTGCGAGATGATCGAGACGAGCCCGGCGGCGAAGCTGCTGAAGCGCCTTCCCGAACAGGGGCACGTGACGAAGCATCACCCGGCGATGAAATGGGAGGACGTGCCCGCGTTCATCGCTCGGCTGCGGTCGTTCCAGGGAACCTACGTGAGCGCCCGCGCTCTCGAGTTCATCATCCTTTGCGGATCGCGCACGTCAGAAGTCCTCGGGATGCGCTGGGACGAGGTCGACTTGACCGCGCGGCTTTGGACCTGCCCTGCGCCCCGCATGAAGGGGCGCGCGACGCACGTCACTCCGCTAAGCGCCCGTTGCATCGAACTCCTGAAGGGCCAGCCCAAGGGCGAATACGTGTGGCCGGGGCGGAACGGCGGGCCGCTCACGCTGAACGCGATCGCAAGCTTGATGCGCAACACGCTTCGCGTTGACGACGTAACGACGCACGGATTTCGGACGACCTATCGCACCTTCCTTCATAAGCACGGCTGTCCCGTTGATCTCGGCGAGGAGGCGCTTGCGCACAAGTTGGTGGGCGCGGCGGGTCAGGCGTATCTTCGAGAGGGGGCGGCCGAACAGCGCAGGCCATGGGCCGATATTTGGGCCAGCCACCTTGAAGGCAAGCCGCTCGCGGGCAACGTCGTGCCCTTCGGAGCGGTCGCCAACGTCGCATAATATGATTTGATCGTTCTGAAGGCCCCGAAAACAGGGGGTTTCAGGCCGCGCACTTACAAACCCGCCACTTTTCGAAGGCGTGGCGGGCCTCAGGGCGGGCTTTTTCGAGCCGGCGGGGGTGTGTTTGGGCCGCGCGACCGCCCCTGCCCATCTAGCCGGCGGGGACTCTAATGGCCGAATCATGTTAGTTGTGTTAAGGAATTGATCAACGAGCGAAGGGAAATTTAACGCGGACCGGAAATGGCCAACGTACGCACCCTTGATTTGCAGATCATTGATGACCTTTTTCAGCCGCCGGACAACCGTGGCTACGTGCTTGATTTCAGCGACAGGACGTTCAGTCATTTCTTTGCAGACGAACTAAATGTCGATATAGATGATCCGGTGTATCAGAGAAATGGAACTTCCAAACTCAAACGTCTGAAATGCTATCTCCAAATTGTGAGCAATGAAGCTGCGGTTGCTGCTTTACGAGCGCTTTGGAATTATCGCGAGACGCAAAGAACACGTTATGAAAGGGCGGAACACGTCAAGAATGCTGAAGGGCAACTACTCCAACTGTTAGGGCGAATTGGCGGAGATGGTATTGAAGGGCGCGGTGATGATCCAAAGCCGGCATTTGATAGATCGAAGTTCAAATGGTTGCACGACGATTTGATGGCAGTTGCCGCGATGCAGCCAGCTCCGCGTGGTTATGCGTTCGAGAAATTTCTGACCCGGCTCTTCAACTCCTTCGGTATGGAAGCGCGCGAGGGGTTTCGGATTACGGGCGAGCAAATCGATGGCAGCTTTGTCCTCAACCACAACGTTTATCTTGTCGAGGCGAAGTGGCAGAATGAGATGACGGCAGCAGCTGACCTACATGGCTTTCAGGGCAACATTGGGGAAAAGGCCGTTTGGACACGCGGGGTATTCGTCAGCAACGCGGGGTTTAGCGAAGCCGGATTGACCGCGTTTGGTCGTGCCAAGAACATCATCTGTATTGACGGACTTGATCTCTCCGACGCGCTGAACCGAGAAATCCCTTTGGATGCTGTGATCGAAAGGAAGGTAAGGCGCGCGTCTGAGACTGGCAAGGTATTCATGCGAGTGCGCGAACTGTTTATTTGAGTCGCGCGAATTTTCTCTTCCGGTTCACGGGCGGGCTGCGGACGAGCAAGTCACAACGCGCATCCCCTGCGGAGTGTTCTGGAAGTCGTCATCCGTAGGATTAGCGTAGCGGCATCCCAAGACTTCGTAAGAGTCGAGGACTGCGGTCGCTATGGCCTGCATCCGATTCAATCCCGCGCGTTGCAGTCCAGTCACATATTCTCGACCGCATGAAGCTACATCGCGCCGGATTTCGACCTCCACGCTCTTCTCTACCCCACTGCGCGGCGTCGAAACGTTTCCCAGACAAGCCATCATATCTTGCTTCGCCGCATCGATATCGTCAGACCACGCCGAGTTGCTAACGAGCGCACTTAACAGAATAGCCACAGCACCCCACAGGATGGCCTTTTGACTGCGTTTAGTCGCCATTGCGCGCCACCCCATAGTCCTCCTTATGACTGTCAGAACGAATGACCGGGGACAAGCCGCTACATCCCCGACGACCGGCAATTCGGCTGCGCATAGAGCGCGTTGGCCGGGGTTCCGGTGACCATTCCGTTGACAGCCGCCCTCGATTCATAGGACAAAAGAAGGATGGCCTACGACTACATTCAAGCAATTCCGATTAAGAGCATTGAAGTTGCCGAACGTCAGCGACCGCTTTCAGACGCGCACGTCGATGAGATTTACCAGGATTTGAGCCGGGGGGGTCTTTTCCCCGCATCCCGCCTTCTTCAGCCAATTGGCGTCGTGGAGACGAAGGGCCGCGCTTACGGCGTGAAGCCGCAGTATCGATTGGTCTACGGCGCGCACCGGCTCGCGGCGTTTCGCAGAGGCGCTGAGTTGGCGCGCGCGAAGCGCAATGGAGAGCTGAGACGCTGGCAGGAGATACCGGCGCGCATCCTCGGTCTCAACGCTGAACAGGCGAAGATGGCCGAGATTATCGAGAACCTCTTGCGTGCGCCGCTCAGCCAAGCGGAACAGGAGTTGCACCGGGTCCAGTACGTCGCGCTACTGAAGCAAACGGGCGAAGTCGCCGAAGGCTTATCAGCACGCGGCCGGCGCTCGAGTTCGGGACACGATGTCCCGATCTTGCCGACCGCGAGCGAAAAAGCGGCGGCCGACCTGAACGTGACTCCCAAGACGATTGCACGGGACTTCAAGGCCATATCGTCGCGTGCCAAGGCGGCGGCCGAGGCTGAGGGCAAGCCCGCGCCGGCCCCTATCACAACTTCAAGCGCGCCCAACGAGATCGAGGCGGCCGTGGCCGCGGCGCGGCGAGCCGACCCGATCCCCAAGCCTCGCCCGGCGGCGAAAGTGGCGACGCCCGTCGAGGCCGACGTGATTACGTCGCGAGCCGCCAAAGCCGATAGTCCTACTTTGCGGGCTCTTATCGACGCATGGGAGGCCGCAGACGAAGCGACGCGGACGACGTTCCTGGCGCGGGTTGGCGTCCGCGAATAACCGCGCGCAGTCAGGCTCCGTTTGGATTATGGCGATGACTAATACCATCGGTCATGATTCCTGACCGATATGGGCCCAGTCGCGCAGACCGAT
>CAMFKX010000274.1 GCA_945957375.1 uncultured Roseiarcus sp.
GGGAGAAGCGGACCTCCTGGCTCTGGGCGGTGCTCGCGGTGATGGCCGGAATCGTCCTCTCGGTCGCCGCCGCCGCCATCCTGATGCGGCAGAAGCCGCAAGACCTCGCGATCAACCCGCCGGCGGCGCCGGAAGCGGCGCAGACGCCGGCCAAGATCGCGCAGCGCGCGCAATCGCGGGCGGGGGACGCGTCGGCGTCCGGCGCGGAAGGTCAGGAGGCTGCGCCGGCTGCTGGCGCTTCGCCGCAAGCCGCCCCGGCGCCGAATGCGCTGCCCAACGCGGCGCGGGCGGCGATGCTGGTCGCATCCGCCGACAATCCGCAGAAGCCGGTGGTCAACCTCGGCTCGACCGTCTGGTCGACGATCCCGGCGCCGCAGGGCCAGCCGGCGGCGGTGGCCGTCGAGGCCGACGCCGATATCCCCGACCTCAAGATGCACGCGGCGATGATCCTGAGGAAGAACACCGACCCGACCCTGCAGGCGACCCACACGATCGACCTCAAGTTCACCTTCCAGGACGGCGCGCCGATCCGCGGCTTCAAGGACGTCGGCCTGCCGCAGATGCGCAAGCTCGATTCGACCGCCTCCGAGGCGCTCAACGCCGTCAAGGTCAAGATCGGCGACGACTATTTCCTGTTCGCGCTGGCCAAGGGCGATCAGGATTCCGCGCGCAATCTCGACCTGATGCAGACCAGGGCCTGGTTCGACTTCCCCCTGCTGCTCAACGACAACCGTATCGCCAAGCTGGTGTTCCAGAAGTCGGCCGACGGGCAGGCGATGCTGGACAAGGCGTTCGACGCCTGGAAGTAGCTCACGACGCCGACAGCAATTCGGCGAGCTTGCGCCGCAGAACGTCGACCGACACCGGCTTGTGAAGATAGCGGAAGCCGCTGGCGTGGATCTCCGCCAGACTTTCCTTCGCGGTGTCGCCGGTCAGGACCAGCTTGGGCAGGACGCGGCCGAGCTCGCGTTCGATCTCGAGCGCCGCCTCGACGCCGCTCAGCCGGTCGCCGAGGCGATAGTCGGTGACGATCGCGTCGAAACGGGCGCCGCGCGAGCACAGGGTCAGCGCCTCTTCGCCGCTCGCCGCGACCGTGGCCGCATAGCCCCAGTCGGCCACCATCGCCTCGAGGCTGAGGCGCAGGATGTCGTTGTCCTCGATGATCAGCACCGAGCCGCGAACCTCGTTCGGTTCGCCCTGCGCGACCGCCTCCTCGGCCCTCGCGTCGGGCGCGAGCGGGTGGAGGAGCGAAAAGCGCGACCCCCGCCCCGGCCGCGACGACACTTCCACCCGCGCTCCCAGCAGCGCCGCGAGGCGCGCGACGATGGCGAGGCCGAGACCGAGACCCTGGCCGAGGTCGCGGCCGGGATTGTGCAGCTGGTGGAATTCCTCGAAGATTTCCGCCTGCTTTTCCGCCGGGACGCCGATCCCGGTGTCGATCACGTCGATCCGGGCGCAGCCGCCGCGACGGCGGGCCGCGATCAGCACGCCGCCGCGCGGCGTGTAGCGCAGCGCGTTCTCGATGAGATTGCGCAGCGCGCGTTCGAACAGGGCGGGGTCGGTCGACACCCAGAGATCCGCGGTCCTGACGCGCAGGCGCAAGCCGCGCGCCGACGCCTTCGGTCCGTATTCGACCGCAAGGCGATCGAGCAGGGGGCCGACGCCGACAATTTCGGTCTCCGGCTCGATGGCGCCCGCGTCGAGCCGCGACAGGTCGAGGATGCCGGTCAGCATGCCGTTCAGGCCGGCGAGCGCGCCGCTCATCTTTTCGACGGTCAGCCGGGCCTTCGGATTGTCCCGGACCTGCTTCTCGACCAGGCCGAGCAGCAGGACCAGCGACTGCACCGGCTGTCGCAGGTCGTGGCTGGCCGCGGCGAGAAACTTGGACTTGGCCAGGTTCGCCCGCTCGGCCTCGGACTTGGCCTCGACGAGCGAGGTGACGTCCAGGTTGGTGAGGAAGAGGCGCGCCGGGCTTCCGTCGCCGCCGGTCTCGACGGTCCAGACCGATTCGATCCGCCTCGACGTCCCGTCCGGACGGCGGACCTCCAACTCCAGCTTCGCTTGCGGCGCGCCCGCGAGCAGGGCCTGGATCGCCTCCAGCGACGCCGCCCGGGCCGCGGGATCTTCGGTCCGGACCAGATCCTCGATGATCTCGCCGACCGCCCGGGGCCCGACGACGGCGCGAGGCGCATAGCCCATCACGGCGGCGAAATTCTCGGCGACGGTGAGACCGCCGGCGAGGAGATCGATCTCGGCGTAGGTGAGCCGGGCTGCGTCGGCGGCGTTGCGCAGACGCAGTTCGCTGCGCCCGAGCGCGGCCTCGCTGGCGCGCGCCGCGATCTCCGCCCGCTTCTGCCGGGTGATGTCGAGGCTGATGCCCGACATGCCGAGCGCCGTCCCGTCGAAGGCGTATTCGATGCGCCCGACCCCGAGCAGCCAGCGCGCGCCGAAGGCCGGCGCCCGGACGCGATATTCGACCCGATACTCGCGGTCGCGGTTGGCGAGCGCCAGTTGCACGGTCTTTTCGGCCTCGATACGGTCGTCGGGATGAATCGAGGCGAGCCAGCCGCCGTATGAGCTTCCGGCTTCGTCCGGCGCGATTCCGTGCAGTTCGAACATCTCGGGCGACCAGGAAAGGTCGTCGGACGCGATGGTCCAGCGCCATGCGCCGGCGCGTGCGCTGGCGAGGGAGAACCGAAGCCGCTCCTCGCTCGCCTGCAGCGCCAGCTCCGCCGATTTGCGGGCGGTGATGTCGGTCGCGGCGCCGAACCATTCGACGATCTCGCCCTCGTCGTCGAGCACGGGGATGGCGCGCGAAGCCACCCACCCCAGCGATCCGTCCGGCTTGCGGATGCGATGCTCGAGTTCGAACGGACCTTTCGCGCGCCTGGCGAGCTCGATCGCGTCGATGACCCTGGCGCGGTCCTCGGTGGGGACGAGGCTCTCGAGCCAGTCCTCGTGCACCGTCTCGACCACCGCGGAGGCATCCGCGCCGGTCAGGCGCCGCATTCTCCGTCCATCCGGGCTCACGCTGAACACCATGGTGGCGGACGTCTCCAGCAACAGGCCGAGCCGCCGATCGCTTCGGCGCAGGGCCGCCTCCGCTTCCTCCCGCGAACGCAGCGCGGCGCGCGTCGCATCGAGCGCGGCGACCAGCACCTGGGTCCTTTGCGCCACCTTCTGGTCGAGCTCCTGGTTGGCGTCGGCCAGCCGGGTCTGGGCCTGGCGCATCAGCGCGAAGCGGCGGCGGGCGTCGAGCAGGGGGAACGCCGAGAGGGTCAGGACGACCGATACGGCGATCAGCGTCCCGTACTGCAGCCAGGTCAGGGTTCGGTCGGCTGCGTCCCGCAGGCCGTCGGCGTGGCGAAGCCAGGCGTCCTGCGTCTGCGCGATGTCCCGGCGCAATTGCCCCATGATCCGCCGGCCGTCGCCGCGATCGACGATCGCGACGGCTCCGGCCATGTCGCCGCCGCGCCTCAGGGCGATGGTGCGGCCAAGCTCGTCGAGCTCGGCTTCTGTCAGCTTGTCGATGTGCTCCAGCGCCTGGCGCGTCTCGGGGCTGGCGGCGAACAGCGGCCGCATTGCCGCGATCTCGGCGCCGATCCGCGGCGTCGCCGAGGAATAGCGCTGAAGGTCCGACTCGGCGCCCGTGAGCAAATAGCCGCGCTGCCCGATCTCGGCGTCGCGCAGCCAATCGAGCAGCCGTCCGAGGGAATCGGCCGCCGTCCGGGCCATCCGGCCATCCTCGCGGATGTGGTGCTGGCGATCGACCGCCACGAACGTGACCGCCACCAGCCCGGCCATCGCCGCGAGCCCGATGATCGGCGCGACGACGCCGACGGAATCGCTGACCGCGTTATCGGTCCGGTCGAGGGCGAGAACGCCGACCCCCAAAGCGAGAAAGGCGATCGCCGTCGGCAGGCCGAAGCTCAACAGGCTTCCGTGCATCGAGGGATCAATCGGCGAGATGAAATGCCCAAAGATCCCGGTCAGCGCCGCAACGATCACGGCGCCCGCCAGCGCCGCGCGCAGGCCCTGGAGCCTCCCCGAACCGGTCTTGGACAGCATCAGCGCGGCGCCGAGCGCGACGAAGGCGGCGGCGGAGACGATCGACTCCGGCAGGAAGAGCGACGCGTCGAGCGCCGACGGATTGTCGACGCCGAGACCGGTCGCGCCCGCGTGTTCGAACAGCGCCGCCAGACCGAAGGACGAAGCCGCCGCGCCGAGCGCGATCCGCGTCCGGTCGGCCCGCGGGGCGAGCGCGGCGAGCAGCAACGCCGCGGCGCAGGTCAGGAGCCCCAGGGCGGTCGCCGGCTTGAGCGGGATCTCGCCCGGCCCGAACACCGGCAGACGCCAAGCCTCGAAGACCCAGCCCGCCAAAGCGGCCGTGGCGATCACCGCCGCCGCCGAGGCGGCGAGGACGGCGATCCGCCAGTCTGGATTGCCTAGCCGGGGCCAGACCTGAACACTCCTTTTCGCGATGACAAGCACATCGTTCACGGACATCCAATCAAGACCTGAAGCAGGCGCGAGACCGGATAAGCATGCCTGAAGCTAAATTTAAGGCAACGCGAATATGAGCGCGAATTCCAGCGAAGTCAGAAGGTAATCGCCGTCATCATGATGCCGACGCCAGGACCGATTCCTGCTAGGTAAACAAAACTGTATCAACACATTCAATAATTTAGATTGCAATAATACGCGTAAACATTTCAGGAAACAGGATACGAATTCGATAAGTTCTCACTGAAGACATATCCTGCGGGCGCGATGCTGCATATTGCCGCAGGGCGACCCGCCGCCGCGAAAGCGGGGCGGCGGGGCATGAGGCCGTCAAGATCGGTCGGCGCGCGAACGCGCAGCCACGTCATCCCTTGAGATTGAACACCCGCGTCGAGATGAAGTAGCCGCCTTCGATCGCGCCGAAGGCGACCGGCGCGCCGAAACACGACGCCCAGGCGAGTCCTTCCGGGGCGACGGCGCCGCGCACCAGCAGCGCCTGACCGCGACGCAAGATCGCCGCGCCATTGCGGTCGATCGGCAGCGCCATCAGCTCCGACAGGCCCGCTTCGAGCGGCAGCATGGCGCGCGCCATCAACTCGGCGTCGTCGGGCAGGCGTTCGAGCGGCACCGCGGCGTCGGCGGTGAACGGGCCGACGCGCGTGCGCCGGAGCTCGATCACGTGCCCGTAGCAGCCGAGCGCCCGACCGAGATCGCGCGCGATCGCCCGGACATAGCCGCCCTTGCCGCACTCGGCCTCGAGCACCGCCGTGTCGGCGTCCGCTTCGATCAGCGCGAGGCGGTAGACGTGAATCGGCCGGGCCGCGATTTCGAAGGTCTCCCCGTCGCGCGCGAGATCGTAGGCGCGCGCGCCGTCGATCTTGATCGCCGAATACATCGGCGGGATCTGCTGGATCAGGCCGGTGAAGCGCGGCAGCATCGCCTCGATCTCCGCCGGGCTCGGACGCTTGTCGGAGCGGGCGACGATCTCGCCCTCGGCGTCGTCGGTGGCGCTCTCCTCGCCCCAGCGAATGCGAAAGCGGTAGGCCTTGGCGCCCTCCTGCACGATCGGCACGGTTTTGGTGGCTTCGCCGAAGGCGACCGGCAGGACGCCGGAGGCGAGCGGGTCGAGCGTGCCGGCATGACCGGCCTTCTTGGCGTTGAACAGGAACTTGAGCCGGCCGACGGCCTGCGTCGAGGTCACCCCGACCGGCTTGTCGAGATTGATCCAGCCGTTGACCTCGACCCGGGTCGAGCGCTTCTGCTGCGGCTTTCCGCGCCCGCGGGCGGCGCGTTCGGGCGCCGGAAGACCTTCCGGTTCGTCGCTCACGCCTGGTCCTCCCCGGACTCGTCGCGCGGGGCGAGATCGCGCGCAACCTCCGGCCGTTTCAGCAGCGCGTCGATGCGCGCCTGGGCCTCGAAGCTCGAGTCGAGCACGAAGCGCAGGTCGGGCGCGAACTTGAGATTGATCCGTCGGGCGATCAGCGTCCTGAGCTCCTTCTTGTGGCGGTTCAAGGCGTCGACGGTCGCCGCCGCGTCGCGGCCGCCGAGCGGCATCACCGAGACCGTCGCGAGCTTGAGGTCGGGCGACATCCGCACCCCCGGCACCGTCACCGGATGATGTTCGAGCGTGTCGTCGAGCACCTCGCCGCGGGCGAGGATCTCGGCGAGCGCGTGGCGGATCAGTTCGCCGACGCGTTCGAGGCGATGGGTCGGCGAAGGGGATTTGGGAGATCGGGACATTGGCGCACCTCGCGCCTGCGGCGCGACAAGATTTCAGGGATTGACGCGGGAAGAGGCCGCTGCCCGGCCTAGACGGTCGCCAGCGAGACGGAAAACCCGGGCAAGGCCGGGAAGGTCAACGGCTCCTCCGGCCCCCGCTCGGTGATCGACCGCCATCCTCGGCCTTCCGGCCCCTGATGGACGAAGGTCGCGCGACGCTTGGCGTCGATCACCCAGAGTTCGTTGACGCCGTAGCGCGCGTAGAGCTGCGCCTTGAGGCCCCGGTCGTAGGCGAGGCTGCTTGCGGCGACCTCGATCGCCAGCAGGATGTCCTTGCCCTTCACGTCCTCGAGCTTCGGCCCCCTCTGGTAGAGGGTGAGGTCCGGCTCCACGAAGGTTTTCGGGCTCAGATACAGCGTCGACTCGACCCCCATCCACATTTCGTCGGGCAGCGCCCGCGCGATCGCGATCGTCAGCGTGATCTTGATCAGCTCATCGGCGCTCGACTTCGCCTGCATCGGCACGATCTCGCCTTCGATCAGCTCGAAGCGTTCTTTCTCCGCGAAGATGCCGGCGTCCTGC
Organism: uncultured Roseiarcus sp.; assembly: GCA_945957375.1. Lineage (GTDB taxonomy): Bacteria > Pseudomonadota > Alphaproteobacteria > Rhizobiales > Beijerinckiaceae > Roseiarcus. Next base: position 6,805 of record CAMFKX010000274.1, read on the forward strand.
ATGCGCAGGACTTCGGCCACCGTGAAAGCCCGGCGGTCGAAACCTTCCGCTGCGCGCGTCACCTGGCCTCTCATGACGATGGCCTCCGTCCTCCGCCCGCCTTACAGCGTGCGGCGGATTTCCTCGACGTTGTAGCACTCGATGACGTCGCCGGCGCGCATGTCCTGGTAGTTCTCGAACGCCATGCCGCATTCCTGGCCGGCCTGGACCTGGCCGACCTCGTCCTTGAAGCGCTTGAGCGTGGAGAGCTTGCCTTCGTGGACGACGACGTTGTCGCGGATAAGCCGGACATGCGCGCCGCGCTGGACGACGCCGTCGGTCACGCGGCAGCCGGCGACGTTGCCGATCTTCGAGATGTGGAAGATCTCGAGGATCTGGGCGTTGCCGAGCATGGTCTCGCGCATCGTCGGCGACAGCATGCCCGAGAGCGCCGCCTTCACGTCATCCACCAGGT